>NZ_AP026966.1:0-350000 GCF_027923905.1 Massilia varians
ATGGAAAACTTTTGGCAGACCTGTTCCGCGCAGCTGGAACTCGAGCTGACGCCGCAGCAATACAGTGCGTGGATCAAATCGCTGGTCGTCCTCGATTACGAGGATGGCAAGCTGCGCATCGCCGCGCCGAACCGGTTCAAGCTCGACTGGGTCAAGACCCAGTTCGCCACGCGCATCACCGAGCTCGCCTGCCAGTACTGGGAAGCGCCGGTGGAAGTGCAGTTCGTGCTCGATCCGAAGAACAACCCGGCCAGGAAGCCGGCGGGTCCTGCCGCTGCTGCCGGCGACGGCAGCGCCAGCGGCAACGGCGCCCCGCGCCCTGCCGATCCGGCGCCGAGCCAGGGCAACGTGAACATCGCCAACTCGCCCAAGCGCGAGCAGAGCCGCATCAACACCGACCTGACCTTCGAGAGCTTCGTCACCGGTAAGGCCAACCAGCTGGCGCGCGCCGCCGCGATCCAGGTCGCCAACAACCCGGGCGTGTCGTACAACCCGCTGTTCTTCTACGGCGGCGTCGGCCTCGGTAAGACCCACCTGATCCATGCGATCGGCAACCAGGTCATGGCCGACAACCCGAACGCGCGCATCCGCTACATCCACGCCGAGCAGTACGTGCGCGACGTCGTCACCGCCTACCAGCGCAAGGGCTTCGACGACTTCAAGCACTACTACCACTCGCTGGACATGCTGCTGATCGACGATATCCAGTTCTTCGGCGGCAAGAGCCGCACGCAGGAAGAATTCTTCTATGCGTTCGAAGCGCTAATCGCCGCCAAGAAGCAGATCATCATCACCTCGGATACCTATCCGAAAGAGATCACCGGCATGGACGACCGCCTGATCTCGCGCTTCGACTCCGGCCTGACGGTGGCGATCGAGCCGCCGGAGCTGGAAATGCGCGTGGCGATTCTGCTCAAAAAAGCGCAGTCCGAGAACGTGACCCTGTCGGACGACGTCGCCTTCTTCGTGGCCAAGCACCTGCGCTCCAACGTGCGCGAGCTGGAAGGCGCGCTGCGCAAGATCCTGGCCTACTCGCGCTTCCACGGCAAGGACATCACCATCGACGTGGTGAAGGAAGCCCTGAAAGACCTGCTGTCGGTGCAGAACCGCCAGATCTCGGTGGAGAACATCCAGAAGACGGTGGCGGACTTCTTCAACATCAAGGTGGCGGACATGTACTCCAAGCGCCGGCCGGCGAACATCGCCCGTCCGCGCCAGATCGCCATGTACCTGGCCAAGGAGCTGACCCAGAAGAGCCTGCCGGAGATCGGCGAGCTGTTCGGCGGCCGCGACCACACCACCGTGCTGCACGCGGTGCGCAAGATCGCCCAGGACCGCCAGAAGAACGCCGAGTGCAACCATGAGCTGCACGTGCTGGAGCAGACGCTGAAAGGTTAATACGTAGGGTGGACGGGTCCTCCCGTCCGCGCGTCCAGCCAGCGGTTGATGAGACGCGATGCGATGATTCGGAAGATAGTTGAACGCGCGGACGGCGGAGCCGTCCACCCTACAAAAAGCGATTGCCGCCCCAATATCCGGAGAGGTTTGTGTTATCTCCCGGCAATTGGCAAAATAGTGTTAGAGCAACAAATAATTAATACTTAACTGAGGATATCTATGCAACTGGTCAAAACCACCCGAGACACGCTTCTCCGGCCACTGCAGATCGTGAGTGGTATTGTCGAGCGTCGGCACACCATGCCGATTCTGGCCAATATCCTCATTCGCAAGGACGGCGAAAGCGTCTCGTTCCTCTCGACCGACACCGAAGTCCAGATCACCACGCTCGCCAACATCGGCTCGGGCGACGACGTGACCGGCACCACGGTGGCGGCGCGCAAGCTGCTGGACATCCTGCGCGCGCTGCCGGAGTCGGGCGATGTCACCATGACCCTGCAGAACAAGCGCCTGGCCGTCCAGAGCGGCAAGTCGCGCTTCGCCCTGCAGACCCTGGCCGCGGAAGAATTCCCGACCGTGTCGGTGGCCGACAGCTACAACGCCAGCGTCACCCTGCCGCAGAAGACGCTGAAGCACCTGTTCAACATGGTGCACTTCGCGATGGCCCAGCAGGACATCCGCTACTACCTGAACGGCCTGCTGTTGGTGCTGGACGGTAACAATATCATCGCCGTCGCCACCGACGGCCACCGCCTGGCCTTCTGCCAGGTGGCCACCGAGCAGGCCTTCGAGCGCCAGGAAGTGATCATCCCGCGCAAGACCATCATCGAACTGCAGCGCCTGCTGGAAGAAAGCGATGAGGAGGTGCGCCTGGATATCGCCGCCTCGCAGGTGAAGCTGACCTTCGCCGACATCGAGCTGGTCTCGAAGCTGGTCGAGGGCAAGTTCCCTGACTACACCCGCGTGATCCCGAAGGGCTACAAGAACGAGTTCACGATCGGCCGTGACGAGCTGCTGCGTTCGCTGCAGCGCGCCGCGATCATGACCAGCGACAAGTTCAAGGGCGTGCGCTGCATCATCGAGCCGGGCGTCATGAAGATCAGCTCGACCAATGCCGACCAGGAAGAAGCGGTCGAAGAACTCGAGATCGACTACGGCGGCGACACCATCGACATCGGTTTCAATGTCACCTACCTGCTCGACGTGCTCAACAACCTGAAGTGCGACCAGGTGAACATCGCGCTGGGCGATTCGAACTCGTCGGCGCTGATCTCGATTCCCGACAATGGCGACTTCAAGTACGTCGTCATGCCGATGCGGATTTAAGCAGCACCCACGCAGCATTTGGGTTCGGGCGCCGCTTTCGTGGGCGCCTGAATCACCCGTTTTATAGAGAAAGCAGTCCATGTCCGAGAATACCCAACCAGAAATGACTCCCGCCGCCAAGGCGGACGAATACGGCGCGTCCTCGATCCAGATCCTGGAAGGCCTGGAAGCGGTGCGCAAGCGCCCGGGCATGTACATTGGCGACACCTCGGACGGCACCGGCCTGCACCACCTGGTGTTCGAGGTGCTCGACAACTCGATCGACGAGGCCCTGGCCGGCTACTGCACCGAGATCCACGTCACCATCCACTCCGACAACTCGATCTCGATCACCGACAACGGCCGCGGCATCCCGACCGGCGTCAAGATGGACGACAAGCACGAGCCGAAGCGCTCGGCAACCGAGATCGCCCTGACGGAACTGCACGCCGGCGGCAAGTTCAACCAGAACTCGTACAAGGTCTCCGGCGGCCTGCACGGCGTCGGCGTCTCGTGCGTGAACGCGCTGTCGAAGCTGCTGCGCGTGACCGTGCGCCAGAAAGGCAAGATCCACCAGCTGGAATTCTCGCGCGGCGTCCCGGTGGACCGCATCATCGAGGTGGTCGACGGCGTGGAAGTCTCGCCGATGAAGGTCCTGGGCGACACCGACAAGCGCGGCACCGAAGTGCACTTCTGGGCCGACGAGGAAATCTTCACCACCGTCGAGTTCCACTACGAGATCCTGAGCAAGCGCATCCGCGAACTCTCGTTCCTGAACAACGGCGTCAACATCAAGCTCTCCGACCAGCGCACCGGCAAGGAAGAAGTGTTCGCCTTCGAAGGCGGCACCCGCGGCTTCGTGGAGTACATCAACAAGGCCAAGTCGGTCCTGCACCCGACCGTGTTCCAGGCCACCGGCGAGCGCGTGTCGGACCAGGGCACCAACATCTCGGTGGACGTGTCGATGCAGTGGAACGACGCCTACAACGAGCAGGTGCTGTGCTTCACCAACAACATCCCGCAGCGCGACGGCGGCACCCACCTGACCGGCCTGCGCGCGGCGATGACGCGCGTGATCAACAAGTACATCGACGAGAACGAATTCGCCAAGAAGGCGAAGGTGGAGATCTCGGGCGACGACATGCGCGAGGGCCTGACCTGCGTGCTGTCCGTCAAAGTGCCGGAGCCGAAGTTCTCGTCGCAGACCAAGGACAAGCTGGTGTCGTCGGAAGTGCGCGGACCGGTCGAGGAGATCGTGGCCAAGACCCTGACCGACTTCCTGATGGAGAAGCCGAACGACGCCAAGATCATCTGCGGCAAGATCGTGGAAGCGGCCCGTGCGCGCGAAGCGGCGCGCAAGGCGCGCGACCTGACCCGCCGCAAGGGCGTGATGGACGGGCTGGGCCTGTCCTCGAAGCTGGCCGACTGCCAGGAACGCGACCCGGCGCTGGCCGAGCTGTACATCGTCGAGGGTGACTCGGCAGGCGGCTCCGCTAAGCAGGGCCGCGACCGCAAGTTCCAGGCCATCCTGCCGCTGCGCGGCAAGGTGCTGAACGTGGAAAAGGCACGCTTCGAGAAGATGCTGTCGTCGGAGCAGATCACCACCCTGATCGCGACCCTGGGCACCTCGATCGGCCCGGACGAATTCAACGTCGACAAGCTGCGCTACCACCGCATCATCATCATGACCGACGCGGACGTCGACGGCGCCCACATCCGCACCCTGCTGCTGACGCTGTTCTACCGCCAGATGCCGCAGCTGGTGGAGCGCGGCCACGTGTACATCGCGCAGCCGCCGCTGTACAAGGTGAAGGCCGGCCGCGACGAGCGCTACCTGAAGGACGACGTCGAAGAAGCGAGCTACATGATGACGGTGGCGCTGAACAGCGCCTCGCTGATCCCGCGCGAAGACGCCGAGCCGATCAGCGGCGAAGCGCTGGCCGAGCTGGTGCGCCAGTACAACCTGTCGAACGCCATCATGATGCGCCTGACCCGCGTGATCGACCGCGCGGCGCTGACCGCGATCACGGCCGGCGTGACGCTGGACATGAGCACGCTGGAGAAGGCCGAGGCCTCGGCCAAGGCGATGGAAGCGGCGATCAAGGATCCGGCCGTGAAGGTGGTCGTGCGTTCGGACGAGCTGTCCGAAAAGCACGCGCTGCGCATCGAGCGCATGCGCCACGGTAACGTGAACGTGACCTCGATCGACGCCGACTTTGTGCAGAGCAACGACTACGCCGTGCTGGCCAATGCGGCCGCCACCTTCCAGGGCCTGATCGGCGAAGGCGCCATCATCCGCCGCGGCGAAGGCGAGAAGATGAAGGAGTTCGCGGTGCGCGGCTTCCACGAAGCCATGATCTGGCTGCGCGAAGAGGCGGAACGCGGTGTTTCGAAACAGCGTTACAAGGGTCTGGGCGAGATGAATCCGGAGCAGCTGTGGGAGACCACGATGGATCCGACCGTGCGCCGCCTGTTGAAGGTGCAGATCGAGGATGCGATTGCGGCTGATCAGATCTTTACCACGCTGATGGGGGATGAAGTCGAACCGCGTCGTAACTTCATTGAGACGAATGCGCTGCAGGCGGGGAATATCGACGTCTAAGCGTTCTGCGCTCCAAGCCAAAACGGCCTCGTACTTGTACGAGGCCGTTTTTTATTCCAGCGTCCACTGGTGACGGCGGCTACTCGATTTGTTCCTCGAACTCATTCAGGCGCTTCAGGACCGCCTGGTTCTTGGCATACTTGCGCTTCAACTGCTGGAGCTTCTTGTCCGTGCCAGTGCACAGCTTGCGGATTTCGCGTTTGACTTCCTGCATGCGCTGCTCGTCTGATGGATCGGGAATCGCACCTCGGAAGTGGTCGCAACCCTCACGCTGTTCTACATACTTGGCGACATCGGAAGGAAGGCGGGCTTCCGCTGCAGCCGCTGAACCGAGGCCCAAGCAAAGTAGGGCAAGTACCGCCTTCATCGTTAGACGCATGGCTACGCTCCGGTCTCTGGCTCCTGCTCTGGAATTGGTCGCACAACGAGGAACTGGTACAACATCGCGCTGAGGAAGGCAATGCCGGCGCCTGCCAGCAAGGCCGGCACGAAGGACCAGGCTTGCGCCATATAGCCGGTGAAGATCGGTGCCAATGCGCTGCCGATGAAACCGCCGAAGTTCTGGATCGCGCCCAACGAAGCGATACGGCTGCGCGGCGCCACGACCGTGACCAGCGACCAGGAACAAGCCGAGGCAGCATTGGCCAGGAAGATGACCACCGAAATACAGGCAATAGCCAAGGTATTGCTCTCGACCAGTGCCGCAGGAATCGTGAACGCTACCATGCCAAGCATGGCGATCACGACCGCCGTGCGGCGGCCGGCCAGCACCGATGAGGCACGCTGTGTGATCTGGTCGGAGGCCCAACCGGCCACCAAAGCGCCGGCGAAGCCGCACAGGAAGGGAATGGTTGCCGCCACGCCGACGTAGGCAAGGTCCATGTTGCGCTCTGTGCGCAGGTAACCGGGCAGCCAGGTCAGGTAAACCCAATTGAGATAGACCGATCCAAAGAAGCCGAGCAGCATGCCCCAGGTTGCACGGTGCCGGAACAGGGCGAGCCAAGAGGAGAAGCCCGCTTTCGGCGCCTCTTCCACCCTCTGGCCTTCATCCAGATAAGCCAGCTCCTCCGCGGACATCTGCTCGCGCGCCGGGTCGCGATACAGCATCACCCAGACGACCGCCGCCACGATGCCGAGTGCGCCGGTAACGAAGAATGCCCAGTGCCAGCTGGTGGCGGCGATCAGGGGCGACAGGCACAGTGGTGCCAGTGCAAAACCCAATGGGGACGCCGAGTTGTAGATGCCCGTCGGCGTACCGCGTGCCTTGATGGGGAACCAATTGCTCACGACACGCGCCGCCGCCGGGAACTGTGGCGCCTCGCCGATACCGAGCACGACCCGGGCAAGCACGAACCAGCCGAAGGTCGAGACCAGGCCGCCCGCAGCTTGTGCCAGCGACCACAGCACCAAGCCCGCGCCGAGCAGCCAGCGCGGGCCAATCTTGTCGACCAGGGCGCCAACAGGGAGCTGGCAAAGCGCATAGCTCCAGGAGAAGGCCGACAACAGTAAACCCATCTGGCCAAGCGAGAGGCCGAGGTCGGTGCGAATGAATTCATTGGCGACGGCAAGTGTTGCACGGTCGAGGTAGTTAATGACGCCAGTAACGACCAGGAGGACCAGTGCGATGTTCTGACGGCGACGGATGCGTGGAGGTGTAACTCCATAGGAAGGGGAAGCATTCATCCCGTGATGCTACCAACGAATATTGATCTGGCGAAAGGAATTTTCATTCAGAAAACTTTGGCCAGGTTCGCCGACACAATCGCGCAGAACGCGTTCTCGATATTGTTGATGAGATATTGAACAAGACGTAGACTATGTCAATCAACGATCCCATCAATCTGAGTCCACGTGCCATCCCGACCAAAAGACACGATTCCGTGGAGCGATGACGAACTCGGAGCGGCCATCAAGGCTTACCTGTCCATGCTCCACAAGGAGCTGGCTGGGATTGCCTACAACAAGGCTGCGGTGAACCGTGATCTCCGTGCTGACGCATTAGCTGCACGCACCGAAGGCTCCGTCGAGTTCCGAATGCAGAACATCTCCGCTGCGTTGTACGAGCTAAAAATGCCCTATATCGTCGGCTATAAGCCAGCTCGTAATATCGGTTCGGATGTCAAAGAAAAGATGAGCGCCTTGCTGAGTGCCTATGGTGTCGAATCGCTGGAGCCTTATGTGCCGACAGCCGACATCAATTCGCGAGCCTGTCAGTATTTCTGTGTGGAACGGGGTCATGAAATAATCTCGAAAGGACTGTTCCATGACCGAAGTGATGACCACCAAAAAGCCCAAGAAACAGAAAGCCGCATACCCATTCCCGGTCGAGCTGATCGACCAGTTGCTCGCCCAGGTCGAGAACAAGGACGCCGAATCGATCCTCGGTGAAGCTGGCCTGGCCGGACAGCTCAAGAAGATGCTGGCCGAGCGCATGCTGTCGGCCGAGCTGAGCCATCACCTGGCCAGCGAGGGCGAAGGCAGCAAGAATCACCGTAACGGCAGCAGTCCGAAGAAGGTGCTGACACCGGGCGGCGAACTCCATCTGGACATTCCACGTGATCGCCTGTCGAGCTTCGAGCCCAAGCTGGTGGCCAAGCACCAGCGCCGGATGACGGGCTTTGACGATCACGTCATCAGCATGTACGCGCGCGGCATGAGCGTGCGCGAAATCCAGGGGCATTTGTTGGAGCTGTACGGTACCGACGTCTCGCCAGACCTGATCTCGACCATCACCGACGAGGTTCTCGAAGAGGTCAATCAATGGCAGCAGCGGCCACTCGAAGCGATGTACCCGATCGTCTATTTCGACGCGCTGCGCCTGAAAATCCGGGACGAAGGCACCGTCAAGAACAAGGCCGTCTACCTGGCCTTGGGCATTCGTGCCGATGGCCGCAAGGAGGTGCTGGGCCTGTGGATCGAGCAAACGGAAGGAGCCAAGTTTTGGCTGAAGGTTTTCAACGAACTGAAGAACCGAGGACTGGAGGACATCCTGATCGCCGTCGTCGACGGCCTGCGCGGCTTCCCTGAGGCCATCGAGGCGGTATACCCGCAAGCGCAGATTCAGACCTGCATCGTACACCTGATTCGCAACTCGACAACGCTGGCAGCGTGGAAGGACCGCAAGGAGCTGGCGGCGGCCCTGAAGCCCGTCTACCAGGCTGCCAATGCTGACTTGGCTGAAGCGGCGCTTGACGCGTTCGCGGCCGGGCCATGGGGCACCAGATTTCCGACGGTGGCAGCGATGTGGCGCCGCCAGTGGCAGCAGGTAATTCCCTTCTTCGCCTATCCGCCGGAAGTGCGCACCATCATCTACACGACCAATGCCATCGAGAGCTTGCATATGCGCCTGCGAAAGATCGTCAAGAACCGCGGCCACTTCCCCAGCGACGAAGCAGCAACCAAATTGTTGTTTCTGGCCTTGCGCAATATCGAGAAAGATTGGAAGATGCCGCAGCGTACCTGGAAACAGGCTGCCAATCAGTTCGCCATTATGTTCGGCGAGCGCTTCACGAACGCAATTACCTAACTACGAATTCTGGCCCCGCACACAGAATTTCTGACAGGTCCCAATTCGCTTTCGGCGCGTGTTTCCGAACTAAGACAACGACACTTGGGCGCCATTCCACGTGGGGCGATCACTCCTGGTGTGAATACCTCGACCGTCACGACATTCGTGCGCGATCCCGCGGTCAAGGCATGGGTTCTCCAAGCAGCTAACGGCCACTGCGAAGCTTGCGGCAGCCCAGCGCCATTTATCGGAACCGATGGCTTGCCATATCTCGAAGTCCACCACGTCATGCCGTTGTCGAGTCACGGTTCGGATAGGACGACAAACGCTGTTGCGCTTTGTCCAAACTGCCACCGCCGCTGTCATCATTCGATGGATCGGGATGAATTCAGAATCATGCTATATGAGCGAATTCCACGCCTGATTCTCGAGGTTCCCGAACCACATGACCATGCCGCCGCAGAGCCAATGCCTTCGGAAGTCAATTCGGCTCTTTCGCAAGCAATGCCATCGTCCTCCGGCTGACCACCTCGCCTGCCACCATGAACACACCCTCGCCCGTGTAATGCACGGTCTCGGGATGTTTCGGCGTCTTCGCCGCCCGCGCTGCGACCACTTCCCAGATGAAGAAGTTGTACTTGTCCACCAGGCTGTCGTCATGCAGCCGGCAAGCGAAGTGGGCGTGACATTCTCGAATGGCCGGTGCAGCAACGCCCTCCACCGCCTCTGGCGTCAAGCCGAAACGCTCAAACTTGTCGACCTCGCTGCCAGACGTGGTGCCGATCCCCACCACCGCATCCAGCAGCGCCGTGGTCGGCAGGTTGATGACGCACTCGCGGTTTTGCCGCACCATCTCGAAGCTATGGTTGCTTGATGCGATCACGCAGCCCACCAGGGAGGGAGAGAACTCCATCACGATGTGCCAGCCCATGGTCATGATGTTGCGCCGGCCTTCCCAGCATGAGCTGACGAGCACGATCGGTCCCGGCTCCAAATAACGGCGGATCTTTTCCAGCGGGACATCCTGTTTCGTATAGGTCCGTGCCATGCTCGTCCTCGCGTACGTTTGCCTGCGGCAACCCGGCATTTCAGGGCTGAGTTGCTATAGTAAGACGTATCAGATATCAGCCGGAGCACAACCAAAATGCGACTTCTTCGCCAAGCCGCCATCATCCTCGGAGGAACTTTGGTTTCCACAATCGCCATCGCCGCGCCCGAACAGCAGGCCGCGGCCTTCATGAATATCTACTCGACGCACTGCCTGAAGTACCTGCACGACTTCGACGGCCTGCGCAAGCAGCTATCAAGCTTCCCCCAGCTGCCCGCCGAGGCCGCGGCCGTGTTCCTGCAGGGCGCCAAGGGCAATGCCTGGTCGGTGCCGAGCCAGCACGGCCAGTTCATCATGGTCGTCCATTCGGACAAGAACCTGTGCGCGCTGTACGCCAAGACGGTGCCGGCCGCGACGGTGCAGGCGATGTTCGAAAAGACGGTGGGCAAGGCGCCCGAGCCTTTCCGCAGCGAGCGCAAGCGCAATACCTCGGAAAAGGGGCCGGACGGCGTCAAGAGCACCGTCGCCTATGAATGGAGCACGGACAAGTCGCCGCGCAAGCCGCTGTTCGCGCTCACCACCACCACCAGCAAGAACAGCGTGGCACAGGGCGTCGCCACCGCGGCGATCGGCCACTAAAGCGCTTGCGGCGGCGCTGCCCGCTTACGGCACCTTGATCTTGATCACGGCGTTGCCCGAGGTCAGGTACAGGTTGCCCTTGCCGTCGTTGGTGATGCCCCGGATCGGCGCCAGGCTGCCCGGCAGGCTCCCTGCCTGCAGCGTGCCGTTGCGCGCGGTGCCGGCGATGGTGCTCACCACGCCCTCCGGCGTGATTCTCCGCACCAGGTTGTTGACCGCGTCGGCCGCGTAGACGTTGCCCTGCGGGTCGACCGTCAGCGCCACCACTTCCTCGAAGGTCGCCGCCGTCCCGGTGCCGTTGGCCGCGCCGCGCCCGTTCGGTGCGCCCGCCAGCGGGGTCAACACGTTGGCGTTGACGGTGGTGGGATTGAAGGTACGGCTGATCCTGCGCTGCAGGTCGAACACGTAGACGTTGTTGTTGCTGTCGACCGCCACGCCGCGCGCTTCCGCGGTGCGCGTGCCGATCAGGTCCTGGGCCACGTCAATGCCTTCCAGCATGCCCGTCGCGCCGGCGACGATGCGCCGCGTGCTGACGCCGTTCGTCACCAGGAGGTGGTCGCGCGCGTCGGCCGCGATCCCTTTCGGGACGAGCACCGGCATGCTGCCCGCGGTGACATTGCTGCCCACCGGGATGGTCGCCACCGTCGCCACCTGGCCGGCGCTGCTGATGCTGCGGATGCGCATCTCGTCCGTGACGTACAGGGTGCCGCTGCTGTTGATCGCCAGCGCCAGCGGCTGGAGGAAGCGTGCGCGGTCGCCGGGGCCGTCGACGTACTGGCTGGCGCGCACGGCGCCGGCCAGGGTGGTGACGGCGCCGGCCGGGGTGATCTTGCGGATGGTGTCGTTGCCGGTGTCGGCCACGTACACGTTGCCGGCGGCGTCGATGGCGATGCCGGTGGGCTTGTCGAAGCGCGCAGCTTCGCCGGTGGCGTTGGTGCTGCCTGCATCGAGGGCGCTGCCGGCGAAGATGCTGATGGCGGCCTGCGCGGGCGGCTGCTTGTCATCGTCCTTGTCCTTGGGCGGATGGTCGCCGCAGGCGGCCAGCAAGAGCATCAGTGCCGACGCTCCCAGTACCTTCACGCGCATGCGCGCCCTCTTTGCCACCGCCGGTCGCTTCATCGTCGTCTCCAGGATTCGATGAGCAAAATGCTAGCACGGTACTTGCACCGAGACGCGTCGAATCTTCATGCGGCCCGCATGAATCAAGCGTCCTGCGCGCCTCCGCTCATGCGATCAAGGAACTGCACCGAAGCACGCTCGCTCATCACCAGCACCAGCTTCAGGCGCGCGCGCGTCATGCCGACGAACAGTTTTCTCAGCGTGAGTTCGTCCATCTCTTCGAAGTCGATCTCGGTGAAGATCAGCGCCGGCGCCGACTGGCCCTTGAAGCGGTACACCGATTCCGCCAGCAGCCCGCCCTCGCGGAACACCGGGTTGCCGAACAGGTCGTAGGCGCCGGTGAAGGAGCGCAGGGTGTGCGCGTCGCTCAGTTTATCGAGCTTGAGGATGGCCGACTTTTCGCGCCCGCGGAAGGAGCAGATCGCGATGTCCTGGCGCCCGAAGCCCGCGGCCAGGCACAGAGTGACGGCGCGCCGGGTCTGCGACAGCATGGCCTCGACGTCGCCTTCCGGGTAAGTGAGCTCCTCGATGTCGGCGCCCTTGAAGGGGCTGCCCGCCTCCACCGGCTGGCTGACGGCGCCGATCGAGCCCAGCATCTGCACCACTTCGCGCGGGCTGCGGTAGTTGGTGTTCGAGTGCAGCACCACCCAGCCGGGCAGCGGCACCATCTCTTTGCCGTACAGGTTCTGGTCCGGGTCTTCCAGCCAGATGGCGCGGCCGCCCTCCTTGAGCATGCGCAGCACGATGTCGCGCCAGGTGGTGGTGAAATCCTGGCCCTCGTCGACGATGACGACGTCGTACTGCCAGGTCTCGGGCAGGTCCGCTTCCACCAGCGCGCCCTCGATCTCGGCCCAGACGGTGGGCGCGCCGTAGTCGGGCGTCCTGCCCTGGGCGCGCAGCCAGGCGTCGCACAATTCGTGGAAGTTGGCGACCCGGCCGCCTGCGGGCACAAGGCGCTCGATGTGGTCGGCCAGCGGGCGGTTGAAGCAGACGTAGAGCGGGCGCAGGCCGGCATCGATGGCGGCCGTGTATTCGGCCAGCGCCAGCTGGGTCTTGCCGCTGCCGGCGGTGCCCACCACGCGCAGGCGGAAGGGAGAGAACTCGAGCCGGCGCGCCCAGGTGGCCAGGCCCCCCGACAGGCGCGTGACCATGCTGGTGGCGCAGCCGATCATCGAGCTCGGGTCCGGGCGCAGGCTCAGGGTGTCGCCGAGGTAGCGGGTGACCCGGTCGAACTCCTCGGTGCGGGCGGTGAGCGGCAGGATTTCGCGGATCTTCGCGCCCAGGCGGCCCTTGGTGGTGGCGTCGATGATGTGGCTGGGGTCGATGCCGGCCTGCTGCGGGTCCTTCACGATGTAGTCGGGGCAGTACAGCAGGTAGTCGATCGACAGCTCGCCCTGGTAGCGCTTGGCGAAGCCTTCGATGGTGTGCAGGATCTGATGGCGGATCTTGCGCGGCTTGCCCTGGTAGTTCTTGACCAGGCCATCCTTGCTCTCGTTGAGGAAGCCGGCGATCTGCTCGATCAGCAGCAGCCTGCCGTTCGGCGCCACGATGATGAAGTCGATGTCGCCGTAGGCCGAGAAGCCGTGCTCGACGTTGGTCCAGTGGACGCCGTGGTAGATCTCGTAGGGCGTGTCCGAGAGGCGCTTCTCGAGGAGCGTCAGGGTTTCGATTTCACGCGCGGCAGACCCGGTGACGGACATCTCGCGCCAGCCGGCAGGATGGATATGGGCCATGGATCGTCGGGTGCCTGTTTTTTAGATAGAAACATTGTAAAGCCGATCATGTTTGTTGCCAGCACCGTTGAACCGGATGCGCCGCACAACCGTAGGGTGGTCGGCTTCGCCGACCGCGCGTCCAGCCAGTGCGAGCGATGTGGCAACGCAACCGTGAGTTGAACGCGCGGTCGGCAGAGCCGACCACCCTACGAATACCCACGCAGTTCAGCGGCAAACGAACGCACTTGCGCGCAGCTGTCTGCCGCTGCCCGGAAACACCACGCGCTCAGCGCCTCCATCAGCTGCTCCTCGCTGGCCAGCGAACGCTGCCACAGCTGCGCCAGCTGTTCGCGCAAGGCCTGCACCCTGCTGAGATAGTCGCTGGAAGCCAGCAGCCCGCCCAGCCGGCCCTGCTCGTCGCCATTCAGGTAGCCGGGGTCACGGCTCAGCAGGCGCAAGGCCGCTTTCCGGTCCAGTCCGCTACCTGGGGCGATGCCGCGCAATTCGCGCCGCCACACCGGCCTGAGCCGGGCATTCAGCGCCGCCATCACCCGCGCGCGGTTGGCCAGCACGGCGCGCAGGGTCGCCGCGTCCACCAGCGCGTGGCGGTAGCGGATGCGGGGTGGCGCCGGCAGCGGCCGCGCCTTGGCCAGGCGCAGCCACTCCAGCAGCCGGATGTACATCCAGCCGATGTCGAATTCGTACCATTTCACCGACAGCTTGGCCGAGGTGGCGAAAGTATGGTGGTTGTTGTGCAGTTCTTCGCCGCCGATCAGCACGCCGAACGGGACGATGTTGGTGGCTGCTTCCTGGCAGTCGAAATTACGGTAGCCGACGGCGTGCCCGGCGCCGTTGATCACGCCTGCCGCCAGCACCGGAATCCAGAGCATCTGGATGCCCCACACCGACAGGCCGATGACGCCGAACAGCAACACGTCGAGCACCAGCAGCAGGCCGACGCCCTGCCAGGTGAAGCGGCTGTACAGGCCGCGTTCGATGGCGTCGTCCGGGCAGCCGGCGGCGTAGCGCGCAATGGCGTCAACGTCTTGGCTGGCAGTGCGGTAAAGTTCGGCGCCGCGCAGCAGCACCGTGCGCAGGCCCACCTGGCGGGGGCTGTGCGGGTCGCCCTCGCGTTCGCAGTGTGCATGGTGGCGGCGGTGGATGGCCACCCATTCGCGCGTGACCATGCCGGTGGTGAGCCACAGCCAGAAGCGGAAGAAATGGGCCACCAGCGGGTGCAGGGACAGGGCGCGGTGCGCCTGGTGGCGGTGCAGGTAGACGGTGACGGCCACGATGGTGACGTGCGTGGCCAGCAGGGTGTAGGCCAGGATGGCAAGGGGCGAGGCCCCCGTCAGCCCATCGGCCAGGAAAAGCAGGAATGCATCCATCGCGTGCTCCCGTGGTCAGCTACGGAAGCGAAGTATGCGCGCTTCCCGCGCCCAGGAAGCGCACGCCTGCGGTGCACAGGCTTGAGCAGGATCAGCGGCGGCGCGGCGCCGGACGTGGGCCCGAGGGGCCGCGGTTTTCGATGTGGCGGAAAGTGATGCGTGCCTTGTTCAGGTCATACGGCGACATTTCCAGAGTGACACGGTCGCCCGCCAGGATGCGGATGTGGTTCTTCTTCATGCGGCCCGAGGTGTAGGCGATCAGCTTGTGGCCGTTATCGAGCTCAACGCGGAAACGCATTTCAGGCAGGATTTCGGACACCAGTCCGTTCATTTCGATCAGTTCTTCTTTAGCCATGCTAGCTCCTTATGCTGTTGACGGCCCGCGCGGCGCACGGGTCGTTGAAACGTCGGTCGCACCGCCCGGCGAAGCATGGCGGCGTTTGCTGATGCTGGCCAGACCGGGGCCAGGGTGGAGAGAGGAAAGCGCGCAGCTGCAAATGGAACAACAGGTGCGGAGGCTTGGGCGGCGGCGTAGCGCGATGTTGCAGATACGGAGCCGGGGGATGTCGGAAGCGCTGCTTCGACGACAGACCGCCAGTATACCAGCGATGGCGCTGCGCTGCAGAAAAGTGCCCTGTTCAAATATTGCCCGATTGCTATACTGCCCACTTTGATGGAGGCGCAACAAGCATGAAATACCTGATGGCGCTGGCCCTGCTGGCTGGTTTGGCACTGTCGGGCACAGGCCAGGCAGCGATCCACTGCACCCTGCTGGTCGATGCCGGCACCGGCAAGGTCCTGGTGCGCGAAGGCCAGTGCGAGCAGCGCGTCACGCCGGCCTCGACCTTCAAGGTGGCGATCAGCCTGATGGGCTACGACAGCGGCATCCTGGTCGATACGGCCACGCCGCAGTGGCCCTTCCGCGAGGGCTACGTCGACTGGCTGCCGGAATGGCGCACCACGACAAGCCCGGCCGCGTGGATGAAGCACTCGGTGGTCTGGTATTCGCAGCAGGTGACGACCCGGCTCGGCGCGGAGCGCTTCCAGTCCTACCTCGACCGCTTCGACTACGGCAACCGCGACGCTTCCGGCAACCCCGGCAAGAACGACGGGCTGACCCAGGCCTGGCTGGGCAGCTCGCTAAAGATCTCGGCCGACGAGCAGGCGGTATTCCTGCGCAAGCTGGTCAACCGCACGCTGCCGGTATCCCCCAGGGCCTTCGACATGACCGCCGCGCTGATGCGTCATGCGCGCCTGCGCAGCGGCTGGGACGTGTATGCGAAGACCGGCACCGGCTCGGAACCGGGCTCCCCGCCGCACGGCTGGCTGGTGGGCTGGGCCGTCGACGGCGGACGCACGGTCGTGTTCGCGCGCCTGGTGCAGGACGAGCAGCGCGAGAGCGGCGGCCGGGCCGGCCTGCGCGTGCGCGACGCCTTCATGAAGGAGCTGCCGGCGCTGCTCGAGAAACTGTAGCCGCTTCCGCAGCGCAGCAATTTTTGCTTGACATGCGATCCATTCCTCTCTTAGAGTGGATCGCATGTCCTTCCACCTGCATCTGTCGACTTCCCTACCTGCCGCCGGCGTGCTATCGCTGGCAGCCCTGCTACTACGCGCGTAAATCACGCCGTACGTCCCGGCCTGTCGCCGGCCCGCAAGCAGTCAAGGAAAGTTGTACCGATGTCCAAGATTCCGTTTCATACCCCGTCGTTCTCCGCTACCGGCACCATGCTGGCCGTTGGCTCGCGCGCACAGTTTCGTCTCCTGCTAAAGCTACTGACCGGTTGCCGGGCCTAGCGTTCGTGGCCCGTCCGGCAGCCTGCCGCCACACCTCCGCCCAACCGGGCCACCGTGTCACGCAAACCAGGAGCAAACGCAATGCTGAAGAACCCCGCCGCCAAATACCGCCCTTTCCCCGCCGTCCAGCTGGCTGACCGCCAGTGGCCCGGCCGCAGCATCACCAAGCCGCCGGTCTGGATGAGCACCGACCTGCGCGACGGCAACCAGGCCCTGATCGAGCCGATGAGCCCGGAGAAGAAGCTGCGCTTCTTCGAGATGCTGGTCAAGATCGGCATCAAGGAGATCGAGGTCGGCTTCCCTTCCGCATCGCAGACCGACTTCGACTTCGTGCGCATGCTGGTCGAGGAAAAGCGCATCCCCGACGACGTGACCATCATCGTCCTGACCCAGGCGCGCGAGGAGCTGATCCGCCGCACGGTGGAATCGGCCGCCGGCGCCAAGCGCGCCATCGTCCACGTCTACAACTCGGTGGCCCCGGTGTTCCGCCGCGTGGTGTTCGGCATGGAACGCGAGGAGATCGTGCAGATCGCGGTGAAGGGCACGCAGCTCATCAAGGAACTGGTGGCGCAGCATCCGCAGACCCAATGGGGCCTGGAGTATTCGCCGGAATCCTTCTCCACCACCGAGCTGGACTTCTCGAAGCAGATCGTGGACGCCGTCAGCAATGTGTGGCAGCCGACGCTCGACAACAAGATGATCGTCAACCTGCCCTCCACCGTGGAAGCGAGCACGCCCAACGTCTACGCCGACCAGATCGAGTGGATGTGCCGCCACCTGGAGCGCCGCGAGTCCCTGGTCATCAGCGTGCACCCGCATAACGACCGCGGCACCGCCGTGGCGGCGGCCGAGCTGGCCGTGATGGCCGGCGCCGACCGCGTCGAGGGCTGCCTGTTCGGCAACGGCGAGCGCACCGGCAACGTCGACCTGGTCACGCTGGCGATGAACCTCTACACCCAGGGCATCGACCCGGGCCTGGATTTCTCCGACATCGACGCGGTGCGCCAGGTGGTGGAGGAATGCAACCAGCTGCCGGTGCACCCGCGCCATCCGTATGCCGGCGACCTGGTCTTCACCGCCTTCTCCGGCTCGCACCAGGACGCCATCAAGAAGGGCTTCGCGGTGCAGAAGGCGGACGCCATCTGGGAAGTGCCCTACCTGCCGATCGACCCGGCCGACCTGGGGCGCAGCTACGACGCCGTCATCCGCGTCAACAGCCAGTCTGGCAAGGGCGGCATGGCCTACCTGCTGGAGCAGGAATACGGCCTGGAACTGCCGCGCCGCCTGCAGATCGAATTCTCGCGCGCGGTGCAGCGCGTGGCCGATGCCACCGGCCGTGAAATCGACGCGGCCAGCATCCACACGCTGTTCGCGCGCGAATACCTGGAGCAGGAGACGCCATGGCAATACGTGGCGCACCGCATGACGGAGGACAGCGCGCACGGCGTGCAGATCGCACTCGATCTCACGCGCCACCACGCGCCGCAGGCCATGCAGGGCAAGGGCAACGGCCCGATCGACGCCTTCGTGAATGCGCTGGGCCTGGACATCCGCGTGATGGACTACCATGAGCATGCGATCGGCCACGGCGCCGACGCCCGCGCCGCCTGCTACGTCGAACTGCGCGTGGGCAGCGGCCAGACCCTGTTCGGCGTGGGCATCGACAGCAATATCGTGACGGCCTCGTTCCGTGCGGTGCTGTCGGCGGTGAACCGCCACCTGGCGATCGCGGGCGCGGGAGAAGCAGCGATCGCTGCCTGACACGTCCAGCGCATGAATAGCGAGTTCATCACTTCTGTTCCCATCCTCCGCACGCAGCGCCTCAGGCTGCGTGCATACCGGCGCGAGGACTTCGACGTCTTCGCGGCGCATCTGGCCGACCCGGTCAGCGCGGCCCACCTGGTCCCGGCCGACCGCCATGCCGCATGGCGCATCTTCTATGCGCAAGCGGGGCTATGGCTCATCCATGGCGCCGACTGGTGGGCGGTCGAGGAACAGGAAACCGGCCGGCTGGTCGAAAGTGTCGGCGCCTTCTTTCGCGAGGACGCCACCGTGATGGAGCTTGGCTGGAATACCTATCGCGCCTTCTAGGGCCGCGGATTCGTGAACGAAGCGGCGGCGGCGGCCTTGCACCATGCGCTCGAGATCCGGCGCGAACCGGCAGTCCGGGCCCTGATCGCTTCCACCAATGCATCGTCGCTGCGGGTTGCCGGGCGCCTTGGCCTGGTTTATGAAGCGGACACCGAGATCGCCGGCAAAGCGGTCGGCATCTACTCGCGTCAGCGCTCCCTGAAAGGCGTATTGGGAGGAGAATGATGGTCCATGGGGCCATCGGCTCACCCACAGGAGGAAGCATGAACAAGGACGCTCAACAAGTCGCGATCGTCACCGGCGCCTCGCGCGGCATCGGCGCCGCCCTGGCCCAGCGGCTGGCCGAGGATGGCTACCAGGTGGTGGTCAACTACGCCAGCAACGAGGCCGAGGCCCAGCGCGTGGTCGCCACCCTGCATGCCTGCGGCCACAAGGCGGTGGCGGTGAAGGCCGACGTGGCCAAGCCGGAGGAGGTGCGCGCGCTGTTCGACGCCGCCGAACGCGAGCTGGGCAAGGTGGACGTGCTGGTCAACAATGCCGGCGTGCTCAAGACCATGCCGCTGGCCGATACCTCCGACGAGCTGTTCGCCCAGACCTTCGGCGTCAACGTGCAGGGCACCTTCAACACCCTGCGCGAAGCGGCGCGGCGCCTGAACGACGGCGGGCGCATCGTGAACTTCTCCACCACCGTGCTGGCCATGAAGCTGCCCGGCTACGCCATCTACAGTGCCAGCAAGGCCGCGGTGGAAGCGATGGGCGCGGTGTTCGCCAAGGAATTGCGCGGGCGCCGCATCCGCGTCAACACGGTGGCGCCCGGGCCGGTTGCCACCGAGCTGTTCTTCTCGGGGAAAACCCAGGAGCAGATCGACCACTTTGCCAGGCTGCCGCCGCTCGAGCGCCTCGGCGAGCCGGGCGACATCGCGCGCATCGTATCCTTCCTGGTGAGCGAGGAGTCCGGCTGGATCAACGGCCAGGTGCTGCGCGCCAACGGCGGCACCGCCTGAAGATTGCCCCCCATGTCCTACCGTCTCGCCATTTTCGACTTCGACGGCACGCTGGCCGATTCCTTCCCCTTCTTCATCAGCGTGTTCAACCAGATCGCCGACGAGCTCGGCTTTCGCCGCATCGCCGCGGAGGAGGCCCAGCAGCTGCGCCACCACGATACCCGCACCATCATGCGCCACGTCGGCATACCGGCCTGGAAGCTGCCGCTGGCCTCGCGCAGCTTTATCGGACTGATGCGCGAGAACGCGGCGCGCATTCCGCTGTTCGAGGGCATCGGCGAGGTGCTGCACACGCTCGACCGCGAGGGCGTGCGGCTGGCGATCGTGTCCTCGAACTCGGAACAGAACGTGCGCCTGGTGCTGGGGCCGCGCCTGAGCGCGCTGTTCGGCCACTACGAATGCGGAATGTCGATGTTCGGCAAGGCCGGGCGCATCCGCAAGGTGGTGAAACGCGCGGCGGTGCCGGCCGCACATGCGCTCTACGTGGGCGACCAGGCGCTGGACGCCGATGCGGCGCGGCGCGCGGGCGTGGCCTTCGGCGCGGTGAGCTGGGGCTATGCGCCGATCGAGGCGCTGCGGCGGGTGGCGCCGGACCGGGAGTTCGGCACGCCGCAAGAGTTGCTGCACATCGTCAGCCCCGGAGCTAACCCTTCACGCACACCACCTGTTTAAGGGTGTGCACGACCTCGACCAGGTCGCGCTGCGCATGCATGACCGCGTCGATGTCCTTGTAGGCCATCGGAATCTCGTCGATCACGCCTTCGTCCTTGCGCGATTCCACCCCTCGGGTGGCGCGCTCGACGTCCGCCTTCGTGAAGCGGCGCTTGGCCTCGGTGCGGCTCATGACACGCCCGGCGCCATGGCTGCAGCTGTTGAAACTTTCCGGGTTACCCTTGCCGCGCACGATGAAGCTCTTGGCGCCCATCGATCCCGGAATAATGCCGAGCTCGCCTTCTCGCGCCGACACCGCGCCCTTGCGGGTGACGAAGACGTCCTTGCCGAAGTGCTTCTCCTTCTGCACATAGTTGTGGTGGCAATTGACTGCCTCCACATGCGTCTCGAAGCCTTGCGGGATCACCTCGCGCATCGCGCGAATCACGTTGTGCATCATCACCTCGCGGTTGATGCGCGCGAACTTCTGGGCCCAGCCGACCGCTTCCACGTAGTCGTCGTAGTGCTCGGTGCCTTCCTCGAGGTAGGCCAGGTCCTGGTCGGGCAGGTTGACCATGTGGCGCCGCATGTCCTGGCGCGCCAGCTCGATGAAATGGGTGCCGATCGCATTGCCGACCCCGCGCGAGCCGGAGTGCAGCATCACCCACACGGAACCCTCCTCGTCCAGGCAGACCTCGACGAAGTGGTTGCCGCTGCCCAGGGTGCCGAGGTGCTTGTGGTGGTTGGTGCCGCGCAGCTTCGGGTACTTGCGGCAGATGGCGTCGAACTCGTCCTTGAGCCTGGCCCAGCCGGCATCGACCGGCGGCGGCGGATTGTTCCAGGAGCCGGCGTCGCGCCCCTTGTGCTGGCGCGTCTTGGGCGACATGCCGTGCGGCACCACCTGTTCGATGGCGCTGCGCAGGCCCGACAGGTTGTCGGGCAGATCGTCGGCGCGCAGGGTGGTCTTGGCCGCCATCATGCCGCAGCCGATGTCCACGCCGACCGCGGCGGGAATCACCGCGCCCAGGGTCGGGATCACGCTGCCGATGGTCGAGCCCTTGCCAACATGGACGTCCGGCATCACGGCGACGTGGTGGAAGACGAACGGCAGTTGCGCCAGCTTTTCCAGCTGCTGCCTGGCTTCGGGCTCGACGGGCACGCCTTGCGTCCACATCTTGACCGGTTTGCCGCCTGCGGGCGAGAGCAGCTCGATGCCCGATGCCGTCCTGTTGTCCTGTTTGCTGTCCTTGTGCTTCATGGGCGCCATCTTCGCGCAAATCCGAAAACGGTGCAGCGCGCCACGCCCTTGCCGCGCCGCCCGGTTGCGCCCGCCCCATGCCGCTTCTATACTCCGTCAGGCAATGCCTTCATGCATCATCTGACAACGGAACCGCCATGCGCAAGCCCTTCTACCTGCTCCCTGCACTTCTTGCACCGCTGCTGCTGGCCGGCTGCGTCAACGATTCGGCCAGCTACCCGATCGACGGCAAGGAGCATGCGCTTACCGTGCGCGTGCTGCAGGATTATTTTTGGAGCAAGGATGCGACGCTGCGCCTCACGGTCGCCCGCATGCCGGACTGCCAGCGCCAGCTGGAGCTGGGCAAGGTGTCGCTGTCGGGCCTGGAGATCGAGCTGTTCGCGAGCGGCCCCAACCTGTACACGCTGCGCTCGGGCGAGGATGTCTGGCAGGTGGAAACCCAGGGCTGCACCGAGCTGGAGGCGCCGCAAGCGAATGCCGTCACCGGCCAGGCGCTGGGCAGCTTCCATCTCGACGAGCACGACAAGCTGGTCTTCGAGGCGGCCGCCGCGGGGGCCGGCAGCGCTGCCGGGAACGAGTAAAGCGTAGGAAAGCGCGGCCGGCGCAGGAGCCCGTCCACGCGTCCTGCGTGCGTTGGATCCCCTCGTCCGACGCAGGTGGCGACCGGTACGTTGCCGGCCGCGCCGCCCTACCCGGCCATCATCGACATCGTCAGGGGCGCAGCCAGCCGCGCCCGATCGGTACCGCCAGCACGCGGCGGTACAGGTTTTCCGCCACCGGCAGCAAGTGGGCGCAGGCCGCGCGCACGGCCGGCGTCTGCACCAGCAAGGCCATCGCCGCCGACATCAGGAGCGCACCCGCCATGTCCTTCGGCCAGTGCACGCCGAGGTAGACGCGCGACCAGGCCACCACCAGCGCCAGCGGCAGCAGCGTCCATCCGACGCGGCGCGCCTCCTGCACCCGGCTGAACGCCAGCACCAGGGCCACCGAGAAGATGCTGGTGGCGTGGTCGCTCGGGAACGAGCTGTCCGGCGCGTGCAGCAGGAAGGTCTGGCCGATTTCCGCCACGAAGGGCCGCGGGCTGTACCAGAACTGGCCGATCAGCGCGTTCAGCGTGAGCGCGCAGCCGGCCGCGATGAAGGCACGCAGCGCGACCTCGCGCCCCGGCCCGCCGCCGAGCCACAGCATGACAAGCGACAGCGGCACCACGAAGATCAGCCACTGCGCGGCGAAGATGGCAGCCATCAACTGCCAGCCGGTCAGGCCGGCCTGGGCGTTGAGGGTAGAGAAAAGAATCAGGTTGAGATGCTCGAACATGGCGCCGGCTTGAAGATAAGAGTTTGATAACCGTTCCTGTAGCTTAGCCGAGCCCAGCCGCCACACTGTTCAAGAAGTGCAACAGATTGTGACAAACCCTTGTCAATGTCGCGCGTAACTGCTTCAGCTCAATGACGGTGGAGCAGGCGCCTCAGCTGTGCCAGTTCCATGTCCCGGCCCGATTTCTCGAGCACGCTTTCCAGCAGGGTACGGTCGCCGTCGCGCAGCATGGTCCACTGCGTGAAGTACTCGTGCACGGTGCGCCAGGGCGGAAAGCCGGCCGGCATGCTGCGCCAGGTGGCGCCGGTGTGGAGGAAATAGAGGACGGCGCAGAACACGTCGTACAGGTCGTGCTTGCGGGGCCGGGTCTTGCGGCGCGCCGCTTCCAGCATGCCGCGCACGGGCTCGAACTGCTCGCGAGAAATATCGCTGGGAAAGACCGGACGATCCATGGCGCGTCCTCCGAAAATGACTTGGAGGCCGGCGATCCGGAACAGGTTCCAAGGCGGGCGCGGCGGCCCGCCCTTCCAGATTATTCCTAGTCGCGGGCGAGCGCCAGGAATTCGGTGCGCAAAGCCAGGTTCGGTTGCAGTTCACCGAGCAGGGCCGAGGTGATGGTTTCCTCGCCAATGGCGCGGATGCCGCGGCTTTCCATGCACATGTGGCGGCACTTGACGACCACGCCCACCGCCTTCGGCTCCAGCACTTCCATCAGCGCGTTGGCGATCTGGATCGTCATGCGTTCCTGCACCTGCAGGCGCTTCGAGAAGATGTCGACCAGGCGGGTGAGCTTGGAGAGGCCGACGATCTTGCCGTTCGGCAGGTAGCCGACCGTGGCCTTGCCGAAGAAGGGCGCCAGGTGGTGTTCGCAATGGCTGTAGACCGGGATGCCGCGCACCACGATCAGCTCGTTGTACTCCTCGGCGCCGTCCTCGAAGGCCTTGAGCACTTCGACAGGATCCTGGTCATAGCCCGAGGTCCAGTGTTTCCAGGCCTTCGCCATGCGGTGCGGCGTTTCCTGCAGGCCCGGACGGTCCGGATCCTCGCCCAGGCTGGTCAGCAGGCGGCGCCAGTCGTGTTCGGTGAAAGCTTCTTTGTCAGACATGGTGAACCTTAAAAAATCGATTGCCGCAAGTATATAGAAAATGCGCGAAGGGTTCCGGCGGCTGCCGATTTATTGAGCAAAGTTAATATCGCCCCGTTACGGAACAAGTAGCGTGGAAGGTGGTTCCACTCCTGGGAGATCGCCATGTTCGGCAGCACGGTCCTCGAAGTCGCCATCGGCCTGACGTTTTGCTACGGCACCCTGGCGCTGGTCGTCAGTACCTTGCAGGAAGCGCTGGCGGCGGCCTTCAGCCTGCGCGCCAACATGCTGCTCGACGCGGTCAAGCGCATGCTGGACGATCCGCGCTGCGAGGCGCTGGCGCAGAGCCTGTACGACCATCCGCTGGTCAATCCGCATGGCAGCACCCATGCGCGGCGCAAGCTGGCCGTGCGGCCATCCTACATCGAACCGGCACACTTCGCGATCGCCTTGCTCGATTCGCTGCGCAGCAATCCGGCCATCCCGCTGCAGGCGGCGATCGAGGCCCTGCCCGACGAGCAGGTCAAGCGCGTGCTGCTGGCCCTGTACCGCCAGTCCAGCGGGGACCTGCAGCGCTTCCAGGAGGGCATCGCCGGCTGGTTCAACAGCGCCATGGAACGCCTGTCCGGCGTCTACAAGCGGCGCCAGCTGCTGATTTCCTTCCTGATGGCCCTGCTGCTCACCATCCTGCTGAACATCGACAGCATCCACCTGTTCCAGACCCTGTGGCAGAACCCGGCGCTGGCCGCGCAGATCAAGGCCGCCCCGGGCGCGCTCGACGCCGAGGCCCTGCGCCAGCTGTGGGCGATGCCGATCGGCTGGAGCAGCTTCCCGCCGCGGCTCGACAGCGCCTTTGCGCTGCAGGTGGCAGGCTGGCTGATCACCGCCGGCACCACGCTGTTCGGCGCCCCGTTCTGGTTCGACCTGCTGCAGCGCGCGGTGCAGCTGCGCGGCACCGGGGCCAAGCCCCAGCCGCAGCTTGCGGTACGCACGGAGCACGCGCCGGCGCAGTCCTGAGCGCTACCTCCCCGGCGGGCGGTGGGCGTCCACCAGGACGCTCGACACCGACATGTGCGGCACCCGTTCGGGCCATTCGTCATCCGGCCCGAACCAGCGCGCCTCCGAGATCTCGGAGGTGTCGAGGCGGATCTCGCCATCCAGGTAATCGGCCGTGAAGGCCAGCATCAGCGAATGCGGGAAGGGCCAGGACTGGCTCGCGAAATAGCGCAGGTTCTGCACCCGCAGCCCCACCTCCTCGTAGACCTCGCGGTGGATCGCCTCTTCCACCGACTCGCCCGCCTCCAGGAAGCCGGCCAGCGGCACGAAGCGCTTGGTCGGCGAAGCGATGTGCATCGCCAGCAGCACGCTGTCTCCCTTCCTGATCAGGACCATCATGGCCGGCGAGATGCGCGGGTAGGCCATGTGCCCGCACTGCACGCACTTGTAGCAGCGCTCGCCGGCCGCCAGCACGGTGCCGCTGCCGCAGGCGCCGCAGAAGCGGTGGGTGCGCGCCCACTCCGCGACCTGGGCGGCGCGCGCCGCCAGGCCCAGCAGGGCCTCGTCCATGTCCGCGAACAGCGAGCGCAGGCCGCGCAGGGCATAGCCCGGCGGCAGCGCGGGCTCGCTGTCGAACCAGCCGGTCTCGCAATAGCGCTCGCCATACAGCCCGAGCGGCTGCAGGCGGGCACGGTCGACCTCGAGCCGGTCGAGCGTGGCGGCGTCGGGCAGCGCGAGATCGTGTTCGCGCACCAGGAGCCGGCCGCCGTGGAACAGGAAGCTCAGGGGCGCGGGATCGGATTGCTGCGCGAACAGCGGCGTGAAGCTGGAAGGGGTCTGGAGCATGATCGGATCGGTTCGGACGGACAGGACAATAACCCGATCATACCGCCTTTCGCGGCGCCCTTCTTCCACCCCCGTTAAGAACCTGTCCGGGCAAAACGAAGTGAACTAATCCTGCTCAGCAGGCTCAAAGTTGGGCTGTTCGCTGCATCGCCCCCGACACCAGGAGATCACCGATGGACGACACCCCAGTTGTGCTTGGCATTAACCGGACCCAGGACGCCAGCATCTGCCTCATGCAGGGCTCGCACCTTGCCTGGGCCATCCAGAAAGAACGTCTCACGCGTCACAAGCACCACTGGGGTAAGCCCGGCGACCTGCGCGACCACTATGCGCCGCGCCTGCCCGGGCTCGAACGGCCGGTCGACATCGTCGTCGAATGCTTCTCGTCCGACGAAGAAATCGGCAGCCTGCCCGTCTATGACGACGAACTGGCCGCCACGCTGGCGCTGGCGCGCGACGGCCGGCGCGCGCGCATCTCGCACCACCTGGCGCACCTGTACAGCGTGTTCCACCCCTCCCCTTTCGACGAGGCCGCGGTGATGGTCATCGACGGCCAGGGCAGCCCGGTCTCCGACTTCACCGAACACTGGAGCGACGCCGCCACCACGCCGGGCGACCGGCGCGAAGTCGCTTCCTTCTACAGCGCCAGCCGCAAGGAGATCCGCTGCATCGGCAAGCAGGTCCGGCCGCCTGACGGCAGCCGCCACGACGATGGCCGCCTCGTCGGCCTCGGCATGTTCTACTTCCTGCTGACCCAGGCGATCTTCCCGGGCGAGGGCAACGAGGGCAAGGTGATGGGCCTGGCCCCCTACGGCGACCCGGCGGCGCTCGGCCTGCCGCCGCTCGACGTCGAAGGCATGGCGGTCGGCATTCCCTCCGCCTGGCGCGCGCTGCTGCGCGAGCGCAGCCGCTTCCGCTTCGGCAGCGCGGAAGCGCGCTTCACCGACTGCGCCAACCTGGCCGCCGCCGGCCAGCGCGCCTTCGAGGACGCCCTGCTGGCGCTGGCGCACTGGCTGTACCGCCAGACCGGGGCCGAGCACCTGTGCTTCGCCGGCGGCACGGCCCTGAACTGCTCCGCCAACGAGCGCCTGCTGCGCGAGACCCCGTTCCGCCGCATGTTCCTGCCGCCGGCGCCGAGCGACGCCGGCACCGCCCTGGGCTGCGCCATCTACGGGCTCACCGAGCTGGCCGGCCGGCCCTGCGACTTCCGCTGGAGCGCCGACTACCTCGGCCCGCCGCCGCAGCTGTCCGACATCGAAGCGGCGCTCGACGGCGCCACCGACCTGGTGGTCGAACGGCCGCGCGGCCGCGACGCCCTGTGCGCGCGCATGCTCGACCTGTTGTGCACCGGGCGCGTGGTCGGCCTGTACCAGGGCCGCAGCGAATTCGGCCCGCGTGCGCTGGGCCACCGCAGCATCCTGGCCGATCCGCGCCGCGACCGCATCCGCGACTGGATCAATGCACGGATCAAGCAGCGCGAATGGTTCCGCCCGCTCGCCCCGTTGGTGCCGGAAGAACGCGCCGCCGTCTACTTCGACGTGGCCGGCCCGTCTCCCTTCATGCAATTCGCCGCGCCGGTGCGGCCCGAAGTCGCGCCGATGCTGCCGGCCATTACCCATGTGGACGGCACCGCGCGCCTGCAGACCGTCGGCCCCGCGGACGACCCGCTGCTGCGCGCCCTGCTGGCCGGCTTCGAGGTGCGTACCGGGGTGCCGGTGCTGCTCAACACCTCCTTCAACGGCCGGAACGAGCCCATCGTCGAGACGCCCTTCGAGGCCGTCGCCGCATTCCGGCAGATGCCCCTGCACGCACTGGCGATCCCGCCTTTCCTCGTCACCAAGCGCAGCGAGCCGGAGCTGCCGGTATGATCCGTGCCTATCCCGGGCGCCCGAGCGTGCGGGCGGGCGAGACGCTCACCCTGCACGTCTCGGGCGACCAGCCGCGCTTTCGCATCGCCATCTACCGCTGGGAGCACGGGCTGGTGCCGGTCTGGTGCGGCGCCTGGCTGCGCGCCGAGCACCTGCCTGACGGCCGCGCCGACGAAGACTGGCAGTGGCCGCCCTACCAGGTGGAGACCGGCGACGACTGGCCCTCGGGCGTCTACATCGCCCATCTCGAGCTGCCGCAGGGCCAGCCCCTGCGGCTGTCCACCGATGCCGCCGCCGCCCTGTTCGTGGTACGCGCCAGGGCGAGCAAGACGATCCTGTACAAGCTGCCCGTGGCCACCTGGCATGCCTACAACTGCGCCGGCGGCGGCTGCTTCTACACCAATCCGCCGCGTTCCGAACATCCGCCCGGCGCCCGGGTCTCGCTGCGCCGGCCCGGCGGCGGCATCGGCGGCCCCACCTGGGGCGCGCAAGACCACTATGACCCGCGCTCCCCGCGCCAGACCTTCGCGCACTGGGATGCGCGCTTCATCCGCTGGATGGCGTGCTGCGGCTATGCGGCCGACTTCTGCACCGACCTCGACATCCATGCGCAGCCGGGGCTGCTGCAGGATTACCGCCTGCTGGTCAGCGTGGGCCACGACGAATACTGGAGCGAAGCCACCCGCGACGCGGTCGAAGATTTCGTTGCGGGCGGCGGCAACCTGGCCCTGTTCGGCGCCAATCTGTGCTGGTGGCGTCCTACGCGGCCCGATCCACCTGGTCGACGAGGGCGCAGCCATGGTTTGCCACCAGGGCGGCAAGCACGGCGCCCTGGACCACTGGTGGCCCGCCACCGGCGCCCGGCGTCCGGAAGACTCCCTGAGCGGCGCCAGCTACCGCCACGGCGGCGGCTGGTGGGACGGCCCGCGCGACACCCCCGGCTTCGTGGTCCAGCAGCCCGGCCCTTGGATCTTCGCGGGCACCGGCCTGGCGCGCGGCGAATCGCTCGGCGGCGATACCTGGCCGCCGCTGCCGGGATACGAGTGCGACGGCGTACCGGTCGACCACATCGGGCCGGACGGCCAGGTCATCCTGTCGGCCTGGCGCGACGAAGCCGGCACGCCGGACGGCTACCAGCTGCTGGCCGCCTGCCCGCTCGACCGGCGCTGGCAGGAACTGCCGCCGCGCGAGCGCCATCGCGCCGGCGAGGGCATCCACGTCGCGGCGATGGGCATGTTCCGGCATGGCGGCACCGTGTTTTCGGCGGGGACGACCGACTGGGCGCAGGTGCTGGGCGAAGCGCGCGACCGCAGGGTCGAACGCATCACCCGCAACGTCCTCGACCGGCTGTCCCATGCCTGACACCCGATGTCGGTCCGGGAGCGTCAGACAAGATGAAGGCCGCCGCGCCGCTATGGCGCCTGGCTGTGGAGTTTGTGCAAGGCTGGATGAATTGGAGAACACATGAACCGGCGTTCCTTCCTGCACCGTCACGCTATCCGCAGCGTCATCGTGTTTCGCGCCCTCCAGCTGGGGGACATGCTCTGTTCGGTACCCGCCCTGCGTGCGCTGCGCAGCGCCTTGCCGGACGCGCGGATCGTGCTCACGGGCCTGCCCTGGGCGGCGCAGTTCGCCCGGCGCTTCGACGCCTACATCGACGATTTCATCCCCTTCCCGGGCCACCCGCTGCTGCCCGAACAGGCGGCCCGCCACGAGGAACTCACGGCCTACTATGCATCTCTATGCGACCAGGGTTTCGACCTCACCCTGCAGCTGCACGGCAGCGGCGACGTGAGCAACCATATCGTCGCCGGTTTCGGGGCCCGCGCCATGGCTGGCTTCACCCGCGGCGCGGCAAGCCAGACCGAGCGTACCCTGCTCGTGCCCTGGCCCGACACCGGCGCCGAACAGGAACGGCTGCTGGCCCTGCTCGAGCGGCTGGGCGCACCGGACGCCGGCCCCCAGCTCGAATTTCCCTTGCGGCGCGAGGACATCGAGGAACTCGAGACCAGCAAGCTGGCGCCAGGCCTCGAGCCCGGCAACTACATCTGCATCCATCCGGGCGCACGCAAGCGCGATAAATGCTGGCCGCCCGAACGCTTCGCGGAAGTGGCGGACCAGCTCAGGGAAGAATTCGGCCTCGACACCGTGCTCACCGGTTCAGCCGACGAAGCCCCGCTCGCCCGCGCGGTGGCGGAGCACATGTGTTCGCCCGCGATCGAGGCCGCGGCGCAGATCTCGATCGGCGCCATGGCGGCCCTGATGAGCCGCTCCCGGCTGCTGATCTGCAACGACACCGGGGTATCGCATATCGCGGCCGGCCTGGGCCTGAACAGCGTGGTGGTGTTCAGCAAGGCCGACATTGCCCGCTGGGCCCCGCTTGACCGCCTGCGCCACCGCTGCATCTGGGATCCGGCCGCCGAGCGTGCCGCGGTGGTGCTCGAGCATGCGCGCGCCCTGCTCTCCGGGACGGAGCCAAGCGGACAACGTGCCACCGGCATGTGGCCGTACTGGTGAAGGCACGGGCGTCGTCCACCGGGCCAGGACGCCGCCCCGGCTTCACGCACGTGATGCGATGGCAAGCCGGCCTTGCAGCTGCGCGAACGCCAGGGCAAGCACCTCGTCGACCGAAATGTCGTGCAGGAAGCTCTCCTGGTGCGGGCAGCGCGAGGCGCGGTTGTCCGCGCCGCACACGCTGCAGCTCACCTGGGCCGAGACGGCCGCCCGCAACAGGCCTGGCCGCAAGGGTGCGCCGTCGGCCAGGTTGGTATGCCAGAACAGGCCCACGGCCGGGGTGCCGATGGCCAGCGCCAGGTGCAGCGGTCCGGTATCGTTGGATAGCACCAGCGCGGCACGCTCCAGCACGCCGCACAGGCCGCCCAGACCGAGCTTTCCGGCAAGGTCGAGGGCCGGCTGGCGCATGCCGCCGACGATCCGCCGCACCAGGCCGGCCTCCTGCGCGGTGCCGTTGACGGCGACCAGCGCGCCGGCCTGCGCCAGCGCGTCGCCGACGGCGCTGAAGCGGTCCGCGGGCCAGCAGCGGCGTGGATCGGATGATCCCGGCTGCATCAGCACCAGCGGCCGGTCACGCTCCCGCGGCGGCGCCGTCATCGCGGGGGCGTAGGTCGGAAGCCGCTCCTGTGCCGCGTCCCGGCAGCCGGGCGGCAGGACCTGGGCCGCGGCCTCGCGGTCCGCCGGCGTGACGGCCAGCTCGCGCCACATCCACGGCAGCGCCGCGCCGGCCAGCGCGGCGATCTCCAGCAAGGCCAGCCGCCGGTTGGCCGGTTCGACGTGGGCAGCCCAGCGGTCCAGCGCCGCGGCGCCATCCGCACGCGCGCCGATCACCAGCCTGGCCCCCATGCGCATGACGAAGGGATTCGAGTAGCGTCCGCCGCCATACATCTGCGCCACGATATCGAAGCCTTCGCTTCGCATGCGTTCGACGAAGCACGCGATGGCATGCGCGTCGGCCGGCTGGTCCAGCGGCGCGCCCACGCCCGGAATGCGCGGCAAGACCACGACCCGGTCGACCGGCCCCGGCCGCCCTTCGAGGAAATCCGCGTGCCAGGCCTTGCCGAGAAACACCAGCTCGGCATCCGGATAGGCATGCTTGAGCGCGTGCAGGGCCGACAGGGCGAAGACGAAGTCGCCTACCGCGTTCGGCCGCAGCACGGCGATCTTCGCTACCCCGTCGAGCCGGGCCGCTTCGTCGTTCATGGCCGCTCCGGCACCGGCGCCAGTGAGTCCGGCAAGGCCGCCGCATCGCCGTGCGGCAGCAGTGCCCAGGGCGCATCGACCTCGCGCCTGTTCAGCGTGGTAGGCAGCTCCATGTGATAGGCGCCCGAGGGCAGCATGCCGCAGCCGCCGAAGCGCTCCATGACGCGCAGCTGGGCAAGCACGTCTTCGCCACAGTGGCCGGGAGGCAGCGCGGGCCAGAAATCGAAGCCGCCGGCGGCGCGCAGCTGGGCGGTATCGAACAGCACGCAGCCGCCCACCCAGGCCACGCGGTAGGCGCGCTCCTCGCCTGGCGGGATACCGAGGCGGCGCTGCAGGTGGAACAGATTGGCCGCGCTGTGCAGGTGATGGCGTGCCCATGCGCTGCCGCCCGGCCTGAGCGTTTCCGGCTCGACGCGGCCTTCCCAGAACGCGAGCTGCTCCTGCGCCGGGCGCTCCTGCCCCAGGTAGCTCAGGCCATGCACCGCGCTGCCCGCAAACCCGCATCCCTGCCGCACGAGCAGGCCGTGCAGGCGCCTGACCAGGCCCGGTTCGAGGATGACGTCGTCGTCGACGAACAGGCAGTAAGGCGCCTGGACCTGCGCCAGCAGGAAGGCGCGCTGTTCGGCCATGCCGCGCCGCGGCAGGTGGTGCCAGGTCGCGAGCTGGTGCCCGCGGGCGCGCAGGTAGCGCAGCACGGCCACCACCTCGGCCTGCCCGAGGGCGGTGCTGCCCTCGGTCTGGTCCGATACGACAATGCGCAGCGCGGGATAGTCCTGTGCCCCGATCGCCGTCAGCGTGACCGCCAGCGCCGCCGGCCGGCCGCAGGTGGGCACGAGGATGTCGATGCGCGGCAGCGCCATTCAGCCGCCTGCCTGGGCCGCGCCGCTTGAGGCCTGCCCGTACAGGTAGGGGTTGAGCGCGGGATCGTTGTACATCTTGAACTGGCGGTAGACCTTGAAATAGGCCTGGCCGCTGCGCGCCTCGCGCAGCAGCTGCTCGAGGCAGGCTGCGAGGTCGTGGCGCTGGGTGATCAGGCGCTGCAGCCGGGCGCTACACGCCTGCACGTGCGCCTGTCCCGCATCATGGCGTTCGGTCTGCAGCCGCATGTGGTGGATCTTGAGCGACAGGATCGACAGCCGGTCGATCATCGCGCCCGGCGTCTCGCTCGACAGGCGTGCGCCGGGCGCAGGCGCAGCGTCGAGGCCGGCGAGCAAGGCTTCGTCGATGGCTTCGACCGCATCGTTGCGCTGCTGGTTGTAGCGGTCGATCAGGCGTTTGCTGGTGGCGATCTCGGCGGCCGGGACGTCGACCCGGCGTGCGCGGTCTTCTTCCTGCCACAGCAGGCAGTTGTAGCGGTGATTGGCGTCGATGGCCTGCCAGGCCCCGGGGAATTCGGCCGTGCGGTGCAGGCTCGGCCAGCCGGCCCGGGCAAGCTCGCCATCGTGGAACTGCGTCACCGCGGCTGCATCGACTGTGCTCGTCATGGCATCTCCGTGATCAAGGGGCTTGTCTCTTGGAGATGGCGCGGCGGACGAAGTTCGGCCAGTGCCGGGACCGGCTTGGGATAGCGCAAACAAAAAAAACGCAGACGGCGCGTGGCGCGGTCTGCGTCGGAAGCCGGCTTGCGCCGTGCGAGGATCGGGTGCCGGCGGCAAGCCGGCGCAAGGTTTACTTCAGCAGCTCGGTACGGCTTGCAACGAAGGCGATGACCAGGGACAGGCCGCCGACATAGGCGATGGCTGCCTGCATGCCGACGAAGTGGGCAACGGCGCCGATCACCGGCGGGCCCATCAGGCTGCCGCCGTAGGCCATGCTGGCGACGGCGGCCAGGGCCATCGGGCCTTGCGCGCCGGCTGCGCTGAACACGAAGGGGAACAGCAGCGACAGGCCGAGGCCGGCGAGCGCGAAACCGGCCAGGGCGACGTAGGCGTTCGGGGCCATCACGGCGAAGAACAGGCCGGATGCCGACACCACCGCGCCGATGGTGACCAGGCGCTGGGCGCCGAAGTGCACTTTCATCTTGTCGCCGACCATGCGCGACAGCAGCATCATGACCGAGAACGAGGACAGGGCCAGCGGCGCCAGGCCGTCCGAGGCGCCGAAGTGCTCCTTCAGGAACACGCCGCTCCAGTCGGCGATGCTGCCTTCCGACATCGAGCCGAGGAAGCCCAGCAGGCCCAGCAGTGCCAGGGGACCGCGCGGCAGCGAGAACGACTTCTTCTCCACCTGCTCGGCGGAATCGTCGGCATCCATCATGCTGAACGCGCCCCACAGGACCAGGGCCAGCGGACCGGCCAGCATCAGGAAGTGGGTGCCCGGGGCGATCTTCATGCTGGCCATCAGGCTGCCCAGGGTGGCGCCCACCAGGCCGCCGGCGCAGGCGAGGCCATGCAACATCGACATGTCGGCCTTGCCGGTCGTCTTCTCGCGCTTGCTCGCGGCCGCGTTGATGGCGACGTTGAAGATACTGGCGCTAATACCCAGCATCAGGACCGCCAGCATCAGGCGCGGCACGGTCGGCGCCATGCCGATCGACACCAGCACGGCGAGCAGGGCCATGCCCGAGATCAGCGCCGACTTGCGGGCGCCGAAGCGGCCCATCAGGAAGGACGAGATCGGGTAGGACACGACGGCGCCCAGGCCGCCGCACAGCAGGACCATCGACAGCGCCGAGTGGGACACCTGTACGCGCTCGGCCAGGGCCGGGATGCGGCCGGCCCACGAACCCATGATCAGGCCGAACAGGGCGAACAGGACAGGAAGTGCATATTGCTGGGTTTGCGCGAGGCTAAAAGAGCGCGGGCTGGAAACAGTGGTGTGCATCGGCGTGAATTGTTAAATCTTTCGGGGTTGCGAGAGTTTTGCCAGCCCATCCTGATCGGGGAATTATTTACGTCAGGAAGCTGATGGGAGGCAATTCTAATGCCGCGAACATTTTTTTGTTTTCCGTGCGGAAAAATTTTTTATAGCGTTGTTTTGTGTCGACGCAAAACTGACAACATCCTTTGATGAACGATTACCGAAGCATGCAAATGTATGCAGGAAACACGCCAAATACTCCTAAATGTAAGCAAATGCTTCTGGCTGGCAGGTCGTCGCGTCGCGTTTCCACATCGCGAAAACCAGGAGTAGATGGACAAGATAGTGCGCTGCTTTCGTATTCTGGAGAAACTACATTGGATCAAATGGAATAATGAAATCGCCAATTCCGTGAGATAAAACGAACTCATCCCTATCGTTTATTCCCTTTATCTATTCCTGTTATTCAGCGAATGAATTGTTAAATTGAAGATCTCGCCTTTGAAATGCCGCTGATACGCAGAAATACATGGATGCGTTGTCATAAAAACAGAAAGGCGATCCTCTGGCCTTTCCCACTCCTGACCTGCGGGAGTATGCTTGGCAAGGATCAATCGACGACAAGGAGGACATCCAATGGACGACACGGTACGTTGGGGCATCCTGGGCACGGGCGGCATCGCACGCGCATTCGCGCTGGGGCTGAAGCATGCGCCGGGCGCGGTGCTGGCGGCGGTCGGGTCGCGCACGCTCGAGAGCGCCGAAACCTTCGCGGGTGAGCTGGGCATCGGGAAGGCCTACGGCTCCTACGAGGCGCTGGTCAAGGCGGACGACGTCGACATTATCTATATCGCCACGCCGCACCCGATGCATGCGCCGAATTCCCTGCTGGCCCTCGGCGCCGGCAAGGCCGTGCTGTGCGAAAAACCCTTCGCCATCAACCGGCGCGAGGCCGGCGAGGTGGTGGCGCTCGCCCGTGCCAAGAACCTATTCCTGATGGAGGCCATGTGGACGCGCTTCCTGCCGGCGCTCGCCGAGGTCAGGCGCATCATGGCCTCCGGCGAGATCGGCACGGTCACGCAGGTGCATGCCGATTTCGGCTTCTCGGCCACGCTTGACCCCGAGCACCGGGTCAACAAGCGCGAACTGGGCGGCGGCGCCCTGCTCGACCTCGGCATCTACCCGCTGTCGATCGCCTGCGCGCTGCTTGGCAAGGTGGAGAACGTGCAGGCCCAGGCCATCATGAGCGAGACCGGGGTGGACGCCACCACCGCCTTCACCATGCGGCACGAGGGCGGCACGCTGTCGGTGTGCAGCTGTTCGATCCGCGCGCGTTCGGCCTCGGAACTGATCGTTTCCGGCACCAGGGGCAGCATCCGCCTGCACCGCATGTTCCACCTGGCCGAGCGCGTCACCGTGGACCTGCAGGACGGTTCCTCGCGCACCATCCCGACGCCCTACCTGGGCAACGGCTACACGCACGAAGCGATCGAGGCCGGGCGCTGCCTGCGCGAGGGCCTGATCGAGCATCCCCTGATGACGCACGAGGACACCTTGTCCAACATGGCCCTGCTGGACCGGATCCGCGGGCAGATCGGCCTACGCTACCCCGCCGACGCCTGATCCGCGCCGGCGGGCACGGGGCGTTCGCCGATCTGCTGGCGCCACATCGCGTAGTACAGGCCCTTCTGCGCCACCAGCGCGTCGTGCGAGCCGGTTTCGACGACGCGGCCCTTTTCCAGCACGTAGATGGTGTCCGCGTGCATGACGGTCGAGAGCCGGTGCGCGATCAGGATCGTGATCTGGCTGGCGCGCGCCGAGACGTCGCGCACCGTGTTGGTGATCTGCTCTTCGGTGAGCGAATCCAGCGCCGACGTCGCCTCGTCGAAAATCAAGAGGCGCGGTTCGCGCACCAGCGCCCGCGCGATCGACAGGCGCTGCTTCTCGCCGCCCGACAGCTTCATGCCGCGCTCGCCGATGACGATGTCCAGCCCGTCGGGCGACCGCTCCACCAGCCTGGCGCACGAGGCCTGCGCCATCGCGGCCATGATCTGTTCGTCGGTCGCATCCGGCTTCACGAACAGCAGGTTGTCGCGGATGGTCCCCGCGAACAGATGGGTCTCCTGCGTGACGAAGCCGATCTGGCGGCGCGCCTCGTTGTAACGCAGGTCTGCGGTCGAGATCTCGTTGTAATACACCTTGCCGCGCGCAGGCGTGTACAGGCCGACCAGCAGCTTGACCAGGGTCGACTTGCCCGATCCCGACGGCCCCACGAAGGCCACCGTCTGGCCCAGCGCGGCGCTGAACGAGATGTCCACCAGCGCATCCTCCTGCGCGCCCTTGTGGCGGAAGCCCACCTCGGCGAAGCGGATCTGCTCGAGCGGCCCGATCTCGACGAAATCCTGCGGGCGCCGTTCGATCGGCTTGTCCATCAGCGCGCGGAAGTTGAGCAGCGAGGCCTCGACCTCGCGATGCGCCAGGATGATGTTGCCCAGCTCCTGCAGCGGCGCGAAGATGGCGACCGAGATGAACTGCATCGCAATCAGCTCGCCCGTCGACAGCACCTTGCGGAAGATCAGCCACAGCAGGGCGAACAGGATCGCCAGCCTCAAGAGGCTCAGCGTGCTGCCCTGTAAGAAGGAGAGCAGCCGGATGCGCTTCACCTTTTGCATCTCGAGCGCGAAGATGCTGTCGGTCTGGGCGCGCAGGCGCCGGATCTCGGTGAAGGTCAGGCCCAGGCTCTTGATCAGTTCGATGTTACGCAGCGATTCGGTGATGAAGCCGGAGTTGCGGTTGGTCTCGCGCACGATCGAGCGCTGCTGGGTCTTGATCTCGCGGCTCAGCAAGCCGGTGAGCCCGCCCAGCACCAGCACCCCGACCAGGAACACCGGCACCAGCAGCCAGTGCTTGGTCACCGCGTACCAGACCAGGAAGGACACGCCCACCATCGATGCGAACACGGTGTTGATGAAGGTGTTGATGAAGCGCTCGCTGTCGGCGCGCACCTTCTGCAGCAGCGACAGGGTTTCGCCGCTGCGCAGGTCTTCGAATTCCTGGTACTTCAGGCGCAGCACCTGGCGCAGGCCGTCGTTGAAGATCGCCACGCCCAGCTTCTGCACCACCAGCCGCGTCACGTATTCCTGCAGCGCCTTGGCCAGGCGCGCCAGCAGGGCCACCAGCACGGCCAGCCCCAGCAGGCGCAGCACGCCCGCCACCAGTTCGTCGTCGCTCCTGCCGCCCGGGTGCAGCGCATAGTCGTCGATGATCATCCCGAAAATGATCGGGTCGACCAGGTTCAGCACCTGGGCCAGGCCGGCCAACAGCAGCGCAATCGCGGCCAGGCGCCAATGCGGGCGCAGGTAATTCCAGAGGATGTGCATGTTTCGCATGCTAGCAAGCCCTCCGCCTGCAGCGCGCACGAGCGCTGTGTTTGGCAGGATTTTTGCCGTATTGACCTGAAGTAATGCGTTGCCGTATCCCATGCAAAACAGTAAAGTGGAGCCATTTGCCGCTTTTTTCCCGGCATGGAGGTTGACGTGAACGACAGTATCCGGCCATCGCGGCTGCTGCTCGCCACGGACTTGTGTGCGCATTGCGACCGCCCACTGGACCGTGCCAAGCAGCTGGCGCTCGAATGGCAATCCGAATTGGTCATCCTGACCGTGCGCGAAGGTCCGCGCACGCCCGACGAGGTGAGCGCCTGGCTCGACCGCGGCGCCGGCGTGTCCGCGCTCGAACTGGCCGCGCGCCGCGAACTGCAGGAAGAGTTCGCCGGCAGCGGCGTGGCGCCGACCCTGCAGGTGAGGGACGGCGAGGTCGTCGATGCCATCCTGGATACTGCCGGCTCCCTGGGCGACGGCGTGGTCGTCACCGGCGCCTCGCGCGACGAAGGCTTTCAGCAGCTGATCTTCGGTTCCACCACCGAACGCCTGGCGCAGGGTCTGGTCCAGCCGCTGCTGGTGGTGCGCCAGCGCACCCGCGGCGGCTATGCGCGCATCCTGGTCGCAAACGATTTCTCGGACGCCTCGCGGCGCGCGCTGGAAACCGCCGTGCGGCTGTTCCCCGGACGCCGCATCGTCCTGTTCCACGTGCTCGAAGCACTGGCCGAGCCGGTAGCCGGCGCGGTCCCGGAGATGCTGGCGGCCAGCGAGCGCTTCCTCGACGGCTGCGCCCTGCCGCCCGGCGCCCGCCAGCACATCGCGCCCTTCATCGGCCATGGCGGCGTCACCGGCACCATTGCCCGCTATGCCCACGAACATGCCCTCCAGCTGGTCGTGCTGGGCGTGCGCGAACGCTCGAGCGTGGCGCGTGTATTCATGGGTAGCCGCAGCGACGACCTGCTGCAGCACCTGGCCTGCGACACCTTGCTGGTGCGTGCACCAGAAGGCGGTGTCGATGGCTGAACGACCCGCACCCGCCTATTGGCTTTCGGAGGACTGACCGCATGCTCCTGCTCCTCCTTTCCCTTCCTTTTGCCGCTGCCCTGGTGGCGGCCTGCATGCCCACCGGATCGCGCCACCGCCCGGCCGCGGTGGCGGCGATCGCCACCGCCGGCGCGTTGTTGCTGGCGATCCTCCAGTTCGGCCGCATCGCCGAGGGCGAGGTCCTGCGCAAGCAGATCGACTGGCTGCCCGACTTCGGGCTCGCGCTGGTGCTGCGCATGGACGGCCTGGCCTGGGTCTTCTCCATCATGGTGCTCGGCATCGGCCTGCTGGTCTTGCTCTATGCGCGCTACTACATGTCGCGGCGCGATCCGGTGCCGCGCTTCTATGCCTACATCATGGCCTTCATGGGGGCCATGCTCGGCGTGGTCCTGTCGGGCAACCTGATCCAGCTGGTGGTGTTCTGGGAACTCACCAGCGTCACCTCCTTCCTCCTGATCGGCTACTGGCAGGAGCGCAACGACGCCCGCCGCGGCGCGCGCATGGCCTTTACCGTCACCACCATCGGCGGCCTGTGCCTGCTGGCGGGGGTGCTGCTGCTCGGGCACATCGCCGGCAGCTACGACCTGGAGACCGTGCTGGGGGCGGGCAATGCGATCCGCGCCCACGACTGGTACGTGCCGGCCCTGGTGCTGGTGGCGCTCGGCGCGCTGACCAAGAGCGCCCAGTTCCCCTTCCATTTCTGGCTGCCGCATGCGATGGCCGCGCCCACGCCGGTGTCGGCCTACCTGCACTCGGCCACGATGGTCAAGGCCGGGGTGTTCCTCCTGATGCGCCTGTGGCCGGCCCTGGCCGGCACCGAGGAATGGACCTGGATCCTCGGCAGCGCCGGGGTCTTCACCCTCCTGATCGGCTCCTTCTTCGCGATCTTCCAGCACGACATGAAGGGCCTGCTGGCCTATTCGACCATCAGCCACCTGGGCCTGATCACGGTCCTGATGAGCATCGGCACGCCGCTGTCGGTCGTGGCCGCGATCTTCCATACCATGAACCATGCGGTCTTCAAGGCCTCGCTGTTCATGGCGGTCGGCATCGTCGACCACGAGAGCGGCACCCGCGACATGCGCGTGCTGCGCGGCCTGAAGCGCGCCATGCCGCACACGGCGGCGCTGGCGATCGTGGCCAGCGCGGCGATGGCCGGGGTGCCGCTGATGAACGGCTTCCTGTCGAAGGAGATGTTCTTCGCCGAGACCATGATCGTGGGCGGCACCGAGAACTGGTGGATGTCGGTGGCCGCGGTGCTGATGGGCTTGTTCAGCGTGATCTACTCACTGCGCTTCATCAGCGTGTTCTTCGGCCCGCTGGCGCGCGACCTGCCGGAAGAGCCGCACGAGCCGCCGCGCTGGATGCGGATGCCGATCGAACTGCTGGTGCTGCTGTGCATCGCGGTCGGCGTGATGCCGGAACTGGTGGTGGGCGACGTGCTGGCGGTGGCCGCCGGCTCGGTGCTGGGACCGACCCTGCCCGAATACAGCCTGGCGATCTGGCACGGCGTCAACCTGCCGCTCGTCATGAGCGTGATGGCCCTGGTGGGCGGCGCGCTGTGCTACCTGCTGCTGCGCAAGCACTTCGGCCTGCGCGGACGCGACCAGGTCCCGGTGCTGCACCGCGTGAAGGGCGCCCAGTTGTACGAGAACGTGATGCTCGGCCTGGCCCAGGGCGCCTCCTGGGTGATCCGCATCGGCGGCACCCGGCGCCTGCAGCCGCAGCTGCTGGTGCTGGTGGCGGCGATGGTCGCCGTGCCGCTGCTGCTGGCGCGCCCGGTGCACGACCTGGCCGCGCCCGCGCTCGACCAGCTCGATCCGCTGTTCGCCCTTCTGTGGCTGATCGGCGCCGGCTGCGCCGTGGCCGCGGCCTGGAAAGCCAAGTACCATCGCATGGCGGCGCTGGCCCTGGTCGGCGCCACCGGACTGGCGACCTCGGTCACCTTCCTGTGGCTGTCGGCGCCCGACCTGGCGCTGACCCAGCTGATGGTGGAAACCGTGACCACGGTGCTGATCCTGCTCGGCCTGCGCTGGCTGCCGCCGCGCTTCCGCCCGGCCCACCTGGCCGAGCGCATCCCGGCCAGCGCCTGGCTGCGCCGCTCGCGCGACGCGCTGGTCGCCGTCGCCGGCGGCCTCGGCCTGGCCGCGGCCAGCTATGCGGTGCTGACCCGCCCCGGCGACGCCACCCTGCGCGACTTCTTCGTGCGGCATGCCCTGTCCGAGGGCGGCGGCTCCAACGTGGTCAACGTGCTGCTGGTCGACTTCCGCGGCTTCGACACCATGGGCGAGATCACCGTGCTGTCGGCGGTGGCGCTCACCGTGTACGCGCTGCTGCGCCGCTTCCGTCCGGCGCCGGAAAGCGTCGCCATTCCGGTGCAGCAGGCCAGCGACGTCGATCCGGCCGTGCAGCAGAAACCGGCCGAGCAGGCCGCTCCGGGCGGCTACCTGATGATTCCGGCCGTGTACCTGCGCTTCCTGCTGCCGGTGATGGGCGTGATCGCGGTGTACTTCTTCATGCGCGGCCACAACCTGCCGGGCGGCGGCTTCGTCGCCGGCCTGATCTTCGCCACCGCCCTGATCGTGCAGTACATGGTGGCGGGCACCGAGTGGGTCGAGTCGCACCTGCGCCTGCGCCCGCACCGCTGGATCGGCTGGGGCCTGGTGACGGCCTGCGCCACCGGCATCGGCGCCTGGCTGTTCGGCTATCCCTTCCTGACCAGCCACACCGCCCACGTCACCCTGCCGCTGCTGGGCGAGCTGCATGTGCCCTCGGCCTTCGTATTCGACCTCGGCGTGTTCCTGGTGGTGGTCGGCACCACCATGCTGATCCTGGTGGCGCTGGCACACCAGTCGCTGCGCAGCCGCCGCGTCCCGCCCGGCGCCGCGCGCAGCGGCGCCATTCCACCCGCCAAGGAGATCCAGTAATGGAAGCCGTGCTCTCGCTCGCCATTGGCATCGTATTCGGCGCCGGCATCTGGCTGGTGCTGCGCCCGCGCAGCTTCCAGGTGCTGGTCGGGCTGATGCTGATGTCCTATGCCGTCAACCTGTTCATCTTCGCCATGGGCCGCCTGGCCGTGGACCGCCCGCCGATCACGCGTGCCGGCACGGTGCCCGATCCCGCGGCCCTGGCCGACCCGGTGCCGCAGGCGCTGGTGCTGACCGCCATCGTGATCGGCTTCGCCACCACCGCGCTGTACCTGGTGGTGATGATCGGCGCGCGCGGCCTGACCGGCACCGACCACGTCGACGGCGAGGAGCCGGAAGCATGATGCAGCAATTCCTCACCCTCGACTGGACCCGCCACCTGGTGATCCTGCCGGTGCTGCTGCCGCTGCTGTGCGGCGCGCTGCTGGCCCCGCTGACCCAGGGGCGCCATCGCCTGAAATTCGCGGCCGCCTACATCAGCGTGCTGGCGCTGCTGGCCAATGCGTTGGCGCTGGCCTGGCTGGCCGACGGCAGCTGGCCGGGCGGCGTTCAGGTCTACCTGGCCGCCAACTGGTCCGCTCCCTTCGGCATCGCGCTGGTCGCCGACCGGCTGTCGGCCATGATGCTGGTGCTGACCGCGCTGCTGGGACTGGCCGCACTGCACTATGCCCAGCCGCGCTGGAGCCGGATCGGCGTGCACTTCCACTCCCTGTTCCAGTTCCTGCTGATGGGGATCAACGGCGCCTTCCTGACCAACGACCTGTTCAACCTGTTCGTGTTCTTCGAAGTCATGCTGGCCGCTTCCTATGGCCTGGTGCTGCATGGCTACAACGTGGCGCGGCTGCGCGCCAGCATGCAGTACATCGCCGTCAACCTGGTGGCCTCGCTGCTGTTCCTGATCGGCGTGGCGATGATCTACGCGGTCACCGGCACCCTCAACATGGCCGACCTGGCCGGGCGCCTGCCGAACTTGGCGAGCGCGGACGCCGGCCTGCTCAAGGCCGGGGTGGCGGTGCTGGCGCTGGCCTTCCTGGCCAAGAGCGCCATGTGGCCGCTCGGCTTCTGGCTGCCCACCACCTATGCGGCGGCCTCGCCGCCGGTGGCGGTGATGCTGGCGCTGATGACCAAGGTCGGCGCCTATGTGGTGCTGCGCATCTGGCTGATGGTGTTTTCGGACAGTGCCGGCGAACTGTCGCGCTACGGCTACGATGCCCTGCTGTGGGGCGGCATGGCGACCATCGTGTTCGGCGCCGCCGGCATGCTGGCCACCGACACCGCCGGACGCATGGCGGGCTACGCGGCGATCATCTCCTCGGGCACGCTGCTGTCGGTGATCGGCTATGGCCAGCCGCTGCTGGTGACGGCCGGCCTGTACTACTACCTCGCCTCGACCCTGGCGATCGCCGCCTTCGTGCTGCTGATCGAACTGTTCGACCGCATCCGCACGCCCGGCGCCGCGATGCTGGCGCTGACCATGGAAGCCTTCGCGGTCGAGGATGCCCCGGCCGAGCCGAAGGGCCGCGGCGTGCCGGCCGCGATGGCCTTCCTGTCGCTGGCCTTCCTGGCCTGCGCCCTGATCATCGCGGGCCTGCCGCCGCTGTCCGGCTTCGTCGCCAAGTTCGGCATGTTCCACGCCCTGATCAACCCGGGCCCGGACGTGGCCCCGATCGGCGCCGCCGGCTGGACCCTGATGGCCCTGGTGTTCGGCTCCGGGCTGATCGCCATCGTGTCGCTGATGCGCTTCGGGGTGCGCACCTTCTGGGCTTCCGAAGCCCTCGCGCCGCCCGCCCTGCATGCCTCGGAGGCGCTGCCGGTGGCGGGCCTGCTGCTGGCCTCGGTCCTGATGACGGTCCAGGCGCAGCCGCTGTTCGCCTACCTGGCGCGCGCCAGCGCCGACATCCACCGGCCGGCCCTGTACATCGACGCGGTGCGCAGCGCGCCCTCGGTGCCGGGCCCGACCTCGGCCAAGGAGGCGCCATGATGCGCTGGCTTCCCTACCCTGTGGTATCGCTGGGACTGTGCGTCCTGTGGCTGCTGCTGAACCAGACGGTCGACCCGGCCAACCTGCTGTTCGGCGCGCTGCTGGGCATCGCGGTGCCGCTGCTGACCCGCCGCCTGCAGCCCTTCGGCTACCCGCGCATGCGCGCGCCGGTCACCTTCGTGCGCCTGATGGGGATGGCGGGCGTGGAGGTGGTGCGCTCCTGCTTCAACGTCTGCCGCATCATCCTGTTCCGCGACTACCGGACCGTGAAGGCGCAATTCATGCGCATACCGCTCGACCTGCGCGACCCCTACGGCCTGGCGATGCTGTCCTGCCTCATCAACATGACGCCAGGAACCGTGTGGGTGGAAATTTTGCCAGAGGGCTATGAGCTGTCGCTGCACGTGTTCGACCTACACGACGAGCAATGGTGGATCGACACCATCAAGACCCGCTATGAACAGCCGCTGATCGAGATCTTCGAAGGCGGCGCAACCCAACCGGAGGACAAGGATGGAAACCCTGCTTGAACTGGCGGTCGGCTATGCCCTGGTGTGCACGCTGCTGGCGATGGCCTTCTGCGCGCTGCGCCTGCTGATCGGACCGTCGGCCCACGACCGCGTGCTGGCCCTCGACACGCTGTGGATGGCCGGCATGCTGCTGGCCCTGGTGCTGGGCATCCGCTTCGGCACCCAGGTCTATTTCGAAGTGGCGATCCTGATTGCGCTGCTGGGCTTCGTGTCGACGGTGGCGATGGCGAAGTTCCTGATGCGCGGGGAGATCATCGAATGAGCGGGCTCGAATACCTGCCGGGCTGGGCGACTGTGCCGGTGGCCGTGCTGCTGGTGCTGGGCGCGAGCATCGTCCTGATCGGCGCCCTCGGCCTGCTGCGCCTACCGACCTTCTACCAGCGCATCCACGGTCCGGCCATCACCATCACCCTGGGCGCCGGCTGCCTGCTGCTGGCCTCGATGCTGTACTTCACGGTGGCGAAGTCGCGCCTGGTGATCCACGAGATCATCATCGCGGTCTTCCTCCTGATGACGGCGCCGGTGGTGTCGATGATGATCATGCGCGCCGCCGTTTACCGCGACCTGCGGGCGCGCAGGCACGATGCCGGCGCGACCGAGGGCGACGTCTACGTCATTCCCGACGAACCGGACGAAGGCGTGCCGGGCCAGAAAGACTGAGCGCTGCTCAGCGCTTCAGGAAGTCCAGCATCAGCGCATTCAGCTGCGCCGCGTGGGTGGCCGCGAAACCATGCGGCGCACCCTGCACCACCTCGAGGCGGCTGCCGGCGATCATGTCGTGCGAGCGCTGGCCCGACACCTGCAGCGGCACGATGCGGTCGGCATCGCCATGGACGACCAGGGTCGGGATGTCGAACCTGGCCAGGTCGGCGCGGAAATCGGTGCCGCCGAAGGCATTGATGCATTCCCGGGTCGCCAGCGGCGACGCTTCCCAGGCAATCCACTTGCTGAAGGCGACCAGTTCCTGGCCGTCCTTGCCGTCCGGTTCCAGGTTGTAGAAATTGTAGAAGAAGTCGCCCAGGAAGCCGATCCGGTCCTTCCTGACCGCTTCCAGCATGCCGTCGAAGACCGACTTGTCGACGCCTTCCGGATTGTCCCCGGTCTTGAGCAGGAAGGGGGGCACGGCGCCCAGCAGCATGGCTTTAGAGACCCGTTCGCTGCCGTAGCGGCCGATGTAGCGCGCCACCTCGCCGCCGCCCATCGAGAAGCCGGCCAGGACCGCGTCGCGCAGGTCGAGCTGGGTCATCAGCGCGTCGAGGTCGGCCGCGAAGCTATCGTAGTCGTAGCCGCTCGTCGGCCGGCCCGACTGGCCGAAACCGCGGCGGTCGTAGGCGATCACGCGGTAGCCGCTTTCCGCCAGGGCCGTGATCTGCGACTCCCACATGCGGTGGCTGAGCGGCCAGCCGTGGATCAGGACGACGGGCTGGCCCTGGCCCTGTTCGTAGTAATACAGCTCGGTCGGATTGGCGCCGGAAGTCTGGATGCGTGGCATGGCTTTCCTTTCAAAGGGAGGGCGTCGGTGGGAACTGCACGACCGACAAGTGTATGCGCTCGCCTCCGATCGGCACGCACGCTTCGGGAAAGAAAAAACCCCGCAGCGCGGGGCGTGCGGGGTCTTGGACAGGTGCCGGATGACGCGATCAGAACGGGATGTCGTCGTCCATGTCCGAGAAGTTCGGCGCCGGGCGCTGCGGCTGCGGACGGGCGGCCGGTGCCGGCGGGGCCTGGCGCGGTGCCGGACGCTGCTGCGGCTCGTAGCCGCCGTCATCCATGCCGCCGCCCATGCTGTCGCCACCGCCCATGCCCTGGCGGCCGCCCAGCATCTGCATGTTCTCGGCGATGATGTCGGTCGCGTAGCGCTCGATGCCGTCCTTGTCGGTGTACTTGCGGGTCTGCAGGCGGCCTTCGACATAGACCGAGGAGCCCTTCTTGAGGTACTGGCCCACGATCTCGGCCAGGCGGCCGAAGAACGAGATGCGGTGCCATTCGGTCAGTTCCTTCTGCTCGCCGGTCTGGCGGTCCTTCGACTTGTACGAGGTGGCGACCGCGATGTTCGCGATGGCGTCGCCGCTCGGCATGTAGCGGATTTCCGGATCGCGGCCCAGGTTGCCGACGATGATGACCTTGTTGACTGATGCCATGTTGTTACTCCAATGAGTTTTGTAGAGCCCTGACTCTGCGTGATTTCCAAGCGTCAGGGAACGTGGTGCTGCAACCAACTATTATGGGCCCGAAAGGCAGAGAAAAAAAGGAGATTTTGCGTCCCTGCCCACATGCCCGATTGCGCCAGGTCCAGCATGAAAAACACGGGTTTGACCCGCGTCCGAACAAAAATTTTCGCTATCTGGACGCTTTGTCATTGAACAGCCGGGGAAACGGCCCACATACGGCGAACCCGGCTTTTCGCGTGCGGCGGGAGCGTTCCGGTTTGCTATCGAAACGTATTCCAGTGGCGCAAAACTGCTGGATGCATGTACAGCACTTCGAAAAAACAGCTACACTACTAGGTTCTCCCTGATTGGCCCGCTCACCGCGACAGTCCATCGTGCGCCGGCCCTGCAAACTTTATTGAAAGCCTGCCCAAAAAAACCAATGGAAGAAATTCGCATTCGCGGCGCACGCACGCACAACCTGAAGAACATCAACCTCGACCTTCCGCGCAACAAGCTGATCGTCATCACGGGCCTGTCGGGTTCGGGCAAGTCCTCGCTCGCCTTCGACACCCTGTACGCGGAAGGCCAGCGCCGCTACGTCGAATCGCTGTCGGCCTATGCGCGCCAATTCCTGCAGCTGATGGAAAAGCCGGACGTCGACCTGATCGAAGGCCTGTCGCCGGCGATCTCGATCGAGCAGAAGGCCACCTCGCACAACCCGCGCTCGACGGTCGGCACCGTCACCGAGATCCACGACTACCTGCGCCTGCTGTACGCACGCGTCGGCACTCCCTACTGCCCGCAGCACCCGCACGAGCCGCTGGCGGCCCAGACCGTGTCGCAGATGGTCGATGCGGTGCTGGCCATGCCGGAAGGCACCAAGCTGATGATCCTGGCCCCCGTGGTGGCCGGCCGCAAGGGCGAGCACGGCGACCTGTTCCAAGCCATGCAGGCCCAGGGCTTCGTGCGCTTCCGCGTCGCCAGCGGCGTCAATGCGGCGAAGATCTATGAGATCGACGAGCTGCCCAAACTGAAAAAGACCGAGAAGCACAGCATCGATGTCGTGATCGACCGCGTCAAGGTCAATCCCGAGATCAAGCAGCGCCTCGCCGAAAGCTTCGAGACCGCCCTGCGCCTGGCCGACGGCCGTGCTGTAGCGTATGAAATGGATACCGAGAAAGAAACCGTCTTCTCGAACAAGTTCGCCTGCAACGTCTGCGGCTATTCGCTGCAGGAGCTCGAGCCGCGCCTGTTCTCCTTCAACAACCCGATGGGTGCCTGCCAGGAGTGCGACGGCCTCGGCCACATCGAGTTCTTCGATCCGAAGCGCATCGTCGCCTTCCCGCACCTGTCGCTGGCCTCCGGCGCCGTGAAGGGCTGGGACCGCCGCAACCAGTTCTACTTCCAGATGCTGCAGAGCCTGGCGGCCCACTACGACTTCGACCTCGACAAGCCCTTCGAGACCCTGCCGAAAACGGCCCAGGAAGCCGTGCTGTTCGGCTCGGGCAAGGCCGCGATCCCGTTCAGCTACGTCAACGAGCGTGGCCGCACCGTGATCCGCGAGCACACCTTCGAAGGCGTGGTCAACAACCTGCAGCGGCGTTACCGCGAGACCGACTCGATGGCGGTCAAGGAAGAGCTGGCCAAGTTCATCAACGAGAAGAAGTGCCCGGCCTGCGAGGGCGCGCGCCTGCGCACCGAAGCGCGCTTCGTGAAGATCGGCCAAGGCGCCCAGCAGCGCGCGATTTATGAAGTCTCGGACAAGCCGTTGCGCGACACCCTGGCCTTCTTCGAGACCCTGGAGCTGAGCGGCGCCAAGAAGGACATCGCCGAGCGCGTCATCAAGGAAATTACGGCGCGCCTGAAGTTCCTGAACAACGTCGGCCTGGACTACCTGTCGCTGGATCGCAGCGCCGATACCCTGTCCGGCGGCGAAGCGCAGCGCATCCGCCTGGCCTCGCAGATCGGCTCGGGCCTGACCGGCGTGATGTACGTGCTGGACGAGCCCTCGATCGGCCTGCACCAGCGCGACAACGACCGCCTGATCGCGACCCTGAAGCATTTGCGCGACATCGGCAACAGCGTGCTGGTGGTGGAGCACGACGAGGATGCGATCCGTACCGCCGACTACATCGTCGACATGGGCCCGGGCGCGGGCGTGCATGGCGGCGCGGTGATCGCGGCCGGCTCGCTGCCGGAGATCATGCGGAGCGAGCATTCGCTCACCGCGCAGTACCTGGACGGCCGAAGGAAGATCGAGGTGCCGAAGAAGCGCACCAAGATGGATCCGGCGCGCCAGCTGGTGATTACCGGCGCGCGCGGCAACAACCTGAAGAACGTTTCCCTGACCCTGCCGGTGGGCCTGATGACCTGCGTGACGGGCGTGTCCGGTTCGGGCAAGTCGACCCTGATCAACGACACCCTGTACCCGGCCCTGTCGCGCCACCTGTACGGTTCGCAGACCGAGCCGGCGGAGCACGATGCGATCCACGGCCTGGAGCACTTCGACAAGGTGATCTCGGTCGACCAGGCGCCGATCGGCCGCACCCCGCGTTCGAACCCGGCGACCTACACCGGCGTGTTCACGCCGATCCGCGACCTGTTCGCCACCGTGCCGACCGCGAAGGAACGCGGCTACTCGGCGGGCCGCTTCTCCTTCAACGTGAAGGGCGGCCGCTGCGAGGCATGCCAGGGCGACGGCGTGATCAAGGTCGAGATGCACTTCCTGCCGGACGTGTACGTGCCTTGCGACGTCTGCCACGGCAAGCGCTACAACCGCGAGACGCTGGAAGTGCAGTACAAGGGCAAGAACATCACCGAAGTGCTGGAGATGACGGTCGAGGACGCGCACGAGTTCTTCAAGCCGGTGCCGGTGATCGCGCGCAAGCTCCAGACCCTGCTGGACGTGGGCCTCGGCTACATCAAGCTGGGCCAGAGCGCGACCACGCTGTCGGGCGGCGAGGCGCAGCGCGTGAAGCTGTCGCTGGAACTGTCCAAGCGCGATACCGGACGTACCCTGTACATCCTCGATGAACCGACCACCGGCCTGCACTTCGCCGACATCGACCTGCTGCTGAAGGTGATCCACCGCCTGCGCGACCAGGGCAATACCCTGGCGATCATCGAGCACAACCTCGATGTGATCAAGACCGCGGACTGGATCGTCGACCTCGGGCCGGAAGGCGGCGCCGGCGGCGGCACCATCGTCGCCAGCGGTACGCCGGAGGACGTGGCGAAGAACAAGGCGAGCGTGACCGGCAAGTACCTGAAGCCCTTGCTGAAGGCTTGAGAACCATGACCGCGCGCTGACAGCATCGCGCATGAAGCAGGGGCAGCGCCGCGGGTGCTGCCCCTTTTTATTCACGCAGCCCCTGCTAGCGGCTGCGCTCCCGCTCCGACTCGGTCTTCGTGTCCTTGCTCGACGTGGTCCCGCGCGTCCCGCTGCTGCCCATGGCTGCCGTACCGCTGCCGCTCGACGCATTCGCCAGCGCCTGGCGCAACATGTCGGCTTGCGGATTCTTCACCTTGCCGCTCATGACGTCGCGCGCCGCCACCTGGCGCCGGTAATAGGCCGCGGTCTCGTCTTCGTCGTAGTCGATGTCCGTGATGTTGATGGCCGCGCCGCCGAACAGGCCTTCGGTGTCGGCCCAGGCGGTGATGTTGCCCCAGCCGGCCGAGCCTTCGCCCTTCTTCGACCAGTCGACCAGCGTCAGGCCGGCGTCGGCTCCCAGCGAAAACTTGTTGTTCTGCATGAAGCTGTTCAGGGCTTTCTGGTCATTGAGCACGAAGGCGATGGCGCCGGCTTCGGCCCCCGCCTGCAGGCCGGCGGTGATGCCGCCCATGTTGTAGAAGGCCGGGTTGCTCCAGGTATTCCCGTTGCGCACCAGGAGCACGCCTGCGCCGCCGCGGGCGCCGACACCCAGGGCCGCTTCGCCATACTTGGGCACGACGAACACGCCCTTGGCGCGCTCCAGCAGCGCGCGCATCTCCGGCGTGGCCTGCATGCGATGGACGACCCGGATGGCGCTGTTGACGTGCTCGTTCGCGTCCTTCAGCTCCTCCTTGTGGCGGGCCGTGCCCGGGGTGGCGGCATCCTTGGCCGACCCGACCTGGGCAAGGGCAGCGCCTGCCGTTCCAGCCAGCAGCGCGGCAAGAGAAGTCGCAACGAATCGTTTCATGGTCCTGTTCATGATTTCTTCTCCCTACGATGGCGTTGAACGAGCGGATAGCCTAAACCCCGCACCGATCGGGTAGCGCCACTTTGAGTGTGCGAAAAGGACCGCAGGAATGATCTGGAAAATCATGACCCGGCAATAAAAAAGGACAGGCGTCCAGCCTGTCCTTCGGTGTCACTGCGTAGCTGGATGAATTACGCAGCCAGTTGCTTCTCCAGCTTGGCCTTGGTGTCGACCAGCTCTTGCGGCAGGCGGTAGGCCAGCTTCTCGAACAGCTCGCTGTGCAGCTTCAGCTCTTCGTTCCAGGCGTCCTTGTCGATCGAGGTGATCTGGGTGAACTGCTGCTCGGTGAAGTCCACGCCTTCCCAGTTCAGGTCGGCATAGTTCGGCGAGGTGCCGAACAGGTGCTGCTGGCCGCCCTGGGCGCCGCCTTCGGCGCGGTCCAGGATCCACTTCAGCACGCGCATGTTGTCGCCGTAGCCCGGCCACACGAAGCCGCCGTTCTCGTCGGTGCGGAACCAGTTGACGCAGAAGATCGAAGGCGCAGTGCCTTGCGCTTCGACTTTCTTGCCGAGGTTCAGCCAGTGCTGGAAGTAGTCGCTCATGTTGTAGCCGATGAAAGGCAGCATCGCGAACGGGTCGCGGCGCACCACGCCCATCTGGCCGGCGGCGGCGGCGGTGGTTTCCGAGCCCATGGTGGCGGCCATGTAGACGCCTTCCACCCAGTTGTTGGCTTCGGTCACCAGCGGCACGGTGGTCGAGCGGCGGCCGCCGAAGATGAAGGCCGAGATCGGCACGCCGGCCGGGTCGTCCCAGGCGGCGTCGATCACCGGGTTCTGGGTGGCGGCGACGGTGAAGCGCGCGTTCGGATGGGCGGCCTTGGTGCCGGACGCCGGGGTCCAGTCTTTGCCCTGCCAGTCGATCAGGTGATCGGGCGCCTGCTTGGTCATGCCTTCCCACCACACGTCGCCGTCGTCGGTGAGCGCCACGTTGGTGAAGATGACGTTCTCGCGCAGCGAGGCCATGCAGTTCGGGTTGGTCTTGTCGTTGGTGCCCGGGGCCACGCCGAAGTAGCCGGCTTCCGGGTTGATGGCGTACAGCTTGCCGTCCGCGCCCGGCTTGATCCAGGCGATGTCGTCGCCGATGGTGGTGACCTTCCAGCCATCGAAGGCCTTGGGCGGGATCAGCATGGCGAAGTTGGTCTTGCCGCAGGCCGACGGGAAGGCGGCCGCCACGTATTTCTTGTCGCCCTTGGGCGATTCGACGCCCAGGATCAGCATGTGCTCGGCCAGCCAGCCGGTGCCGCCGGCCTGCGCTTCCTGGTAGCCCATGTTCGAGGCGATGCGCAGCGCGAAGCACTTCTTGCCGAGCAGCGCGTTGCCGCCGTAGCCCGAGCCGAAGGACCAGATCTCGCGGGTTTCCGGGTAGTGGACGATGTACTTGGTGGCGTTGCACGGCCACGGCACGTCTTTCTGGCCGGCGGCCAGCGGCATGCCGACGGTGTGCACGCAAGGCACGAACTCGCCATCGGTGCCGAGCACGTGGAACACGGCCTTGCCCATGCGCGTCATGATGCGCATGTTGACGGCGACATAAGGCGAGTCGGACAGTTCGACGCCGATGTGGGCGATCGGCGAGCCCAGCGGACCCATCGAGAACGGCACCACGTACAGCGTGCGGCCGGCCATGCAGCCGTCGAACAGGCCGTTCAGGGTGCGGCGCATCTCGCCCGGGTCCATCCAGTTGTTGGTCGGGCCGGCCTGCTCCTTCGTTGCCGAGCAAATGTAGGTGCGGTCTTCGACGCGGGCGACGTCCGACGGGTCGGACCAGGCCAGATAGGAATTCGGACGCTTCGCCGGGTTCAGCTTTTTCATGGTACCGGCTTCGACCATCTGCGCGCACAGGCGGTCGTACTCTTCTTCGGAACCGTCGCACCAGTAGATGCTGTCAGGCTTCGTCAGGGCGGCGATGTCCGCGACCCAGTTGATGAGCTTCTGGTGTTTGACGTGAGCTGGAACGTTCAGTGCGGCGACGCCGCCCATCACGGGCTGGTTCATAGATACCTCCAATGCCAATTAAGAATACTGTCACGGCAGGATCGTCCGTCTGGCCGTGCCTTAGAATGGCGGATCGCCCCATCGGAGCGCGGCAGTTTACGGCGGTCGTGTCGACGGCCTCATAAGGGGGAAGCCGAAGTGGTGCTGCCGGGTCCGGCACAAGCATGTCAGACCCTCAAGAATTGGCCGATTGTACACCCGTAAAACCCGATTCACGCTCAGCTACTACAAAAAAGTAGCCAAAAATGTCCGAGTAATGTAGTAGGCTATTTACGGTCTTTTTGGAAGCTGTTATTTCGCTACGTGATCGAACTTATTTGAAAGCAACTTTTATGCGAATAGCTGTTTTGGACGATTATCAGGACGCCGTGCGCGGCCTGCAATGCTTCCGCCTGCTCGACGGACACGAGGTAAAAGTATTTACACATCCAGCGCGCGGCCTGGGCCAATTGGCTGCACGGCTGGCGCCGTTCGACGCGCTGGTGCTCATCCGCGAGCGCACCGCCTTCCCCGCCGCGCTGCTGGCCCGGCTGCCGAACCTGAAGCTGATTTCGCAGACCGGCAAGGTCAGCGGGCACGTCGACGTGGCGGCGGCAACCGGACACGGCATTGCAATTGCCGAGGGCATCGGTTCGCCGGTGGCGCCATCCGAGCTGACCTGGGCCCTGATCATGGCGGCCAGCCGCAAGATCGTGCCCTATGCGAGCAACCTGAAGGACGGCCTGTGGCAGACGGCCTCGGTCAATCCCGTGCTCAACGGTCTGGGGCGCTCGCTGCGCGGACGCACGCTGGCGATCTGGGGCTACGGCAAGATCGGCCAGCTGGTGGCCGGCTATGCGCGCGCCTTCGGCATGCGCGTCCTGGTCTGGGGCAGCGAAGGCAGCCGGCAGCAGGCGGTCGCCGACGGCTGCGAGGCGGCCGCCTCGCGCGAGGCCCTGTTCGCGCAGGCGGACGTGCTCACGCTGCACCTGCGCCTGGGCGAGGCCACGCGCGGCATCGTCAAGGCCGAGGATTTCGCACGCATGAAGCCGGACGCGCTGTTCGTCAACACGAGCCGGGCCGAGCTGGTCGAGGACGGGGCGCTGGAGCAGGCCTTGCGGGCCGGACGGCCCGGCCATGCGGCGCTGGACGTGTTCACCAATGAACCGCTCAAGCCCGATTCGCCGCTGCTGCGCATCCCGACGGTGCTGGCCACACCGCACCTGGGATATGTGGAGCAGGACAGCTACGAGATCTATTTCCAGACCGCGTTCGAGAACCTGGTGCGCTTCGCGGCGGGGCAGCCGGATAACATCCTCAACCCCGAAGCCCTGGGCAAGCGTTAACTTTCCTGCTTCAGTTCCGGTATGCCGGTAAAACTGGGCTTACGCATCGGCATCACATGGGTGCCGGTCCACAAGCCCGCCCAGCCGGGCGGCCAGCCGATCTGCGGCCCTGCATACGGCTGCAGCCCGGCGCGTACCGGCACCACCGGCACCGGCGGCGCTTCGATCAGCTTGCCGCCGCTCTGGCGTTCCATGTTCAGGCTGTACATGTAGCCCGGCAAGAGCAGCTCGCAGACCTGGGCGAACCAGGCCGTGTGGTCTTCGTCGCGCCCCAGCGCCTGCGCCAGGCCTTGCGGGTCGAACTTCGCCAGCGCATGGATCAGCTCGTCGGTGCTGGCGCCCGGCGAATCGCCCCAGCCCATGACCGGATTGTTGTTGTAGTCCGCGCCCGAGCCGTACCAGCCTTCGCGCCAGGTGCGCTGCATCCAGTTGCGCGGCCCCGTGAACAGGTGCCAGCGCCAGTGCAGGCCGGACGGTTTGGGCCAGGAGTACAGGTAGAGCTTCTGGTAGCCCGCCTGGTGCAGCGCGCGCACCACTTCCATCAGGCGCGCATGCGGCATGCGGTCGGGCGGCGTGCGGCGGAACAGGATCGGCTCGCCGTCGGCGTGCTGCACCTCGTCGCTCGACAGGTTCAGGTCGAGCGTGCGCTGCTCGCTGCCGAAGCGCGCCGAGATCCAGCCGGTGAGCAAGTTGACGTGGGTGATCACGCCATAGCCTCGATGGCGGTGGAAAATGACGGTGCCCGGTGCGACGGTTTTCATGGGAGTAACTGAAGAGAAAAATGAAGGAGACGGGTAAAGCTACTCATCCGATCCAGGCGATTCTAGCGCTTCGCCTACGGATACACTACCGTTTGCGGCTATCATTACGCACCTTATTTCTGCACGTGGACAAACCAACATGACTTTGCGAATCATCGCCACCGGCGGCACTTTCGACAAACACTATAACGAACTGAACGGCGTGCTCGGCTTTGCCGAAAGCCACCTGCCGGCGGTGATCGCGCGCTCGCGCATGACCGTGCCCTGCGAGCTGGAAGTGCTGCCCCTGCTCGATTCGCTCGACATGCAAGACCCGGACCGCCAGCGCGTGCTGGCCTCCTGCCAGGCGGCGCAAGAGAAGGCCATCGTCATCATCCACGGCACCGACACCATGCGCGAAACCGCGGCCGTGCTCGGCGCAGCGAGCCTCGGCCAGACCATCGTGCTGACCGGCGCCATGATCCCCTACGAGATCGCGAATTCCGACGCCCTGTTCAACCTCGGCTTCGCCTGCGGCGTCGCGCAAACCCTGCCGGCCGGCGTCTACGTGGCCATGAACGGCCAGGTGTTCCCATGGGATAACGTCACCAAGAACCGCGCCGCCGGCGTGTTCCAGCAGCTCTAATTTCACAAAACCTACAGGGCAAGGCGCACCGTCGAAGACAGTACATGTGTACGGCGAGACGGTGCAACGCAGCCATGGAGGTTTTGTAGGCAGGCGCGCGCTGCACCGGCGCGCGCCTGCCTATACTGCCCTCTCCAAACGAATTTGTCCGAGGAGAGAGCAATGAACGAGCAGCGCCCTATCCTGACCACGCGCCAGGGCCACCCGGTCCGCGACAACCAGTCGCTGCGCTCGGTGGGCGAACGTGGTCCCGCCACGCTCGAGAATTACCAGTTCATCGAAAAGATCACCCATTTCGACCGCGAGCGCATCCCGGAACGGGTGGTGCATGCGCGCGGCACCGGCGCCCACGGCTACTTCGAGCCCTACGGCAGCATCGGCGGCGAGCCGGTCAGCAAGTACACGCGTGCCCGCGTGCTGAACGAACTCGGCGTCCAGACTCCGATCTTCGTGCGCTTCTCGACGGTGATCGGCGCCAAGGAATCCCCCGAGACGGCGCGCGACCCGCGCGGCTTCGCCATCAAGTTCAAGACGGTGGACGGCAACTGGGACCTGGTGGGCAACAACCTGAAGGTCTTCTTCATTCGCGACGCGATCAAGTTCCCGGACATGATCCACGCCTTCAAGCCCGATCCGGTCACCAACCAGCAGGAGCCGTGGCGCTTCTACGACTTCATCTGCAGCCATCCGGAAGCGCTGCACATGATTACCTGGGTCAAGAGCCCGTGGGGCATCCCGGCCAGCTACCGCGAGATGGAAGGCTCGGGCGTGAACACGTATAAACTGGTCAACGACCAGGGCGTGGCCCACCTGGTAAAGTTCCACTTCCAGCCGAAGCAGGGCGTGCGCAACCTCACTGCCAGCCAAGCCGCCGAAATCCAGGCCATTGATACCAGCCACGCCACGCGCGACCTGTACGAAGCGATCGAGCGCGGCGAGTTCCCGGAATGGGAATTCTGCGTGCAGATCATGAGCGACGGCGAGCATCCTGAACTCGACTTCGACCCGCTGGACGACACCAAGCGCTGGCCGGAAGACCAGTTCCCGCTGCTGCCGCTGGGCCGCATCGTGCTGAACAAGAATCCCGACAACGTGTTCGCCGAAACCGAGCAGGCGGCCTTCGGCACCGGCGTGCTGGTGGACGGCATCGACTTCTCGGACGACAAGATGCTGCAGGGCCGCACCCTGTCCTATTCCGACACCCAGCGCTACCGGGTGGGCCCGAACTACCTGCAGCTGCCGATCAACCAGCCGCAGGAAGGCGCGGCGGCGCGCACCAACCAGCGCGACGGCCAGATGACCTATTACGTGGACGGCCGCGGCCAGGACAAGCACATCAACTATGAGCCGAGCCTGATGGGCGGCTACAGCGAAGCGCCCAAGCCCGACAAGGAATACAACCAGTACGTGGAGGGCCACCTGGGCCGCTACCAGACCACCCGCACCATGGATGACTACGCCCAGGCCGGCGCGCGCTACCGCACGTTCGAGGACTGGGAGCGTGACGACCTGGTGGCCAACGTGGGGGGCGACCTGAAGAAGTGCCCGGCGCCGATCCAGCTGCGCATGGTGTGGCACCTGTGGCACTGCGACGAGGACTATGGCCGCCGCGTGGCCGAGGTGGCTGGCATCGACCTGGAACAGGCCAAGGCCCTGCCGCCGCTGCCGGGCAAGCCGGCGCCGCACCAGAACCGGCCGGGGCCGACCTACTCGAGCGGCAAGCCGGAACAGGGGGATGAGCCGTCGACCAGCGAGGAGATGGCCGGAGCCAAATAAAGCAGCGCATCGGAGCATGCACTGTTTGAACGCGTGGGCGGGAGACCCGCCCACCCTACATGTATCGCTGTTCGTAGCGTGGGCGGGTTCCCCGCCCACGCGGTGATAGCTAGCGCGTGCGTCACTGCGCACGCACCGCTAAACGGAATTACGCCTTCGCTTCGCCGCCTAGGGCTTCCACCACATCCGCCATCAGCTTGGCCAGTTCGCCCGTCATCAAGGTGATGTCGTTATCGAAGCGCTCGTCGTCGCTATAGGTGACCGCTTCGCCTTCCTTGATCACGTCCAGCGGCTTGACGCCCTTGATCGCCAGCGACTCGGTCAGCACGAAGCTGATGCGGTCGTTCCAGGTCATGGCCAGGCGGGTGCACTGCTTGCCGGCGGCGATGTGGCGGCGGATGTCGTCCGGTTCCAGGGTGTGCTTCACGTAGCGCACGGCGGCGCGGCTTTCGCCGGTGGCGCGCAGTTCGGTGTCCTGGTCGATGGTAAAGCCGTAGGGCGCTTCGTCCGCTTCCAGCCAGCCGGTCATCACGGCCACCGGCGAACGCTGCACGCGCAGCGATTCGAGCGGCATGCGGTCCACGGCCTTGAGCAGCAGCTTGATGACGTCGTCCGCCTTCGACGGGCTGGCGGCGTCGACCACCAGCCAGCCGTTGACCGGATCGATCCAGACCCAGACGTTGCTGCGGATCGAGAAGGCGCGCGGCAGCAGTTCGTCGGCCACGCGCTCCTTCAATTCCTTCATTGCCTTCTTGCCAGGCGGGAAGCCCTGCTGCTCTTCCAGCTCGGCGGCCTTGGCCTTGGCGACCTGGTTGATGACCGAGCTCGGCAGCAGCTTCTTCTCGGTGCCCAGCATCATCAGCATCTGCTTGTTGACGACGTGGACCAGCTTGCCGTTGCCGCGTGGCGAATCCCAGCCCTGGCGCAGCAGTTCATTGCTGCTCGCGGGCGTGAAAGCCTGCGACTGCAGGGCTTCTTCCATCTGTTCGGGGTTGAATGCCCAGGGAGCGGGCAGGCGATAAATCTGGAGATTCTTGAACCACATACGCTTGTTATCCGATTGGTGTCTAAATTCTGGGGAACGACATTCTACGCTGCCGGGCAGAACTCAGCCGTGTTTACGAAGGGAAAAAAATTAATCTGTTGCCGGGTCGCCAACAGCCTCGACGATCGCCGCCGGCAGCGCATCGTCGAACAGGCGCAACTGCTCGACTGTCTCGGTATCGCTCAGGCGCACGCCGACGCCCAGCAGGCGCACCGGGCGGCTATGGCGGGCCCAGCCGGCTTCCATCAGGCGCGCATAGGTCGGGATATGTGGCGCATAGCCAACACACTCGACCGTGGTCTGCTGGAAGTCCGAGAACTTGATCTTCACAAACAGCTTGTTGATGAATTTCTCGGCGCCGTTGCGCTTGATGCGGCCTAGCAGGTGCTCATACAGGTCCGGCAGCAGCCGCAGGCAGGCGTCCAGGTCCGGCACGTCCGGCGTATAGGTCTCTTCGGTGCTGATCGACTTGCGCTCGCGCGAGGTGTTCACGGCGCGCTCGTCGATACCGCGGCACAGCTTGTGGAGCCGGTAGCCGAAGCTGCCGAAATGCTCGGTCAGGCGCTCGATGCTCCAGTGGCGCATGTCGGCGCAAGTCTGCAGGCCGAGCCGGTGCATCTTCTCGGCCGTCACCTTGCCGACGCCGTACAGTTTTTTCACCGGCAGCGCGGCCACGAAGGCATCGACCTCCTCTGGCCGCACGAGAAAAAGGCCGTCCGGCTTGTTCCAGTCGCTGGCGATCTTGGCCACGAACTTGTTCGGCGCCACCCCGGCCGAGGCGGTGATGCCGACGGTCTCGAAAATGCGGCGCCGGATCTCCTGCGCGATCAGGGTGGCGCTGCCCTTGCAGTGCGTTGAGTCGCTGACGTCGAGATAGGCTTCGTCGAGCGAGAGCGGCTCCACCAGCTCGGTGTAGTCGCGGTAGATGTCCATGATCTGGGTTGATGCGATCCGGTATTTTTCCATCGCCGGCGGAATCACCAGGAGCTGCGGGCACAGTTTCATGGCCTGGGCGGTGGCCATGGCCGAATGGATGCCGTAGCGGCGCGCCTCGTAGTTGCAGGTGGCAATCACGCCGCGCTGGTCGGGACGGCCGCCGACCGCGAGCGGACGCCCGCGCAGCGACGGGTCGTCGCGCATCTCGACCGATGCGTAGAAACAGTCGCAGTCGCAGTGGATGATTTTACGGAGCGGAGAATTCACATGGACGACGTCACGTGACGGCAGGGTCGACTACTGTTATTCCATACAGTATCCGTTTTTTCTTGCAAAACGTCAAAAAAAAGAACGCGCGGCAAGCCGCGCGTTCCCGGATGAAGACGGCGCAGGGGAGCGCGCCGCTTCCTCCTGACCTTACCAGCTCAGTTTCACGTTATACGTACCGGCGCTGCCGACACTGCCGCTGTAGTACACCACGCGCACGTAACGGCTGGCGGTGGTGGTGCCGGTGTTGGCCGAGCTCGCGCTGTCGACCGCGCCGGCGCCGTTCTCGCTGCGGCTGAGCAGGGTGCCCGCGCTGTTGTAGATGTACAGGTCGTAGTCGGAGGTGCTGTTCGGCGTCATCGTCGCGCTCAGGGTCTTGCCCGCCGGCAGATCGACACGGAAGTAATCCGTATCGGTCGAGCTCGACAAGGTGGCGTTCACGGTGGTGCCGCTGGTCGAGACCAGGTTGGCGGTACCCAGCGTGTTGTTCGACTCGGTTTCGTTGATGACCGTCCCGCTCGGCGGGGTGGTGCCGCCGATCGCCGCATTCACCGCCGCGGTCGCGTCGACGATGCCGGTGCCGCAGCCCGAGCAGGTCGCCGGGAAGGCGCGCGCGGTCGACTTCAGCATGCTTTCCACCTGGTCCGGGGTCAGGGTCGACTTGGCCGCGAACATCAGCGCCGCCACGCCCGCCACGTGCGGGGTCGCCATCGAGGTGCCCTGGTAGCCTGCGTAGTTGTCCGAGCCCGGGGTCGAGGAGCCCGAGTTCAGGGTCGAGATCACGCTGTAGCTGCCGTCGCCGCCGGGGGCCGCCACGTCCACCAGGGTGCCGTAGTTCGAGTAGGAGGCACGGCCGCCGGTCTTGCCGGTGGCTGCCACGGCGATGACGCCCGAGCAGTTCGCCGGGCTGGCGTTGCTGACGTTCATGTTGTCGTTGCCGGCCGCCACCACCACGACCGAGCCGCGCGAACGGGCGCCGTTGATCGCAGTCTGGGTGGTGGCGTCGCAGGCGCCGCTGCCGCCCAGCGACAGGTTCAGCACCTTCGCCTTGTTGGCGTTGGCCGGCACGCCGGTCACGGTGCCGCCCGAGGACCAGGTAATCGCGTCGGCGATGTCCGAGGTGTAGCCGCCGCACTTGCCGAGCACGCGCACCGGGATCATCTTGGCGTTGTACGCCACGCCAGCCACACCCAGGCTGTTGTTGGTCTTGGCGGCAACGGTGCCGGCCACGTGGGTGCCGTGCCAGCTCGAGCCCGATGCCGGCGAGCCGGCATAGCATTCGCCTGCCGCGACCCAGTCGCCCGGGTCGCTCGCATCGCTGTCGCGGCCGTTGCCATCGTTGCCGATGGTGGCGCTGCTGATGAAGTCATAGCCCTGCAGGAATTGACCGCTGAGGTCGGCGTGCGGGCGGTAGCCGGTGTCGATCACGGCCACGACCACGCCGGTGCCGGTCGACTTGTCCCAGGCGGTCGGCAGGCGCAGGCCGCCGGTCGCGTCGGTATAGTGCCACTGCTGGGCGTAATAGGGGTCGTTCGCGGTCGCCATGTGGGTCATGATGCGGTCCGGCTCGGCGTATTCGATGGCCGGGTCGCGTGCCATCATTTCGGCCGCAACTTTCTGAACGTCGTTCAGATGCTTTTTACCGTTGAGCTTGAACACCCGGGCGCCGCTGGCGATCGCGTGGCTCTCGCGGACGGTCATGCCGAACTCCTGGCCTGCGCGCTCGAGCTTGCCTTTGCGCTCCTGGGCCAGCGCGGCAACCGCGTGCCCCCTGGCTTGGCCCTTGGTCTTCTCCACCGGGAGGTCGTCCTTGTACTTGACGATGATCTGATCAGTCTCCATGACGAACTGCTGTTTGCCGGCTGGATTGTCGTTGCCGACACCCGCCGCCGCCGTCAAGGACACGACTGCCAGAGATACTGCGACACAAATCTTCAACATTGCAGGTTGCATCGAATGCGATTGCTTCATGTTTCTTCCTTATTGTGTGTTTTCCGTCAAGCGAACTGATCCTCGCCTGTGTCGTTGATTTCCGGTCATTGCCGATGCCGTCTGTATGCGGCGAAAAGCAGCGTAATACGAAAAAATCAGACAGGGCGCTACAATTGGAGACAATTTCGGCGTATTAACAACAGTCGAGCAAGTGCTTTCTTCAAAAACATGTTTTCTTCGGCGAAACGTTAAAATTAACAAATTTCGTATGCCACATTTGTGTTGACATAGCTCAAAAAAGTTTTTCATTTAAATAAGGTAAAGCCGACCATTTTGTTCGGCTTCAAGACAATGAAACAGGCCGCGCAGAGCGCGGCCTTTCTGTGTCGAACCGGCGGACTGGTGAATGAACCTACAGCACATCCGCTTCAATCACGATCGCGCGGAAGTCGTTGACGTTGGTACGGGTAGGACCGGTCACGATCAGCTGGCCAAGGGCGCCGAAGAAGCCGTAGCCGTCGTTGTCCGCCAGGCGCGCACGCGCATCGAGGCCCTGGGCGCGCGCCCGGGCCAGCGTGCCGGGCGCGAGCCAGGCGCCGGCATTGTCCTCGGTACCGTCGATGCCGTCGGTGTCGGCGGCAAGCGCATGCACCCCGGGCAGGCCGTCGAGGGCGACGCCGAGCGCGAGCAGGAACTCGGCATTGCGCCCGCCCCTGCCCTGTCCGCGCACGGTGACGCTGGTTTCGCCGCCCGAGAGGATCACGCAGGGCGCGCCCAGCGGCTGGCCATGCTGCACGACCTGGCGCGCGATACTGGCATGCACCAGCGCCACCTCGCGCGCCTCGCCTTCCATGCTCGACGACAGGATCAGCGGCGCATAGCCGGCCGCGCGCGCGGCATTTGCCGCGGCATCGAGCGACTGCTGGGCGGTGACGATGACGTGGGTAGCGTTGCGCGCCAGGCGCGGATCGCTCGGCAGCGGCGCCGCCAGCCGGGTATCCAGCAGCACCGTGCGCACCGCGTCGGACACGGGAATCCGGTATTTCTCGAGGATGGCGAGCGCGTCCTGGCCGGTGCTGCCGTCGGGCACGGTCGGGCCCGACGCCACCACGGCCGGGTCGTCGCCCGGCACGTCCGACACCACCAGGGTCACCACGCGCGCCGGATAGCAGGCCAGCGCCAGCCTCCCGCCCTTGATTGCCGACAGGTGGCGGCGCACGCGATTCATCTCGCCGATCGGCGCGCCGCAGCGCAGCAGTTCCCGGTTCAGCGCGCGCTTTTCCTCGACGCTGATGCCGGGCGCGGGCAGCGACATCAGGGCCGAGCCGCCCCCGGACACCAGGCACAGCACCAGGTCATCCGGCCCCAGCCCGGCGGCGGCGTCGAGCATGCGGCGGGCCGCGTCCTCGCTGGCCGCGTCCGGCACCGGGTGGCCGGCTTCGATCACCTCGATGTGGCGGGTCGGCGCGCCGTGGCCGTAGCGCGTGACCACCAGCCCTTCGAGCGGCCCCTGCCAGTGGCGCTCGACCGCCGCGGCCATGCGCGCGGCCGCCTTGCCGGCGCCCAGGACCAGGGTGCGGCCCTTGGGCGGCGGCGGCAGGTGCGGCGCGACCAGGTGGTAGGGATCGGCGGCGGCCATGGCGGCGTCGAACAGATGCTGCAGCAGCGGGTGGGCGGTGGGCATGGCGGCTTTCATCGGTGGGAAGCATGATATTTACACAAAAGCGCCCGGATCGTGAAAACGGCCCCCGGTTTCCGCCGATTGTCGATTTTTTTCGAAACCCCTTGCAAACCTTGAATGCCAGCCCCTATAATTCGGGCCTCTTCGGACGCAATGACAAGCGTCAGACAGAAACCTCTGAATAGAGAAGCCGGGCGCTTAGCTCAGTTGGTAGAGCGGATCCCTTACAAGGATTAGGTCGGGAGTTCGAGCCTCTCAGCGCCCACCAAGCACATTCAGCAGGTCGATCGAAGTACTGATCAGAGTAAACGGAGCGGTAGTTCAGTTGGTTAGAATACCGGCCTGTCACGCCGGGGGTCGCGGGTTCGAGCCCCGTCCGCTCCGCCAGCATCAAGAGAAAAGGTCTGATTCGTCGGACCTTTTCTTTTTAAAAGTGACGAAGAAGAATAAAACGGAGCGGTAGTTCAGTTGGTTAGAATACCGGCCTGTCACGCCGGGGGTCGCGGGTTCGAGCCCCGTCCGCTCCGCCAGCTACAAAGAAGGGGTCCGAGAAGTCGGACCCTTTTTCTTTTCTATCAGAGTGTTCTCCCCTACGGGAGAACACGGGCCGTGGGCTCGAAGGGATTCGCTTGCAAGCGAATCCGCGGCCCGCGGCACGTGGGCGAGCCCCGTCCGCTCCGCCAGCTACAAAGAAGGGGTCCGAGAAGTCGGACCCTTTTTCTTTTCTATCAGAGTGTTCTCCCCTGCGGGAGAACACGGGCCGTGGGCTCGAAGGGATTCGCTTGCAAGCGAATCCGCGGCCCGCGGCACGTGGGCGAGCCCCGTCCGCTTTGAACGTCTCAAAGAAAAATGGTCCGCTTCGGCGGTAATACCGTTCAGTTAGCGTAAAAATGTAGGGTGGTCGGCTTCGCCGACCGCGCGTCCAAGTCACCAATGCACTGTGGCAGAGCAAAATGGAGTTGAACGCGTGGCCGGGAAACCCGGCCACCCTACGCTTAACTGAACGGCATTACCGCTTCGGCGGACCATTTTTCGTTGCACTTCAGGTTTTTACGCCCGCCGCTGCTGCGGCCGGCCAGCCTCCACCCGATCCCTCCCCCCACTCTTGGCCGCGTACAGCGCATGATCCGCCCGCGCCAGCGCCATCCCCAGCGTCTCGTTCGGATCGAGCACGACTACCCCGATACTCACCGTCATCGTGTAGTTGCTGCCGCTGGTGATCACGACCGCGTCACGCACCGCCTGGCGCAGGCGTTCGGCGGCGGCGAGCGCGCCCGCCAGTCCGGTACCCGGCAGCACCATCGCGAATTCCTCGCCCCCCAGCCGCCCGAGGGTCTCGTGCGCGCGCAGGGTCGCGCGCGCAGTGCATGCGAACACGTTCAGGGCCTCGTCGCCGGTGGCATGGCCGAAACGGTCGTTGATCTGCTTGAAATGGTCGATGTCCATCATCGCCAGCGCCAGCGGCTGGCGCTGGCGCAGCGCGGCCAGGCGTGCGTTCTCGGCACGCTCGAGGAAAGCGTGGCGGTTCGGCAGGCCGGTGAGGCTGTCGGTCGTGGCCAGGCGCGCCATCTCCGCATCGTCCTTTTCCTTGCACAACAGCAGAAAGCCGAAGCCGTTCACGATCATCAGGAGATAGCCGGCCAGGTAAGCCGACTCCTGCGCGGCGCGCTGGCCCAGCGGGGCGTCGCTGGCCAGGCAGTTGGCGGCCCACAGGCCGACCGAGACCGCAAACAGCGCATCATTGCAGCCGATGATCCGCTGTAGCAGGGAGGCGCGGCGCCGTGGACGCAGCAGGATCCAGGCCATCGCTGCCGAGAACAGCGCGAGGACGCCGGCGACCAGCGCGGTGAGATAGGGCACGGGGGCGCCGGCGCTGCCGGCCGCCAGCACGATGGCCAGGGCCAGCGCCGACATCGGCAGCAACACGCGCTGCCAGCGCTCGAGCCCGAAGAAAATGCAGCAGGCGGCCACTTCCAGCGAGATCGCGAGGACCCAGCCGGCGCCCTCGATGCCATTGAGCATAGGCACGTTGAAATACACCCGGCACCAGCCCAGCAGTTGGCAAACGCCCATGCCGAAGCGCGCCCACATCCACAGGCGCAATCCGGGACTGGGCGCGGCGCCATGCGTATAACCCGCCATGAGGACGGCAAACGCGATGTTGCCGACGCCTAGCGCCAGCAGGAAGGAATGAATGTCGAGCACCGCTGATCCCACGGGTGAGCGCTTGACCTCACCACAATCATATTCATCTATTAATACATGTTTCCTCGGAGAACTATATTACACGCTTTCAACGTGGTGGGTCCGCACAATTGAATAGACAGGTATAGAGCGCAACACTTTCAGCTGGGACATATGCGGGACACAGCTTTTTGATGCACAGCAGTACCCGATAGCGGATAATCATCCGACAACATATCAACGCACCACGCTGGAGCATTCGTGATTTTCGGTTTCCTCAAGTCGCCCAAGATGTCGCCACGCCTGCACCGCCTGAAGAACCTGGCGCTGTTCTCGGCATTGACGCCGCTGGAACTGGAAATCGTCGACGGCCTGCTGCACGAGCGCCGCTACCTCACCGACGAAATCGTCTTCGACGAGGGCGAGGAAGGCCAGGCGCTGTACCTGATCATGAGCAGCCGTGTCCTCATCAGCAAGCTCCATGAGGGCAGCAACCAGGTGGTGGCCGAACTCGGGCCAGGGAGCTTCTTCGGCGACCTGGCCCTGCTCGACAACTCACCGCGCAATGCCCAGGCACGCGCCGTCGAGCCCTGCGAGATGGCGGTGTTCTTCCGCGCCGACTTCCTCGGGCTGCTGGAGACCGATGCCGTGATCGGCTACAAGATCTCGCTGGCGCTGGCACGCCACATCGGCCTGCGCCTGCGCGAATGGATGGGCACCGGCCGTCCCCAGCTGGAAGCCCTATGAACCGCAGCGAGCGCGCCGGGCCGGTGGTCTGGACCGGGATCATCGCCGCCACCTGCGTGCTGCTGCTGGTGGTGCAGCAGATGCTGTGGCTGGCCCTGCCCTTCCTGTTCGGCGGGGTGCTGCACTACATCCTGGTCGGGCCGATGCAGCGCCTGGTGCGCAGCGGCTACGGCCGCAATGCCGCGGCGATGCTGGTCTGCCTGGGCTTCTTCGCCTTCCTCACGCTGGCCCTGACCGCCGCCTTCTCGTGGAGCCGCGGGCCGGAAGAAGAGTCGTGGGAACAAACCGTGGGCCTCTACCTCGACGGCGGTATCGCCTTCGTGCACAACACCATGACCCTGCTCGAGAGGCGCTTCCCGCTGCTGGCCGAGATGCGCTTGACCTCGACCGTGAACGGCATCTTCCGCGCCCATACCGATAACTTCGCCGAGAAGCACCTGGGCGAGATCCTGGTCGCGCTTGCGACCTGGGTGCCCTCGCTGCTACTGGCGCCCTTCCTCGCCTTCTTCTTCCTGCGCGACGGCCTGCGCTTCAAGAAATTCCTGGCGCGCGCGGTGCCGAATGCCTATTTCGAGCGCGCGCTCTACCTGCTGCACGAAGTCGACCAGACCGCGCGCCGCTATTTCGAGGGCCTGCTCAAGCTGACCGTGCTCGACACGGCGGTGCTGGCGCTCGGCCTGTGGACGATCGGCGTGTCCTCGCCGCTGCTGCTGGGCCTGTTCTGCGCGGTGCTGGCCTGGGTGCCTTTCGTGGGTTCGGTGGTCGGCTGCGTGCTGGTGGTGATCGTCGCCTCGACCGATGCGCCCAGCAACCCTTTCATTGCCTACGGCGCGATCGGCGTGTTCGTGCTGGCGCGCCTGCTGGACGACTTCGTGTTCATGCCGCTGACCCTGGGGCGCAGCATCCGCGTCCATCCCCTGGTAACGGTCTTGATGATCTTCATCGGCGGCGCACTGGCCGGCGTGGTGGGGCTGATGCTGGTGCTGCCGCTGCTGGGCGTGGTGATGGTAGTGGGCGAGACGCTGGGGCGCCTCGTCACCAATCCGCGCCTGCGCGCCCGGCACCGCTATGCGCGCACCCTGCGCACGCGCCAGGCCAGCATCGACCTGGATGTCGCCCATGAGCGGCGCGCACGCACGGTACCGGGCGCGGAAGCCTAGTGCATCTGGATCTCCCCGCGGAACGCTGAACCCGAGCCATTCGGTCCCGCGTTGTCATAATCAACGACCACGGCGCGGCTGGCGGGATCGGTATGCCAGATCTTCAGCCCGATGCGTCCCGCCGCGCCGGCAGCGCCTGCCGCCGTGCTCAGGCTGAAGCGGTAGCCGCTGCGGCCATTGAGGGTGCCGCTGCCTTCGAAGCCGCGTGCCCCGGACTGCCTCACCATGCGCATGTCCGCGCTGCTGAACTGCAGTCCGGTGCCGCTGAAGTCCAGGCGCGGCGCCGCTTTGCCGCTCCCCGTGCTCGACGGGAACAGAAAGCTGAACTCGACCCTGTCCAGCCGGCTGCCGGCCGCCTTGTGGGCGCCGCGCGGGGAAACGAACCAGCCGCTGGCGGCGGTCATGCCGGGCGCCGCCTGGTAGGCCACGACGGTGCGGCTGACGGTCGCGCCCTTGCCGCTGCGGTCGGCGACGTTCGCCTGCAGCGTGTAGACGCCCGGGGCCGCGTACACGTGCTGCGCACTGGCGGCGCCGCTGCCCTCGCGCATGCGCATGCTGCCCTGCTGGTCGCCGCTGCCGTCGCCCCAGTTCCACAGGATGTTATGGCTGGCGGCCTTGTCCTCGCTCGCCGTGCTCACCGAGGATGCGAAGGAGCGGCCGACCTGCACCAGGCTGCTGCCCGCGATCGCGCCGACCGACTGCGTCCGGGTCGGGCAGCTGTCGGGCACCAGCAGCACCACGCCGGCATTCGATTCGGCAAAGATGTAGCCATCGTCCGAGATCGCATAAGCATTTCTGATGACCAGCCCGGCGGGGGCGTTGCGCAGGCGCGTATTCAGGTCGACCATCCCGCCCCTTGGCGTCCAGAGGAAGGCATGGAAGTCCAGGTCGCCAGCGGTGAAGGACCCGCCCACCACCTCCCGCCTGTTATTGCCGCCTTGGGCAAGCGCGTCGCTGCCGCCCAGGGTGCCGAGCTCGCGCATGCCGCTTTCCCGGGTCCAGGAGAACGGGCGCCTGCCGTTGCGGTCCGAGAACAGGAAACCAACTACGTGCCCATTCGACGTCACCTCTTGCACCCATGCATCCCTGCGGTCGCCGGGCCCGACATCCCGCATGCCGCTGCGGCGTGTCCAGGCGAAGGCATGAGTAGCGACATCGCCGCGTATCGCCGATTCGCCCACCACCAGGCCATCATCCGTGATGTCACGCGCAATCGACGTCGTGCCACCCAGGGTGCCAAGATCACGCAAGCCCTTCTGACGTGTCCACAGGAAGGCGTGATAGTTGCCGTCGTTCAGGCTGGCCACGCCCGCAATCTCGCCCGCCTCGTTGATGCCGTTGGCGCTGCTGATGCTGTCAGGGCGCGAGCCGAGCAGGCCGAGATCGCGCATGCCCTCGCGCGGACTCCACAGGAATGCGTGGAACCTGCCGTCGGGGGCATAGGCGTTGCCCACCACCTGGCCCTGGTTGTTGATGGCATTCGCGATGGACGAACCTTCCCCACCAAGGGTGCCGAGGTCGCGCATGCCTCTCGCCCTGCTCCAGATGAAGGCATGATAGATCTCGCCGGGAGCCTCCGGGGTGCCGACGTCGCGGATAAAGCCGTCACCGACGACCTGCCCGGCATCGTTGAGGTCAGTGACCTGGGTGACCCGGCCATTGAGTGAACCGATATCCACCAGGCTGCTGCCGTCGTAGAACCAGCCACGGATCAGGCCTCCGCTGCCGGTCGAGAAGGCAAGCTGGTTGCGGGCGTTGAACATGCCGATCCCGGCTTGCAGGCTCTCGCCGGACGGACGCAGGTTGATCACGCGGTACATGGTCGCCGGGCGCGCTTTGTCGAGCGCCAGTGCGTCCGCCGCCGGCGCTTGCCAGGCGGCGGACGTTCCCGCGATGAGCATGCTGCCGAGCAGACATGCGGACAGCCGGAGCAGGCCGTGCGGCGCCCGGCCTGGATCGTGGTTGCGGTTCACTTTGTGCTCCCGGAAAAGAAGTGATCGAACAGATTGTCGGCCTGCGCCGGCGACCCTCCATAGCCGATTGTGGCGCTGCGTCCCGGCGCGATCCTGTGCGCGCACAAGGTCTCCACCAGCTTGTTTTCCGGCCAGATTTCTCGGTAAAAAGGCGAAAAAAAACCGGAGACGGGCTCCGGCTTTGGTGTCGGCAAGACGGCCTTATTTGCGCCCTGCCTTCGGCTTGGTCTTGATGGTAGCGAGGATCGAAGGCCGCACCTTGGACGATGCCACCACGGCCGCGGCCGGCGCACGTTCGACGCGCACCTGCACCTTGTCGCGTCCGGCGCGTGCATGGGCCGGCCCGCGCTTGCCGACCTCGCGCTCGGTGACCGGCGCACCGCCCGGCACCATGCGCTTGCGGTCCCACTCCGGTCCCGGTTCGGCGCCCGCAGGCGGCACCAGGTGGCGCTCGCCCGTGCCGATCAGGTCGCCGCGGCCCATGCGCTTCAGGCCCTCGCGCAGGACCGGCCAGTTCTCCGGATCGTAATAGCGCAGGAAGGCCTTGTGCAGCTTGCGGGTCTTGCCGCTCTTGGCGGTCTCGACGACTTCCGAATCCTCGGTGACTTTCGCCAGCGGATTCTTGCCCGAGTGGTACATGGTGGTGGCCATCGCCATCGGCGTCGGGGTGAAGGTCTGCACCTGGTCGAGCTTGAAGTTGTTCTTCTTCAGCCACAGGGCCAGGTTCAGCATGTCCTCGTCGGTCGAGCCCGGGTGGGCCGCGATGAAATAAGGAATCAGGTACTGCTTCTTGCCGGCCTCGATCGAGTACTTGTCGAACAGGCGCTTGAACTCGTCGTAGGCGCCGATGCCCGGCTTCATCATCTTCGAGAGCGTGCCCTGCTCGGTGTGCTCCGGCGCGATCTTCAGGAGGCCGCCCACGTGGTGGGTGACCAGTTCCTTGACGTACTCGGGAGAGCGCACCGCCAGGTCGTAGCGCAGGCCGGAGCCGATCAGGATCTTCTTGATGCCCGGAATGGCGCGCGCCTTGCGGTACAGCGAGATCAGCTTGCTATGGTCGGTGCCGAGGTTGCTGCAAATCGTGGGGTAGACACACGACAGGCGGCGGCAGGATTCCTCGATTTTCTTGTCCTTGCAGGCCAGGCGGTACATGTTCGCCGTCGGGCCGCCCAGGTCGGTGATGGTGCCGGCAAAATTCTTGGTGGTGTCGCGGATCAGCTCGATCTCGCGCAGGATCGAGGGTTCCGAACGGCTCTGGATGATGCGGCCCTCGTGCTCGGTGATCGAGCAGAAGGTGCAGCCGCCGAAGCAGCCGCGCATGATGTTCACCGAATAGCGGATCATCTCCCAGGCCGGGATATGCGCCTTGCCATAGCTCGGGTGCGGCGCGCGCGCGTACGGCAGGTCGTAGACATTGTCCATCTCGTCCATGGCCAGCGGCAGCGGCGGCGCGTTCAGCCAGACGTCGCGGTCGCCGTGCTGCTGCACCAGCGCGCGCGCATTGCCCGGGTTCGACTCGAGGTGGAACACGCGCGAGGCGTGCGCGTACATCACCGGGTCTTCGCTGACGGTCTCGAAACTCGGCAGGCGCACCACGGTCTTCTGGGCCTTTGCGCGGGAGGCGGCCTGGCGCTCCTCGCGCGTCATGATCACCACCGGTTTCACTACCGGTTCGGGTTGCGCATTCTCGGTGGCGCAAGCCTTGGTGTCTTCCTGCGCCATCGCGTAGGGGTTCGGATGCGCGTCGACGCGGCCCGGCACGTCGACGCGGGTCGAGTTGTGCACGCTCCACTCGTCGTCCGGCAGCCAGCCGTGCGGCACCAGGAAGGCGGTGCCGCGCAGGTCGCGGATGTTCTTGATGTTCTCGCCCGCGGCGATGCGGCGGGTGACGTCCACCAGCGCGCGTTCGGCGTTGCCGAAGATGAGCAGGTCGGCCTTCGATTCGAACAGCACCGAGCGGCGCACCTTGTCCGACCAGTAGTCGTAGTGGGCGATGCGGCGCAGCGAGGCTTCGATGCTGCCGGCGATCACCGGCACGCCCGGGAAGGCTTCGCGGGCGCGCTGGCAGTACACGGTGACGGCGCGGTCGGGACGCTTGTTCGGCTCGGCGTTCGGCGTATAGGCGTCGTCGGAACGGATCTTGCGGTCGGCCGTGTAGCGGTTGACCATCGAGTCCATGTTGCCGGCGGTAATGCCCCAGTAGAGGTTCGGCTTGCCAAGCGCGCGGAAGGGCTCGACCGAGGTCCAGTCCGGCTGGCTGATGATGCCGACGCGGTAGCCCTGCGCTTCCAGCAGGCGGCCGACCAGCGCCATCCCGAAGCTCGGGTGGTCGATGTAGGCGTCGCCGGTGATCAGGATGATGTCGCACGAATCCCATCCGAGCTTGTCCATTTCGGCACGGGACATCGGGAGGAAAGGCGCGGCGGGAGCGCGGCTGGAGCGCTTGGGGACGCTCGCGAAAAGGTTTACTGGGGAGTTCATTGGCCGGTATTGTACCGGAAAACCATTTTTGGGTCTCCCTCAGTCCCCAAAAATGGCTTAGTTATCAATGAGTTGCGGCGCGGCAGTAGTCTCAGATACCCATATTGGACAGCATATTGCCGAGCTGGCGCAGGCCGGCCGAGAAGGTCGGGTGGTTCGCATCGAAGCGGGCCGCCAGTTCCTGGGTACGGGAAGACAGGCCATAGGTGTTCTCGTCGAGCTCGTTCTCGGCGTGGCGCGCCAGGGCGCGGTCGATGTCGCCGTCGAGCTGGCGCAGCAGGGTTTCCAGCTCGGGGTCGACGTCATTGGTCTCCTGCAGCTGGCGGTGCAAGGCTTTCAGGTGCGCTTTCAGGTTCGCATCGCGCTCATTGGTGTGCTCGTTTTCGTTCAGCATGTCGCTCTCGTTAGTTGGTGAAGCGGGTCTCGAGGTATAGCGCCTCGACCTGCTCGCGCGCCCAGGGGGTGCGACGCAAAAACTTCAGGCTCGACTTGATGCTCGGGTCTTTCTGGAAACAGTTGATGTCGATCCGGCGGCCGAGCCCCTCCCAGCCATAGTGTTCGACGAGGCGGGTTAACAGGGATTCTAAAGTAATACCGTGGAGGGATTGAACACTCATCGCTTGGGGGATTTGCTGTTGAAGGGAATTGCGCGAGTGTATACAAGCGCCGGCCGCATTGCACGGCCGGCGCCAAACGAGCTTATTCTCCGGTCAACCCACGACGTTCCAGCAGCGGACGCACCTGCGCATCGCGCCCGCTGAAGTTGCGGTACATCTGCATCGCGTCGATGGTGCCGCCGCGCGACAGCAGGGTCTTGCGGAAGTGGTCGCCGTTCTTGCGGGTCAGGCCGCCGTTCTCCTTGAACCAGTTGACGGTGTCCGCGTCCAGCTTCTCGGCCCACAGGTAGCCGTAGTAGCCGGCCGAGTAGCCGCCCGAGAAGGTGTGCGAGAAGTAGGTGCTGCGGTAGCGCGGCGGCACCAGGGCGAAGTCCACGCCCGCCTTCTTCAGCGCCTCAGCCTCGAAGGCCAGCACGTCGCTCGGGATCTGGTTCGGCGACAGCTGGTGCCAGGCCTGGTCCAGCAGCGCCGCGGCCAGGTACTCGGTGGTGCGGAAGCCTTCGTTGAACTGTTGCGAAGCCTGCACCTTGTCCAGCAGCTCCTTCGGCATCGGCGCGCCGGTCTGGTAGTGCTTGGCATAATTGGCCAGCACTTCCGGCCAGGTCATCCACATCTCGTTCACCTGCGACGGGAACTCGACGTAGTCGCGCGGCACGCGCGAGCCCGAGAAGCGCGGGTACTTCACGTCCGAGAACATGCCATGCAGGGCGTGGCCGAACTCGTGGAAGGTGGTGCGCACTTCGTCGTAGGTCAGCAGGGTCGGCTCGCCCGCGGCCGGCTTGGCGATGTTCAGGTTGTTCGCGATGACCGGCTTCGTGCCCAGCAGCTTGGATTGCGGGACCCAGGCATTGGCCCAGGCGCCGCCGCGCTTGTTCGGGCGCGCATAGGGGTCGAAGGTGAAGATCGCCAGCTGCTTGCCGTCGTGGTCGAACACGTCGAACACGCGCACGTCCTCGTTGTAGGCCGGCAGGTCCTTGCGCTCCTTGAAGCTGATGCCGAATTCCTTGTTGGCGGCGAAGAACACGCCATCCACCAGCACGCGGTTCAGTTCGAAGTAGGGCTTGAGCTGGTTGCCGTCGAAGGCGTACTTGGCGGCGCGCACCTTGTCGCTGTAGAAGGCCCAGTCATGCGCGGCGGCCTGGAAGCCGCCCTTCTCCTGGTCGATCGCCTGCTGGATCTCGGCTGCTTCCTTGCGCGCGTTGTTCACCGCCGGTTTGGCGAATTCGGCCAGCAGCTGGTTCACCGCCTTGGTATCCTTGGCGGTCTGGTCGGCCAGGTTGTAGGCCGCGTGGTTCGGGTAACCCAGCAGCACGGCGCGCTGGGCGCGCAGCTTGGCCAGCTTCAGCACGACCTCGCGGTTGTCGAATTCGCCGCCGCGCGAACCGCGCGCCATGGATGCCGCCAGCAGCTTCTCGCGGGTGGCGCGGTTGGTCAGCACCGACAGGGCCGCCTGCTGGGTGGTGTTCACCACCGGGATCACGAACTTGCCGTCCAGGCCGCGCTTTTTCGCCTCAAGGGCGGCGGCGTCGATCGCCTTGTCCGGCATGCCGGCCAGTTCGGCGCGGCTGTCCACCACCAGGGCCGAGGCATTCGCCTCCTTCAGCACGTTCTGGGCGAACTGGGTCGACAGCGCGGCCAGCTGGCCGTTCATCTCCTTGAGTTTCTGCTTGTCGGCGTCGGACAGCTGGGCGCCGGCGCGCACGAAGTCGGTGTGATAGCGCTCGATCAGGTACTGGCCCTCGGCGTCCAGGCCCAGCTTGCTGCGCTTGTCGTACAGGGTCTTGATGCGGGCGTACAGCTTCGAATTCAGGCGGATCGCATCGTTATGGGCCGACAGCTTCGGCGCCAGCTCCTTGTCCAGGGCCTGCAGCGCGTCGTTGGTGTACGAACCCTTCAGGGTGCCGAAGGCGGCGCCGACACGGTTCATCAGCAGGCCGGAACGCTCCATTGCGACGATGGTGTTTTCAAAGGTGGGCGCTGCCTTGTTGTTGGCGATCGCCTCGATTTCCAGCGCTTCCTGGCGCATCGCTTCGGCGAAGGCCGGGGCGAAGTGCTCGTTCTTGATCTTGTCCCAGGCCGGGTAGTTGAACGGCAGGGTGCTCGGCTTGGCGAAGGGGTTCGAGGCCTCGAGCATCGAGGCGGGCGCGGCGTAGGCCAGGGCGGAAGCGGCGCTGGCGGCGGCGACCAGCAGGATATGTGGACGGATCATGGTGTCCTCGTTATGGTTTTAGTTGAAGGATGCGGCAATCAAAAAGCCGGCGCGAGCGCCGGCTTCATCGACATCAGTTCAGGCCACGGCGTTCGAGCAGCGGCTCGATGACCGGATCGCGGCCGCGGAAGTCGCGGTACATCTGCACCGCATCCATGGTGCCGCCTTTCGACAGCACCATCTTGCGGAAGCGGTCGCCATTCTTGCGCTGCAGGCCGCCGTTTTCCTTGAACCATTCGCCGGCGTCGGCATCCAGGCGTTCGGCCCACAGGTAGCTGTAGTAGCCGGCCGAGTAGCCGCCCGAGAAGGCGTGCGAGAAGTAGGTCGAGCTATAGCGCGGCGGGACCGGCGCGAAGTCCAGGCCCGCATCACGCAGTGCCTGCTCTTCGAAGGATTTCACGTCCGTCGGGATCGCCTTCGAGCCGAGCTGGTGCCAGCGCTGGTCGATCACCGCGGCGGCCAGGTACTCGGTGGTGCGGTAGCCTTCGTTGAACTTCTGCGAGGCGCGCAGCTTTTCCAGCAGGGCCGATGGCATCGGCTCGCCGGTCTGGTAGTGCTTGGCGTAGTTGGCCAGCACTTCCGGCCAGGCCATCCACATCTCGTAAACCTGCGACGGCAGCTCGACGTAGTCGCGCGGCACGCTGGTGCCCGAGAAGCGCGGGTACTTCACCTTCGAGAACCAGCCGTGGGTGCCGTGGCCGAATTCGTGGAAGGTGGTGCGCACTTCGTCCCAGCTGAGCAGGGTCGGCTCGCCCGGCGCCGGCTTGGCCAGGTTCAGGTTGTTGGTGATGACCGGCTTGTTGCCCAGCAGGGTGCTCTGGCTGACCAGGGCGCCCATCCAGGCGCCGCCGCGCTTGTTCGGACGCGCGTACGGGTCGAGCACGAAGATCGCCAGGTGCTCGCCGTTCTCTTCGAACACGTCATACACGCGCACGTCGGCGTCGTACACCGGCAGGTCCTTGCGCTGCTTGAAGGTGATGCCCCACAGCTTGTTGGCGGCGAAGAAGGCGCCGTCGTTCAGCACGCGGTCGAGTTCGAAGTAAGGCTTGAGCTGGTTGGCGTCAAAAGCGTACTTGGCGGCGCGCACCTTGTCGCTGTAGTAGTTCCAGTCATAGGCCGCGACCTTGAAGCCGCCCTTCTCCGCATCGATCATTTCCTGGATCTCGGCGGCTTCCTTCTTGGCGTTGCGCACGGCAGGCACGGCCAGGTCGGACAGCAGCTTGTTGACGGCGGCCGTGTCCTTGGCGGTCTGGTCTTCCAGCGAGTAGGCGGCGTGGCTGCTGTAGCCCAGCAGCTCAGCGCGCTCGGCGCGCAGCTTGGCCAGTTGCAGCACGATGTCGCGGTTGTCGAATTCCCCGCCGCGCGAACCGCGCACGGTCGAGATCGACAGGAGCTTCTCGCGGGTGCCGCGCACGTTCAGCGTCGACAGCGGGCCCTGCTGGGTGGTGTTCACGACCGGGATCACGAACTTGCCGTCCAGGCCGCGCTTCTTCGCTTCGGCGGCGGCGGCGTCGATCGCCTTCTCCGGCAGGCCGGCCAGCTCTTCGCGGGTATCGACCACGAAGGCCGAGGCGTTCACTTCCTTCAGCACGTTCTGGCTGAACTGGGTCTGCAGGGCGGCCAGCTTGCCGTTGTACTCGCGCAGCTTCTGCTTGTCGGCGCTAGAGAGCTTGGCGCCGGCGCGCACGAAGTCCTTGTGGTAGCGCTCGATCAGGTATTTGGACTCGGCGTCCAGGCCCAGCTTGTCGCGCTTGGCGTACAGGGTCTGGATGCGCTGGAACAGTTTCGGGTTCAGGCGGATCGCGTCGCCGTGGGCGGCCAGTTTCGGCGCCAGTTCCTTGTCCAGGGCCTGCAGGCTGTCGTTGGTGTAGGAACCGACCAGGGTGCCGAACACGGTCGAAACGCGGTTCAGCAGACGGCCCGAACGCTCCATCGCGACGATGGTGTTCTCGAAGGTCGGCGCAGCCTTGTTGTTGGCGATGGCTTCGACTTCGGCAGCCTGTTCGCGCATGCCTTCGGCGAAGGCCGGGGCGAAGTGCTCGTTCTTGATCTTGTCGAAGGCCGGGTAGCCGTACTGGAGGGTGCTCGGCTTGGCGAACGGGTTGGTCGCGTCGAGCGGCGCGGCATAGGCCAGGTTGGCCATCGCGACGCTGGCCGCGATCAGGAGCATACGGGGACGATTCATGGTGTCTCGGATGTTGATTGAACTACGTTGGAACACGCCTGCCTTTCGCCGCCGGGCTTGTGGCCCGGCGGCGAAAGGCGCAGCGCAGGGAAAAAATCAGTTGCCGGTCAAGCCGCGGCGTTCCAGCAGCGGTTCGATGACCGGATCGCGGCCTCGGAACTGACGGAACAGGTCCATCGCATCGGCGCTGCCGCCACGCGACAGCAGGGTCTTACGGAAGTGGTCGCCGTTCTTGCGCGACAAGCCGCCGCTCTCGGTGAACCACTGCACGGTGTCGGCGTCGAGCTTTTCGCTCCACAGGTAGGCGTAGTAGCCGGCCGAATAGCCGCCGTTCATCGAATGCGAGAAATAGGTCGTGCGGTAGCGCGGCGGCACCGGCGCGAAGTCGACGCCGGCGTCCTTCAACGCCTTGGCCTCGAAGGCCAGCACGTCGGTCGGGACCTGGGACGGCTTGAGCTGGTGCCAGCGCTGGTCGAGCAGCGAGGCGGCCAGGTATTCGGTGGTCATGTAGCCCTGGTTGAACTTTTTAGAAGCGACCACCTTGTCCAGCAGCGCTTTCGGCATCGGCGCGCCGGTCTGGTGGTGCCTGGCGTAGTTGGACAAAACCTCGGGCCAGATCGCCCACATCTCGTTGACCTGCGAGGGATACTCGACGAAGTCGCGCGGCACGTTGGTGCCCGAGAAGTGCGGATACTTCACGTTCGAGAACATGCCGTGCAGCGCGTGGCCGAACTCGTGGAAGGCGGTGCGCACTTCGTCATAGGTCAGCAGGGTCGGCTGGCCGGCGGGCGGCTTCGGGATGTTCAGGTGGTTGCCGACCACCGGCTTCTTGCCCAGCAGGTGCGATTGCGACACGTATTCGTTCATCCAGGCGCCGCCCTGCTTGTTGCCGCGCGCATAGGGGTCGAACAGGAAGATCGCCAGCTGCTTGCCGTCGTGGTCGAACACGTCGAATACGCGCACGTCCGGATCGTAGACCGGCAGGTCCTTGCGTTCCTTGAAGGTGATGCCGAATTCCTTGGTGGCGGCGAAGAACACGCCGTCGACCAGCACGCGGTTCAGCTCGAAGTAGGGACGCAGCTGGTTCTCGTCGAAGTTGTATTTCGCGGCGCGCACCTTGTCCTGGTACAGCGGCCAGTCGTACGAGGCGACCTGGAAGCCGCCGCGCTCCTTGTCGATCACCTTCTGGATCTCGGCCGCTTCCTTGCGCGCGTTGTTCACCGCCGGCTTGGCCAGCTCGGCCAGCAGCCGGTTGACGGCGGCCGGATTCTTGGCCGTTTCCAGTTCCTGCGAATAGGCCGCATAGTTGGGATAGCCCAGCAGCGCGGCGCGCTCGGCGCGCAGCTTGACCAGGCGCAGCACCAGCTGGCGTGTGTCGAACTCGCCGCCGCGGCTGCCGCGATTCAGTGAAGCCGCCATCAGGCGCTCACGGGTGGTGCGATTGGTGAGCGTGGCCAGCGCCGGCTGGCTGCTGGTGTTGACGAGCGCGATCGCGTACTTGCCCTTGAGGCCACGCTGTTCCGCCTCGCTTGCTGCGGCATGGATCTCGGCCTCCGAGAAGCCGGCCAGGTCCTCGCGGGTATCCACGATCAGCGCCGAGGCATTGGCTTCCTTCAGCACGCGTTGCGAGAAGTCCGACTGCAGCGAGGCGATCTCGGCATTGTATTTCTTGAGCTTGTCCTTGTCGGCGTTCGACAGGTTGGCGCCGGCGCGCACGAATTCCTTGTACACACGCTCGAGCAGGTGCTTCGATTCGGCGTCCAGGCCAAGGGTGGCGCGCTTGCCGTAGAGCGTCTTCACGCGCTGGAACAGGGCCGGGTTCAGGTAGATCGCGTCATTGTGCGCGGCCAGCCTGGGCGACATCTCGCGGTCGACCGCGTCCAGCACCTCGTTGGTGTTGGCCGTTTGCAGGTTGGAGAACACGGCGGACACGCGCGCCAGCATCTGGCCCGCACGCTCCATGGCGACGACGGTGTTCTCAAAAGTAGGCGCCGCCTTGTCCTTGGCGATGGCGTCGATCTCGCGCAGGTGCTCGGCCATGCCGGCGGCGTAGGCGGGCAGGAAGTGTTCGTTCCTGATCTTGTCGAAAGCCGGGTAGTTCAGCGGCAGGCTGCTGGGCTGGGCAAACGGGTTGGCGGCGTCGAGGGCAGGCGCTGCCGGTGCAGCCACTGCGGCGTGCGCGAGCGCGAGGCTGGCGGCAACGATGAACAGGTGTGGTCGGTTCATGCGATCTTTCGGACTCTTTTGAAGGAGCTGCCGGGCGTTCTCGACAGCCGTTGCGCGACGATCATAGCAGGCTTATACGCACGTCGTCACAATAAAAAAGGTATGTATGGCACATGTATCGGCCATGTATCGGCATGTATCGGCTATGTATCAATTCTGGCCGTGCTAGCATCCGTTTTCACCATGGAATCCCTCACCCAACGCCCCTACGACGCCATCGTCGTCGGCACCGGCCCCGGCGGCGCCAGCACGGCGCGCGAACTGGCGCGCGCGGGCGCCCGCGTGCTCATCCTCGAGCAGGGCAGCGCCGCGCCCCTGGCCGGCACCCTGGGCCAGATGGCCGGCATGGCCCTGCCCGGCCGCGGCGCCTGGCTGCACCGCGACGCCTCGCTGCTGGTGGCCGGCACCGGCCTGGGCGGCAGCTCGGCGCTGAACTTCGCCACCGCCGCCGCGCCTCCCGCCGCCATGTTCGCGGCCCACGGCATCGACCTGGCGCCCGCCCTTGCCGCCCTGCGCGCGGAACTGCCGCTTGCGCCCCTGCCCGACAGCCTGGTCGGCCCGATGGCGGCGCGCATCATGGCGGCGGCGCGCGCCGCCGGCTTTGCGTGGGAAAAGCTCGACAAGATGATCCGCCCGCAGGCCTGCCGCAGCGGCTGCTGGCGCTGTGTGTACGGCTGCCCCTACGGCGCCAAGTGGAGCGCGCGCGATTTCGTCGAGGAAGCCTGCCGCCACGGCGCCGTGCTGCTGGAGCGCAGCCGGGTGCGGCGCGTGCTGCTGGAAGATGGCCGCGCAGTCGGCGTGGAATTCCGGCGCGAAGGCGGCACCCACACGGCACGCGCGCAGACGGTGGTGCTGGCCGGCGGCGGCATCGGCAGCCCGCGCCTGCTGCATGCCTCCGGCCTGGGGCCGCCCCTAGCGCCCTTCTTCAGCGATCCGGTGGTGGCGGTGATGGGCAGTGTCGAGGATATCGAGGGCGGCGCCGAGGTGCCGATGGCGGCCGGCGCCAGCTTTCCCGGGGAGGGCATCGCGCTGGCCGACCTCACGCTGCCGGTGCCGATGTATGCCGCCTTTGCGCTGCAGGCCGGCCGCGTCGACCGGGTGGGGGCGCACCGGCGCACGCTGAGCATCATGGTGAAGATCCGCGACGACATCGGCGGCGCGGTCGGCCCGCGCTGGGTGGACAAGCGCCTGACACCGGGCGACCGGGCGCGTTTCGACCGAGGCATCGGGATGGCGCGCGCCATCCTGGAACAGGCAGGGGCGCGGCAGGTGTTCGCGACCCACCATTTCGCCGCCCACCCGGGCGGCAGCGTGCGCATCGGCGCAGGCGTGGACAGCGAGCTGCGCGCCGCGCCGGGACTGTACGTGTGCGACGCCTCGGTGATCCCGCAGCCGTGGGGATTGCCGCCCACGCTCACCCTGCTTTGCCTGGGCAAGCGGCTGGGCGCGATGCTGGCCGGCGCCCGTGTCAGTAGTGCGGCGGTTTCTCGTTGACCGGTCCCTGGCGGGTCGACTGCAGGGTGCGGACGTGGTCCACCAGCGAGGCGACCAGGGCTTCGAGCTGGTCGATGCGGCGGCCCTGGCGGTAGATGGTGTCGTTCAGCGTCTCGACCAGGTCTTCCTGGTGCGCGAGCTTGATCTCGATATCGACAAAACGGTCTTCCTGGCTCACGATGGGCTCCGGCGCAAAACCGGCATTATGCCAGTCTCGCGCCGGTTCCTGGTTCAGCCGCCGGTCCAGGGCGTGTAGTCGATGCCGCCACTGATGCTGCCGATCACCTGAGCCTGGTTCTCGAAACCTTCGCTGAATTCCATCAGGATCTGCTCGCGGCTGCTGTCGACGATACGTCCCACCCAGTACGCGTAACCGGCAGCGTCCGGTGCGCGGTCGAGAATGTTCGCGTACAGCTTGGTCAGGAACTCGCCGTCGCTCGGGTTCGCGCCATAGAGCTTGTCGAACTCCGGCTGGTTGGTGATGAACTCCTTGGCCACCTGCAGCAGGCTGCTGCCTTTTTCCATGCGGTCGATCCAGTAGCCCATGCCGGTCTTGTCCGACGGGCGGCCGAAGACCGCCTCGTACAGGCGGTAGACCTGGCCGCCGATGCCGTCGATGTCGATCGCCTTCCAGCCGTCGGCGAACTCGATCCGCTCGACATTGATCAGGTTGTCGGTGCCGAGGGCGCCGCTCTTGTCGGTGACGGTCACGCCATAGACGCCGCGTGCGATCGTGAAATTGCTGCTCGCGCCGGCGTAGACGACGGTGTCGATACCGCCCATGCCGTCGACGGCATTGTTGCCCGTGCCCGGCGTAAAGCGGTTGTTCCCCGCGTCGCCGCTGAGGTTGAGCGCGCTGTTGATGCTGAACTGCAGCAGGTTGGCGGCGCTGGAGGCGTTGCTGGCAATATCGACCGAGGCGGCTAAGACGTCGTAGTCGCCGTTCGGGAGTGCCGGCGAATCGATTTTCCAGGTGCCGTCGTTGTTGACGGCGGTGCGGCCGATCTCGACACGGTCGCTGAGACGGAACAGCTGGATGGTGGTCCCGGCTTCGGCGGTGCCGCTGAAGACCGGCTGGTTGCCTCCCGGGCTCAGCGACATGCTGGACGTCGGCGTCACCGGAGGGGTGGCGTCGACGTTGAAGCTGAGAAGGGGGCTGCGCTCGGATACGTTGCCGGCGCTGTCGGTCGCGGTCGCGTACACCGAATAGCCGCGTCCGTCGGGGAACCTGTTGCCGACGATGCTGAAGACGCCGCTGGCGTCGGTGCGGCCTTCGGCAATGACCTGGTCGTTGTAATACACCCGCACCACGGCATTCGGTTCCACCTGGCCGGTGAAGACCGGGGTGGCGCCGGTCGGCAGGTAGTCGGCGGCATTCTTGCGCACGGTCAGCACCGGCGCCGGGGGCGCCACGGTATCGGCCGTCAACTGGGAGCGCTGGTACTGCCCATCGGTGAAGGCGAGCAGTTCGATGTTGGTGAGCGTGACGGTGCCCAGGGTCGCATGGGACGCGATCAGGCTGCCATTGGCGTTCTCGCTGAAGCTGTATTCGCTGCGGCCGCGGCTGAACACGACCGTGTCGGTCCCGCCCCCGCCGTCGACGACGTCATTGCCGCCGAGGAGGACGATGCGGTCGTTGCCGGCCGAGCCGGTGATGCGGTCAGCCCCGGTCGTGCCGGTGATGTAGCGCCCGTCTGCGTTGATGCCGAGCGCGCCGCCCAGGCCATCGCCGCCGTACAGCCAGTTCAGCGCGGCGATGTCGTAGGGGCTGAAGGTGCTGTACGGGCCGCCGGCATCCGTGTACGACATGATCGTGTTGCCGGTGTTGTCCTGCTGGAACGGGAGATGGATGTGATCCTGCTCGTCCCCTTCGTGGAAGGGGTGCTTCAGGCCAAGCGCATGGCCCAGTTCGTGCAGCAGGGTCTGGTAACCCTGGCTGCCCGGCAACGGATTGCTGTTCTGCGCCTTCCATTCCACGTTATCGAGATAGACGTAGGCATCCGGCTTGTAGCCGACGACGTTGTTGCCGATGTAGGAATACGCGCCATTCCAGCTGCACAGGCCGGTCGTCTGGCTGCCGTCGAGGTCGAGGTTCGCCAGGTGGATCTGGGCATTGCTGCCGTTCGTGGTTTCGACGAACTGGATGCCGGTCACCTGCTGCAGGTAGGAGAAAGCGGTGCGCGCAGCGGTTTGCTGGCTGGTATTGAACACAGCCTGTCCGGTCACCGCCCTACCCGTGCTCTGGTTCACCTCGTTGCCGGACGAGATGTCGAAGGTGTAGTAAATCGTGTTCGGCGTCACGCCGATCATGTAGTTCCAGTCGGGGCCGATATCGAGCAGCGCATCGATGTGATTCAGCCCGGAATGGGGCGTAATGGTCAGGTCGGTAACGGTTGCCATGCGTGAAATAGTCGGAAAGTGGTTGCAAAACTCTACATCGAGCTCGCTTTCCGGAAAGTATTTCCCGCGACACAAATGAAGTCAAATAAGAATTTCAATCGTGCGCGGCTATTGGCAGGCTGCCAAGGCTGCCGCGCAACGACGAGGGCGCGCTCTTATGCTTTCGGCATGGCCAGCAAGGCTTTCAGATTGGCCAGCCTTTCCTTCGGACTGAGCACTTCGGTTTCCTTGGGCGGCGCGTCGCCGACGTCCAGCGCCATCTCCTTGATGAAGCGCGAAGGTTCGCAATGCACCAGCTCGCCGGCGCGCTTGCGCTTCTTGCACCAGGTCAGGCGCAGGGTGCGCTGGGCGCGCGTGATGCCCACGTACATCAGGCGGCGTTCCTCCTGGATGCGGGCGGCCATCACTTCCACCGGCGCGTCCGGGTCGCCCTTGTGGGGCAGGATGCCCTCTTCCACCCCGACCAGGAACACGTGCGGGTATTCCAGGCCCTTGGAGGCGTGCAGGGTCGACATGCGCACCGCATCCTGTTCCTCGTCCGCGCCTTCCAGCATCGACATCAGGGCCACCATCTGGGTCAGTTCCAGCAGGTTCTTCTCTTCGCCGTCACGGTCGCGCCCGCCCCGGCCGCGCTCCTTCAGCCAGTTGGTGAACTCGAGCACGTTCTGCCACTTGGCCTGGGCCGCGCGGTCGTCGAAGCTTTCATATAAGTAGTGCTCGTAGTTCATCTCCTTCATCATGTCGTCGAGCACCTCGGCGGCATTGTCGCCGCTGCCCGACGGCCCCGGGCGGGTGGCGCGGTCTTCCAGCTCCAGCAGGAAGCGGCAGAAGTCGCGCAGCGGCGCTAGCTGGCGCTCGGCCAGCTTGGCCTCCAGCCCGTTCTTGCGCGCGGCCTCGAACAGCGAGCAGTTCCACTGCTTGGAGAATTCGCCCAGCGTCTCGAGCGTCGCCATGCCGACCCCGCGCTTGGGCGTGGTCACGGCGCGAATGAAGGCCGGGTCGTCATCCTGGTTCGCGATCAGGCGCAGGTAGGCGATGATGTCCTTGATCTCGGCCTTGTCGAAAAAGCTCTGGCCGCCGGACATGGTGTAGGGGATGCGCTCCTTGCGCAGGGCCTGCTCGATCACGCGCGCCTGGTGGTTGCCGCGGTACAGGATGGCGTAGTCGGTCCACTTGTTCTTGCGCTGGAAGTGGTCGGCCGAGATCATGATGGCCACCTGTTCGGCTTCCTGCTCATCGCTCTGCATGCCCAGCACCTCGATCGGCTCGCCCAGGCCGTGTTCGGACCAGAGCGACTTCTCGAACAGCTTCGGGTTGTTGCCGATGACGGCATTGGCCGCCTGCAGGATGCGGGTGGTGGAGCGGTAGTTCTGTTCCAGCTTGATGACGCGCAGGTCGGGGAAGTCGGTCTGCAGGGTCTTCAGGTTTTCCACGGATGCGCCGCGCCAGGCGTAGATCGCCTGGTCGTCGTCGCCCACCGCCGTGAACATCGGCTTCTTGCCGAGTCCGGTCACCAGGAGTTTGACCAGTTCGTACTGGCAGGTATTGGTGTCCTGGTACTCGTCCATGAGCAGGTAGCGCAGGCGGCGCTGCCAGCGGTCGCGGATCGATTCGTTGTTGCGGAACAGCTCCACCGGCAGGCGGATCAGGTCATCGAAGTCGACCGCCTGGTAGGCCTGCAGGGTGGCCAGGTAACTGCGGTAGACGCGCGCCGACATGGCTTCGTCCTCGTCCTTGGCGTTCCGGATCGCGTCCTCGGGGTCGACCAGGCCGTTCTTCCACAGCGAGATCGCGTTCTGGATGCGGCGGATTTCCTGTTTATCGGTGGTCAGCGCCAGGTCGGAGACGACGGTGTAGCAATCGTCGCTGTCCATGATCGAGAACTTGTCCTTCAGGCCGACGCCGGCCGCTTCCTGGCGCAGGATCTTGACGCCCAGCGAGTGGAAGGTCGAGACGGTCAATTGCTTGGCCTGCTTGGGCTGCTTGAGCAGCTTGGCGATGCGTTCCTGCATCTCGAGCGCGGCCTTGTTGGTGAAGGTCAGGGCGGCGATCGTGCGCGGGTCGTAGCCGCGGTCTTCGATCATGTACGCGATCTTTTGCGTAATGACGCGCGTCTTGCCCGAGCCGGCACCGGCCAGCACCAGGCATGGGCCGTCGAGATAGAGCACGGCTTCGCTCTGCGGCCCGTTGAGGCCGAATTTTGGTGCGTTGGACATGGGAAAGATTTCTGCAGAATGGCCGGGTATTGTAAGGCCGTGTTCGACATCGCGCCAAAATGAATCCGGTCCTTGACCGGTTTGCAACAGGCGGTGGGCCGCCCCGCTAGGCAAGCGGTGCGACCGCCTTGATCTGGGCCCAGACCGGCAGGCCTGGGACGATGCCGAGCTCGCGCCGCGAGCGTTCGGAAATCCGGGCCAGCAGCGTGGTCTCCCCCATGCGCATGTGCACCAGCACATGCCCGGGCGTATCGGTGGCGGTGGCCGCCGTCACGACAGTCGGCAGCAGGTTGACGATGCTGCTGCGATGAGGCCGTTCCAGCGCCAGGCTGACATCGCGCGCATGGATGCGGCAGCGCAGGTGGCTGCCGATCGTTTCCCTGCGCCGTCCCACGTACAGAGAACCGCCCGGGAACTGCAGGCGCGACAGCCCGTCTTCCTCGTGTTCGGCGAGGACGGTATCCAGCACCACCCCGGTCTCGTCAGCGAACACCGCCGGCAGGTCGGCGCGGGCCAGGAGTTCGCCCAGCGGCCCGCTTGCCGCCACCCGCCCGGCTTCGAGCAGCACCAGGTGGTCGGCCAGGCGTGCGACTTCGTCCGGCGCGTGGCTGACATAGACGATCGGGATCGACAGCTCGTCGTGCATGCGTTCCAGGTAGGGCAGGATTTCCTGCTTGCGCTTGAGGTCGAGCGCGGCGAGCGGCTCGTCCATGAGCAGCAGGCGCGGCGAAGAGAGCAGCGCCCGGGCGATCGCGACCCGCTGCCGCTCGCCGCCCGAGAGGCTGGCGGGCGAGCGCTCCAGCAGCGGACCGATGCCGAGCATCTCGGCCACCGGCCCCAGTGCGAAGCGGCGCGCGCCGGCGGCCACCCGCTTCAGTCCGAATTCCAGATTGGCGCGCACGCTCAGGTGGGGAAACAGGCTCGCTTCCTGGAACACATAGCCGAGCGCACGGCGGTGGGGCGGCACGAACAGACCGCGCGCCTCGTCCTGCCAGACCTCGTCGCCCAGCGCGACGTAGCCGCCAGATGCGCGCTCCAGGCCGGCGATGGCGCGCAGGCAGGTGGTCTTGCCCGATCCGGAGTGGCCGAACAGGGCACTGACGCCGCGGTCCGGCAGGTCGAGGTCGACGTCCAGCGTGAAATCGCCGCGCTCGATGCAGAACCGGGCGTGCAGGCCGTTCATTGCTTCGCCCCCTTGAGCAGCGGCGGATTGAAGGTGTAGAGCGCCAGCAGCACCAGGAAGCTGAAGACGAGCATGCCGCCGGCCAGCCAGTGCGCCTGCGCATACTCCATGGCCTCGACATGGTCGTAGATCTGGACCGACACCACCCGCGTCTTGTCCGGGATATTCCCGCCGATCATGAGCACGACGCCGAATTCGCCGACGGTATGCGCGAAGCCGAGGATGGCGCCGGACAGGAAGCCGGGCCGCGCCAGCGGCACCGCCACCGACCAGAACGTGTCCCAGGGGCTGGCGCGCAGAGTCGCCGCCACTTCCAGCGGGCGCTCGCCGATGGCCTCGAAGGCGTTTTGCAGGGGTTGCACCACGAAGGGCATGGAATAGAACAGCGAACCGATCACCAGGCCGGGGAAAGTGAAGGGCAGGGTTCCCAGGCCGAGCGCTTGCGTCAGCTGCCCGGCCGGGCCGTTCGGTCCCATCGCAACCAGCAGGTAGAAGCCGAGGACGGTCGGAGGCAGCACCAGCGGCAGGGCCACGACGGCGCCGACGACGCCCTTGAGGCGCGAGCGCGTGCGCGCCAGCCACCAGGCGATCGGCGTGCCGATCAGGAGCAGCAGCAGGGTCACGATCGACGCCAGCTTCAGAGTCAGCCAGACGGCGCCGAGTTCGGTTTCTGTCACAGCTCGTAGCCGTAGGCGCGGATGATGCCCTTGGCCTTGTCCGATTTCAGGTAGTCCAGCAGGGCTTTCGCCGCCGGATTCGCCGCCCCCTTGGCGAGGACCAGCGCATCCTGGCGGATCGGCTCGTGGTACGTGGCGGGCACGATCCAGGCCGAACCCGAGGCGATCTTGCCGTCCTGATAAACCTGCGAGAGCGCGACGAAGCCGAGTTGCGCATTGCCGGTACTGACGAACTGGTGGGCCTGGGCGATGTTCTCGCCCTGTATCAGTTTCGGCTGCAGCGCTTCGGCCAGGTTCAGCTTTTTCATCGCCGACAGCGCGGCCGCGCCGTAGGGGGCGGTCTTGGGATTGGCGATGGCGAGGTGCTTGAAGTTGCCGGTTTTCAGGATGTCGCCCCTGGCGTCCACATAGCCTGCCTGGGCCGACCACAGCACCAGCCTGCCGATGGCGTAGGTCAAGCGGCTGCCGGGCACGCCCTGCCCTTCCTTTTCCAGCCTGGCCGGCGTTTCGTCGTCCGCGGCCAGCAGGACCTCGAACGGTGCGCCATTCCTGACCTGCGCATAGAACTTGCCGGTAGAGCCGAAGGCCAGCCTGGCCTGGTGGCCGGTGTCTTTTTTGAATTCCGCGGCGATTTTCTGCATCGGCGCGGTGAAATTGGCCGCGACCGCGACCTGCACCTCGCCGGCATGGGCAGCCGCCGCGGCTGCCATGGCGATCACCATACTGACCAAACGTTTCATTCCATTCTCCCCAAGGCACCGTTATGTAAGGAAGTATATAACGAAAAACCCTGCCACGGATGAGCGTTGTGGCTCACAATGCATGCATGGAGAACAAGGACATTGAACTGCAGGGCTCGGTCTGGATGATGGCGGGCGGCGAGCATCTCGGCGGCAAGGGACGCATTGAACTGCTGGCCGCCATCGCCGATAGCGGCTCGATCACGGCGGCCGCCAAGGCGGTCGGGATGAGCTACAAGGCTGCCTGGAACGCCATCGATACCATGAACAACCTTGCCGGCGAGCCGCTGGTGGAACGGCTTGCCGGCGGCAAGGGCGGCGGCGGGACGCGACTGACGGCGCGCGGCGCCCAGCTGGTGCGGAACTTCAACACCATCGAGCGTGTCCACCAGGAATTCGTGGAGCAGCTCAACCGCCAGGCCGGCGGCATCGCCGGCGATGCTTCCCTGATCCGGAGATTGAACATGAAGACCAGCGCACGCAACCAGTTCTTCGGCAACGTCTCGCGCGTCAAGCAGGGAGCGGTGAACGACGAAATCGAACTGGACATCGCCGGCGGCCAGAAGATCGTTGCCATCGTGACGCACGAGAGTGCGGAAGACCTGGCCTTGCTCGTCGGCACGCAAGCCTTTGCCCTGGTCAAATCCTCGTCGGTCATCATCATGAGCGGCTCCGGAGAGGCCAGGCTGTCGGCCCGCAATCAGCTGGCCGGAGCGGTGGCGCGCCTGGTGCCGGGCGCGGTGAATACCGAGGTGGTCATCGATCTTGCCGGCGGCGGGTCGGTGGCCGCCATCATCACCAACGAAAGCGCCCAGGCGCTCGCGCTGCGCGAAGGCAGCCCCGCCACGGCGGTCTTCAAGGCCTCGAGCGTGATCCTCGGGACGCCGGCCTAGCGACGAAACGCCGCGCAATCGGGTACCATGCCACTCTTGTGGCGCTGCGCGCCAAGGCTTTTTGGACACTGCCCATGAAATTTGAACATCTCATCCAGATCAACGATCCGCTCAACCCGCTGATCGACACCATCTCGGTCGAACAGCTGTGGCGCGGGCTGGTGCTGCGCGCCGAAAACCCGACCATGTTCGTGCCGCACCTGGACGAATGCACGATCGGCGAACGCAGCAGCGGCAGCTTCGCGCGCCGCCTGCGCTACGGCGACCTGGTGATCGACGACGTCGTGTACCTGACCCCGCTGAAGGAAGTGCGCTACGAAGTGCCGGCCCAGGGCGAGATCGCCGCCTCCAGCCTGAAGATGATCATCGAGGCGCCGGGCGACGCCATGCTCCAGGTGCGCTTCTGCTACGACGACGGCCAGGGCGAGCACACCGACCCGGCCAACGCCATGTACGACGACTTCAAGCGCTCGGCCTACCAGGAAGCCGACGTCGACACCGTGCGCATCCTGCGCCAGCTGGCCGGTCAGGGCAAGCTGGATGCCAGCTACCTGAATTAGTAGGGTGGGCGGGTTTCCCGCCCACGCGGTGATCGATATCGGCTCCGCTTTCGTGCTCGGTGATCTTGCTGCAAACTATCACCGCGTGGGCGGCACAGCCGCCCACCCTACTCTTACGTACCCGGCTCGGTATCGGCCGGGTCGATCTCGCTCTCTCCCTTGGCCAGGTTGTGCGCCAGGTCGCGCAGGGCGGTGCGCACGCCCTCCTCGATCACCGGGTGATAAAAGGGCATCTCCAGCATCTGGTCCACCGTCATGCGCATCTGGCAGGCCCAGGACAGCGTATGCGCCAGATGCTCGGCGCGCGGCGCGATCATCTCGGCGCCCAGGAAGCGGCGCGAGCCGTATTCCGCATACACCCGCAGCATCCCCTTGTTCTGCAACATCACCCGGCTGCGGCCCTGGTTCGCGAACGCTACCTGCCCGACCGCGAACTTGCGCTTGCCCCCTTCGCATAGGCTGCGGTAGTTCGCGCCCAGGGTAGCGATGTTCGGGTCGGTGAAGGCCACCGCGATCGGCGTGCGGCGCAATCCCGGACGCACGTCCGGATAGCGGCCCGCGTTGTCCCCCGCGATCTTGCCGTGGTCGGCCGCGTCGTGCAGCAGCGGGCGCTCGTTGTTGGCGTCGCCGGCGATGAAGATGTGGCTGGTCCCGCATTGCATGGTGCGGACGTCGAACAGCGGGATGCCGTCCGGGCCGCGCTCCAGCCCCGTGTGCTCCAGCCCGATGTCGTGCACGTTGGGCGTGCGGCCGGCCGCCATCAGCACGACCTGGAAACGTTCGGTCTTCTCTTCGCCGAGGGCGTCGCTGTAGCGCAATGCCACTTCGTCTCCCTCCTGCACCGCGCCCGTCACCTTCGACTGGAACTGGATGTCGAGTTCCTCGGTGAGCACGCGGGTGGCGCTGCGCAGCACTTCCGGGTCGCTCAGGTGGGCGATGCTGCCGCCGCGCGCGAACAGCTTCACGCGCACGCCCAGGCGGTGCAGGGCCTGGCCCAGCTCCAGGCCGATCACGCCGGTGCCGATCACGGCCACCGACTTCGGCAGCTCGTCCCAGTAGAACACGTCGTCGGAGGTAGCGATGCCGGGGCCGACGTTCTCCAGCACGGGCAGGCGCAGCGGCGTGGAGCCGGTGGCGATGACGACGCGGCCGGCGGTGACTTCGGTGTGATCGTCCACGAGCAGGGTATGCGGGCCGGTGAAGCGCGCATGGCCGCGCAGCTTGTCTGCGTCATCGAAGGACTCGACGCTTTCCAGCACGAAGCCCACGAAGCGGTCGCGCTCGCGCCGCACGCGCTCCATCACGGCGCGGCCATCGATGCGGACGTCGCCCGCGTGCACGCCGAAGGGCGCGCTGTGCTGCATCACATGCGCGGCCTCGCTTGCGGCGATCAGGAGCTTGCTCGGCATGCAGCCGACCCGTGCGCAGGTGGTGCCATAGTGGCTGCTTTCGATGACCGCCACCCGGGCTCCTTGCGCCTTCGCCGCCCGATAGGCCGTCATGCCGGCGGTGCCGGTGCCGATGATGGCGACATCCACATCCAGTTTGTTCATCGTCTTCTCCGGGTCTCTCTACAGATGATGACGAAACGATACGCGATTTTCAGCCGGACCGCCGGAACCGGGCCAATGTGCCACCATGATCGCCTGTCACCATGGGAGGGCGAATGTTGGAACCGATCAGGGAGCTGCTGCGCCCGCCTCCCGGCATGGCCTTCGACTTCAGCCAGCCGGCGGGCGAGCCGGCGCTCGCTCCGCGCGACGGCATCGCCTGGCGGGTGTTCGCCAATCCGGTGGTCCTGTTCGTGGGCGGAGTGGCGGCGGTGCTGCTCGAGCTGAGCGAGCCCTCGGTGCGCTCCGGCGTGTGGGACCAGGGCGGCTTCCGGCAGGACCCGGTCATGCGCCTGCGCCGCACCGGCTTCGCGGCCATGATGACCGTCTACGGGCCACGCTCGGCGGCCGAGCGGATGATCGCGCGCGTGGTACGCATGCATGAGCGGGTGCGGGGCACGACGCCCGCGGGCCTGCCCTACCGCGCCAACGACCCGCGCCTGCTCGACTGGGTGCAGGCCACCGCCGCCTTCGGCTTCACCGAAGCCTACCACCGCTACCTGCGGCCCCTGTCGGCGCTCGAGAAGGACGCCGCCTTTGCCGAAGGCGAAAGCGCGGCCCGGCTGTATGGCGCGCTTGGCGCGCCGCGCTCCTGGGGAGCCTGGGAAGCCTTGCTGGCCGAAACGGCGCCCCGGCTGGAAGGCTCCGCCATCCTGGCCGAGTTCGTGCGGATCATGCACGAGACGCCGCTGGTGCCGGGACCGATGCGTCCCTTGCAGCGCCTGCTGGTACGCGCCGCCGTGGACATCGTGCCGGAACCGGTCGCTTCGCTGCCCCAGCTGCGCAAGCAGGGCCTGCGCCCCGGCGAGGGGGCGCTGGTGCGTGCGCTGGCGCGTTCGAGCGTCCTGCTGCCGCTGGGGGATACCCCGGCCGCCCAGGCTGCCCGGCGGCTCAGCGCATCTGGTACTGGATCCCGAAAGTGAATGTCGTCTCGCTCAGCCGGAACATGAATTCTCCCGGATTGCCTCATTCGCGCTTGAACAGGAACTGGACCCCGGCCTGGGCATCGGCGGGAATGCCGGCCGGCTGCGGATAGCGGCGCAGGGCATCATTGACCAGCGCGTGCACCGCATGCTCGAACCAGCCGGTCGACGGCGCCAACGGCCCCAGAGGGCGGCTGGGCAGCGAATCGCCCTTGACCACGCCGTACGGAACATAGACGCCGCTGCCGCCCATTTTCAGGTCGATGCGCGGCACCGCGGGCAGGAAGCGCAAGTTCACTTCGCCACCCAGGCCAAGCACCTCGGCGTGGCCCGGATAGCGCATTTCCGCGGAAATCGTCGAGATCACGCCGACGACGTAGTTGCAGATCGCCAGTCTGGACGGATGCCAGGTACGCAGTTCCGCGACGAAGCGATCCGCGTCCGTTGCGGCCTGCGGGCTGACGGCGCAGGCCTCGGTACGCGCGCTGCCACGGCCTTGCAGGTTCCACCATAGCGCCGCCGCGGCATCGGCCCCCCTGGCCGGGTCGGCAAAACCGGCGGCGATCCGTTCGGCGGCTTCCGGCGCCCCGCCCTCGTGGGCCTGGACGTAGAAAGTCAGTGCAGTGTCCCAGCTGGCCTTGACGCAGATACCGTGCTCGTACATCGATCCGGCCAGCAGCACCACCTCGGGATAGCCCCATTTCAGCCCGCTCTTGAGGCGCTCCACGGCGGCCCCGCAGTCGCGTGCCGCGATCCGGTTGCGTACCTCATGGACCACATCGAGTCCGGCACGCGTCGCGGCCCCAAGCTGCGCCGCGGGCAGCAGGGCAAGCAATGCAAGCAGAAGCGGGAGGCGTGCGGCAGTCGGGAAGCTCATGGCAGGCTTTCGGCAAGTTGGCTCAGATATCGAGGGGATCGACCTCGAGCGACCAGCGCACGCGCGATTTCATCGCGCGCAGGATCTCGACCCACTCGCGCAGAAAAGCCTGCAGGGCCGGGCGCGAGCTCGATTCCACCAGCAGCTGCGCACGGTCGACGTTGTGCACACGCGTCATCGTCATCGGGATCGGGTCGTTGATCATCACCGCATCCCATGCCAGGCTGTCGCGCGCCGCCTCCAGGAAAGCGATCGCATTGGCCAGCTCGGGCGCCTCGGCGCGCAGCAGTGCCTGGTACATGAAGGGCGGCAGGCCGGCCTGGCGGCGTTCTTCCAGCAGGCTGCCGGCGAAGCGGTCGTAGTCGTGGCGCACGACGGCGCCATACAGCGGGTGGCTGGCGTAGCGGGTCTGCACCAGCACCTCGGAGGCGGCGCCGGCGCGGCCGGCGCGCCCCGCCACCTGCATCAGCTGGGCGAACAGGCGCTCGCTGGCGCGGTAGTCCTGCGAGAACAGGGCGGTGTCCGGGTTCAGGATGCCCACCAGGGTGAGCTTCTTGAAGTCGTGGCCCTTGGCGACCATCTGGGTGCCGACCAGGATGTCGACCTCGCCCCGGTGCACGGTGTCGAAAGCCGCCTGGGCGCTGCCCTTCAGGCGCGTGGAATCGGCGTCGATGCGCAGGATGCGCGCTTCCGGGAACATCGCCTGCAAGCCTTCCTCGACGCGCTGGGTGCCGCGTCCGAGCGGCTGCAGGTCGACGTTGCCGCAGGTCGGACAATGACGCGGAATGCGCAGCTCCAGGCTGCAGTGGTGGCAGCGCAGCCGGTGCTCGGGGCGGTGCAGCACCATGAAGGCGGTGCAGCGGGTGCAGTTGCTGATCCAGCCGCAGGCGTCGCAGCAGATCACCGGGGCATAGCCGCGCCGGTTCAGGAACAGCAGCGACTGTTCGCCGCGGTCGAGGCGCCCCCGCAGCGCGGCGATCAGGGCGCTGCTCAAGCCATCCTTGGGACGGTCGCGCTCCAGGTCGACCAGCTTCACGGTGGGCAGCACGGCGTCGCGCACGGCGCGCTCGCGCAGCTCGAGCTTGCGGTAGCGGCCGGACTGGGCATGGTGCCAGGTCTCGAGCGAAGGCGTGGCCGAGCCCAGCACGATCGGAATGCCCAGCTGGTGCGCGCGCCACACCGCCAGGTCGCGCGCCGAATAGCGCAGGCCTTCCTGCTGCTTGTACGAGGGGTCGTGCTCCTCGTCGATGATGATCAATTTGAGGTTCGGCAGCGAGGACAGGATGGCCAGGCGCGTGCCCAGCACGATGCGCGCCAGGCCCTGGTGGGCGGCGAGCCAGTGCAGCATGCGCTCGCCCTCCGACAGGCTGCTGTGCAGGGTGGCCAGCATCACGCCCGGGAAGCGCGCGCGGATGTTCCCTTCCAGCTGGGGCGTCAGGTTGATTTCCGGGACCAGGATCAGGATCTGGGCGTCCTGCTCGCGCACCAGCACCTGGGCGCAGGCCTGCAGATAGACCTCGGTCTTGCCGCTACCGGTGACGCCGTACAGCAGAATCGGCGTGAAGCCCTGGGCCCCGCCGATGCCGCCCGCCGCCTCCTGCTGCGCCGGGTTCAAGACGGGCATGCCGGAGGGCGTGGGGTCGTGCGCGCCCCCATCCTTGGCCAGTTTTTTCAGCGCGCGGTCGAGCGCAACGGTCTTCGGCACGCGCAGGTTCTTGGGCAGGCCGGGCAGCGCCACCTCGCCGAGCGGGCGCTGGTAATAGTCGGCGGCGAAGCGCGCCAGCGCCACCCAGCGCTCGGGCAGCGGCGACAATTGGCTGCGCACGGCGATCGCATCCTTCAGCTTGTCCGGCGGGACCTCGGTGTCTGCCTTGACGGCGACGATCAGGCCCACGACCTCACGGCGCGCGAAGGGCACCAGCACCAGTTGGCCCACCGCCGGCTCTTCGCCCGGCTGGCATTCCCAGCGGTAATCGAAGCAGCTGTTGAGCGGGGTATCGAGCGCAACCTGTAGGAAGCAGTGTGCCAAATCCAACCTTCTTGAGTAAGGAAACCAGGACCAATAAGCTGTGGAAAACTTTGTGAATAGCGCTGTACTTGACCCCGTTCGAGGTTTACGTTAGATCAACTCCAAACGCGCGATTCACTGGAACAACAATAAATTATTCAGTAAATTCAATGACTTGCAAAGACAGAGTTATCCCTGTTAACAACCCGGGCTGGAATCGCCTTGCTGTGCATAACTGCACATGTGTGATGGGAAAACTCGTTGCGGTGCACCAGAATCTTCACACCTTACTTGAAGAGTTGAGCTAAGTCCGCGTAAACGAAGCACTTTTCACAACTCATCCCTCATCCCTCATCCTGTGCATAACTTTGTGAACAATGGACAGGAAGCCGGGACAATTTACCTGTGAGTGAGCGCTGCTACTGTGTATACCTACAGTTCACCATGAAAAAAACGTTTAAGAATCATTGATTTACGTATTTTCAGGCTTGACAAAGATGTCCACAGGAATAATTTTGAGGTTTAACGAACTTGTGAACAAGTGAGATTTTGCTGCAGCAATGCTTGCTGCAGCGGGGGGCAATACCGGCCGCTTATGCGGCGCGCTGCTGGCGGCTGAAGTTGTGCACAGCCTCGACCATGGCGGTCACCGACTCCGGCGGCGTGAACTGCGAAATGCCGTGGCCCAGGTTGAACACGTGGCCATGGCCGTTCGATGGCTTGCCGTAGGCTGTCAAGGAGCGCTCGACTTCGGCGCGGATCTGCTCCGGTTCCGCGAACAGGATGGCCGGGTCGAGGTTGCCCTGCAGGGCCACGCGGTCGCCGACCAGCGCGCGCGCCTTGCCCAGGTTGACGGTCCAGTCCAGGCCCAGCGCGTCGGCGCCGATGTCCGCCATCTCGTCCAGCCACAGGCCGCCGCCCTTGGTGAACACGATCGCCGGGATGCGCACGCCATCCTTCTCGCGTTTCAGCTGGCTCACGACCGTCCGCATGTAGTTCAGCGAGAACTCCTGGTAGGCGCCGTCGGCCAGCGCGCCGCCCCAGGAGTCGAAGATCATCACGGCCTGGGCCCCGGCGTCGATCTGGGCGTTCAGGTACTGGCTGACTGCGCGCGCGTTGGTGTCCAGGATGTGGTGCATCAGGTCGGGACGCGCATACAGCATCTTTTTGATGGTGTGGAATTCACGCGAACCGCCGCCTTCGACCATGTAGCAGGCCAGGGTCCAGGGGCTGCCCGAGAAGCCGATCAGGGGCACGCGGCCGTTGATGGCGGTGCGGATCTGGGTCACCGCCTTGAAGACGTAGTCGAGCGACGCCATATCCGGTACCTGCAGGGCGCGCACCTCGGCTTCGGTGCGCAGCGGGCGCTCGAATTTCGGGCCCTCGCCGTCGGCGAAGTACAGGCCCAGACCCATCGCGTCCGGCACCGTCAGGATGTCCGAGAACAGGATCGAGGCATCCAGCGGATAGCGGTCGAGCGGCTGCAGGGTGACTTCGGTGGCGAAATCCGGATTCTTTGCCAGCCCCAGGAACGAGCCGGCCTGCTTGCGCGTGGCGCGGTATTCCGGCAGGTAGCGGCCCGCCTGGCGCATCAGCCACACCGGGGTGTAGTCGGTCGGCTGGCGCAGCAGCGCACGCAGGAAGGTGTCGTTCTGAAGCGGGGCGAATTGTGGCATGGCTGACAATGAACGCAGAGGGAAAACCTCCATTATCGCATCTTTGGGACCGCACAAGAGCCTGGGATAGGCTCTTATAATGCGTTCTTCCGTCTATGAGAGAACCCGTCATGACCAAACAGCAAGCCCCTTGCGGCACCTGGACCTCACCGATCACCGCAGCCGTCGTCGCGGCCGGCGCCACGCCGCTGGCTTCGCTGATGCTCGACGGCGCCGACCTGTACTGGCTGGAGGGCCGGGCCAGCGAAGCGGGCCGCTCGACGCTGGTGGGCAGCCGCGGCGAACTGACCCCGGCGCCGTTCAACGTGCGCAGCAAGGTGCACGAATACGGCGGCGGCGCGGTCACGGTCGCCGATGGCGTCGCCTGGTTCTCGAACCACGCCGACGGCCGCCTGTACCGCGTCGAGGCCGGCGCGCAGCCGGTGCCGGTCACCGCCGAGGACAACAAGCAGCGCTACGCCGACTTCGTGGTCGATGCGCAGCGCCGGCGCCTGGTGGCCGTGCGCGAAGACCACGCGGCCGGCGGCCGCTACCCCGAGAACACGATTGCCGCCATCGGCTTCGATGGCCTTGAAACCGTGCTGGTGGACGGCAACGACTTCTATGCCGCACCGCGCATCTCGCCGGACGGCCGCCACCTGGCCTGGCTGTGCTGGGACCATCCGCGCATGCCCTGGGAGGGCAGCGAGCTGTGGCTGGCCGACATCATGGAAGACGGCACGCTGGCCAATGGCCGGCTGGTGGCGGGCGGACCGCAGGAATCGGTGTGCCAGCCCGAGTGGTCGCCCGGCGGCGTGCTGCACTTCGTGTCCGACCGCAGCGGCTGGTGGAACCTGTACCGCTTCGAACATGGCGTGGTGGAGGCGCTGTGCCCGCGCGCGGCGGAATTCGGCGGGCCGCTGTGGACTTTCGGGAACGCGCTGTACGGTTTCCGCGGCGAAGACGACATCGTCTGCGCCTACATCGAAGGCGGGGTCAGCAAGCTGGCGCGCCTGCGCGGCGGCGAACTGACCGCGATCGCCACGCCCTACGAGGAAATCCGCGAACTGCGCGTGAACGCGCGCACGGTCGCGCTGCTGGGCGGCGCGCCCACCGTCGCGCTGGAACTGGCCCGCATCGACCTCGATGGCGGCCGGCACGACGTGCTGGCGCGCTCGATCGCGCAGCTGCCTGGCGTGGACTACCTGTCGGTTCCACGCTCGATCAGCTACCCGAGCGCGAACGGCCGTACCGCCCACGCCTTCCACTATCCGCCGGCCAACGCCGATTTCACCCCCTCGGCGGGCGAACTGCCGCCCCTGATCGTCATCGGCCATGGCGGCCCGACCGGGATGGCGGCCAGCACCCTCAAGCTGGCGACCCAGTTCTGGACCAGCCGCGGCTTTGCCGTGCTGGACGTGAACTACGGCGGCAGCACCGGCTTCGGCCGCGCCTACCGCGACCTGCTCAAGGGCCAGTGGGGCGTGGTCGACGTGGAGGACTGCGTGGCCGGCGCCCGCTACCTGGCCGAGCAGGGCCTGGTGGACCGCGAGCGCCTCCTGGTGCGCGGCAGCAGCGCCGGCGGCCTGACGACCTTGTCCGCCCTCGCCTTCCACGACCTGTTCAAGGCCGGCGCCTGCTACTACGGCGTGTCCGACCTGGCCGGGCTGGATGCGGATTCGCACAAGTTCGAATCGCACTACAACCAGTACCTGATCGCGCCGCCGGAACGGGCCGAACAGGTCTACCGCGAACGTTCGCCGATCCACCACACGGATAAATTGCAGCGCCCGATTATCTTCTTCCAGGGCCTGGACGACATGGTGGTGCCGCCCCAGCAGTCCGAAACCATGGTCGAGGCGCTGCGCAAGCGCCGGGTGCCGGTGGCCTATATCACCCTGGAGGGCGAAGGCCACGGCTTCCGCAAGGCCGAGAGCGTGGTGACGACGCTGGAAGCGGAGCTGGTGTTCTACCTGCGCGTGTTCGGCATCCCGGTGCCTGCCGGCCTGCCGGCGGTGGAGATCGAGAACCTGCCGGCTGCATGACGATCGAACGCGACACCGGCGAGCAGGCCATCCTGGCCCTGCTCGCCATGGCGGGCGAGCCGATGGGCCGCCAGCGCATTCTCGAACACCTGATGGCGATCGGCCTGCTCTTGCCGGCCGGGCAATGGGCGGACGAACTGGAGCACCTGCGCCAGGAAGGACTCGTGACCGAAGCCGCCGGACGCGGGTTCACGATATCGCCCGCCGCGGTCAGGGCGATACTCGAACAGGCGCTGGCCTCCGGCCTGTTCCGCGCCCTGCAGGGCGCCTATGAACGGGTCACGCCGCTGCGCCGCGACTGGCAGGGCACGCCGATCCTGCGCAGCTACCGCCAGGGCCTGGCGCTGCTGCGCATGGCCTTGTTCACGGGGGAGCCGGCCGCGACCGTCATGCCGCTACTGGAAGCCTGCCTGCGCTGCCACGAGGCCTCCTACCTGCATCCGCTGGTCGAGGTCTGCGCGCGGCCGTTCTCGCCGGCGCTCATGGAACGCATCCATCCGCACCTGCGCGACGGCATATTCGCCGAATTGGTGAACCACGCGCAGCGCGAACCGGCGCTTGCGCCCGACATCCGCGCCGCCGCCGAAGCCCATGCGGCCCTGGGTGAACCGTCGATCGGCCTGCGCGTCGCACTGGCCGAGCATCTCATCCTGTGCGGCCGCCTCGACGATGCCCTGGCGCTGCTGGCCGAGGTGCCGGATGCGCCGGGACTGTTCCTGCGCAGCGTCATCGCCCTGCTGCGCGACGATCTCGATACCGCCCTGCCCGACGTCGACAAGGCGCTCAAGCAGCTGCGCCGCGAGACCGGCAAGCGCAAGGCCGTGTTCGGCGGCATCGGCGCCCATCTGTACCTGACCGCCCTCCTGCGCAGCAACCAGCCGGCCCAACTGAAGCTGGCCGACGCCTGGCTGGAGATCGCCACCCGCGCGGTACAGCGGCCCGACACCGCCGTGGTCTTCCAGCTCAGCATGCTGCAGGAGATCCGGCGCGGCACGGTCGATGCCGAGGTGCTGGCCTCGCGCAGCTGGGAGATGGCGCTCGAGCCCTTCACATTCCGCGCCCTGATGCACCACTGGCTCGGCCTGCCGCAGCTGCAGGGCAAGCGCCAGGACATCGAGGACATGCTGGCGCAGTCCGAACGCGCCGGCTTCGACCTGCTGTCGGCCCAGCTGGCCGGTTTGCTGGCGCAGATCGGCGGGCCGGGCGCCATCTCCCATGAAGCACGCGCGGGCGAGCTGCGCCGCCGTCATCGGATCACCGACCTGACCCACTGGTTCGAGCGCGAGGAAGCCTGGGAGCGCCAGCTCAACGCCCTGATCAACCTGCAGCCGGCCTTGAATGCCGAGGTGGTGCGCGAATCGCGCCTGGTGTGGATGATCCGCTACGACGAGCACATGGGCGTGCAGGAACTGGAACCGCGCGAGCAGAAGCGCGATGCCCAGGGCGGCTGGAGCCGCGGCCGCGCCATCGGCCTGAAGCGCCTGGCCGAGGATGCCCAGCAGCTCGAATTCCTCAGCGCCCAGGACCTGCAGGCAGTCGCCAGCATCGCCGGGCGGCGTTACTACGGCAGCACCGGCATCCGTTTCGAGTTTGAACGCGACAAGGCCCTGGCCTCCCTGGTCGGCCATCCGCTGCTGTTCTGGATGGACTCGCCCGGCACCCGCGTCGAGCTGCTGCCGGGCGAACCCGAGCTGCACGTGAAGGCGCGCGCCGGCAAGGTGACGATCTCGCTGCACCCCACGCCGGGCGAGCAGGATGGCGAGGCGATCGTCACCCGCGAAACCCCGACCCGCCTGCGCCTGGTGCGCGTGAATGAGGAACACCGGCGCATCGCCGCCATCGTCGGCGAGGGCCTGGAAGTGCCGGTGGAGGCCGAGCGCCGCGTGCTGCGCGCGATCAGTGCGATCTCCTCGATCGTCACGGTGCAGTCGGACATCGGCGCCAGTCCCGGCGACATCGAGCAGGTGGCGGCCGACCCGCGCCTGCACCTGCACCTGCGCCCCTACCAACGGGGCCTGAGCATGCAGGTGCTGGTGCGTCCGCTGGAGGGCGGCGCCTATTACTCGCCCGGCAGCGGCGCGGAAAGCGTGATCGCCGACGTGAACGGCGTACGCACCGAAGCGCGGCGCGACCTGAATGCGGAACGCGACGCCGAGCGCCAACTGGTGGGCGCCTGCCACGCCCTCGAACAGGCGGAGCTCGAGCACGGCGAGTGGCTGCTGGGCCAGCCCCTGCTGTGCCTGGAGCTGGTGGACGAACTGCGCCAGCTGGACCCGGCGAACGTGGTGGTGGCTTGGCCGGAAGGCGAAAAATTCCGCGTGTCGAAGCGTGCCAATGCGAAATCGGTGCGCATCCAGGTCCGGCGCGACCGCGACTGGTTCGCGGCCAATGGCGACATCGTGGTCGACGAACAGCGGGTGATGGACCTGCGTTCGCTGCTCGAGCGCGTGCGCGAAGGGAAAAGCCGCTTCGTGGCGCTGGGCGACAACGAATACCTGGCCCTCAGCGACGAGCTGCACCGCCGCCTGATGGAGCTCGCCGACTATGGCACCATCATTGGGGACGAACTGCGCATGCATCCGCTGGCCAGCTTCTCGCTGGCGGAACTGGCGCGCGAGGCCGGCAGCGTGGACAGCGATGCCGCCTGGCGCCGGCACCTGGAGCGCATCGCCGACAGCGAAGCCTTTACGCCCACGCTGCCTACTACCTTGCAGGCCGAGCTGCGCGACTACCAGCGCGAGGGTTTCGAATGGCTGGGGCGCCTGGCCTATCTGGGCGTCGGCGCCTGCCTGGCCGACGACATGGGCCTCGGCAAGACGCTGCAGGCCCTGGCGCTGCTGCTCACGCGCGCGCCCGAGGGCCCGGCGCTGGTGGTGGCGCCGACCTCGGTCTGCCTGAACTGGATCGCCGAAGCCCAGCGCTTCGCACCGACCCTGAACCTGACACTGTTCGGGCCGGGCGAGCGCGCCGCGACGATCGACGCAGCAGGCCCCTTCGACGTGGTGGTGGCCAGCTACGGCCTGCTGCAACAGGAAGCGGCGCTGTTTGCAAAACGGCCATGGCACAGCATCGTGCTGGACGAAGCCCAGGCCATCAAGAACATGCACACCAAGCGCTCGCAGGCCGTGATGGCGCTGCAGGGGAGCTTCCGGATGGCGGCCACCGGTACGCCGCTGGAAAACCACCTGGGCGAGCTGTGGAACCTGTTCCGCTTCATCAATCCGGGCCTGCTGGGCAGCGCCGACCAGTTCCAGCTGCGCTTCGCCGGGCCGATCGAGAAGGCCCAGGACAAACGCGCCGAGCTGGGGGCCAGGAACCGCCTGCGCCGCCTCACCCAGCCCTTCATCCTGCGCCGCACCAAGGCCCAGGTGCTCACCGAGCTGCCGCCGCGCACCGAGATCGTGGTGCCGGTCGAGCTGACCCAGGAAGAAAGCGCGCTGTACGAATCGCTGCGCCGCGACGCCCTCGACAAGCTGGCCGCGCTCGAAGCGCCGGAGAGCCAGAAGTCGATCGAGATCCTGGCCGAGATGATGCGGCTGCGCCGCGCGGTCTGCAATCCGGAACTGGTGGCGCCCGGCGCCGGCATCGCCAGCAGCAAGCTGATCGCGTTTGCGCGCCTGGTCGACGGCCTGCTGGAGAACCGACACAAGGTGCTGGTGTTCAGCCAGTTCGTCGATCACCTGAGCCTGATCCGCAAGTACCTCGACGGCAAGCAGATCCCCTACCAGTACCTCGACGGCGCCACCTCGATGCAGGAGCGCAAGCGCCGCGTGGACGCCTTCCAGGCCGGCGAGGGCGAGCTGTTCCTCATCAGCCTGAAGGCGGGCGGCGTCGGCATCAACCTGACCGCGGCCGACTATGTGATCCACATGGACCCATGGTGGAACCCGGCGGTGGAAGACCAGGCCTCGGACCGCGCCCACCGCATGGGCCAGCAGCGCCCGGTCACCATCTACCGCCTGGTGGCGCGCGGCACCATCGAGGAAGGCATCGTCGACCTGCACGTCCGCAAGCGCGACTTGGCCGACAGCCTGCTCGAAGGGACCGAGATGGCCGCGCGCATGTCGCCGGGCGAGATGCTCGCCATGCTGAAACAGGGCCTGGCGTAGGACGGCATTCCATGTGATCATGCCGCTTTTATGGATGAGTAAAGACGGATGGATCTGGACAAAGCGGCAACGGGGCCACAGGCCCGCGTCATCGGCGTCAAGTCGTGGACGGCCTACGCCGGCGTGCTGGCGCTGGCCGCGCTGCTGTTCCTGGTCGCGGTGCCCTTCGCCTTCCGCTGGAACGAACTGGCCGCCGCCGCGGTCATGGCGGGCTCGAGCCTGGTCGTCGGCTACCGCTTCCTGCTCGTGCGCAGCGTGCAGCTGTACTACGACGACATCGGCGTCTGGGTGGTCTCGGGCATCCTGCCGTGGACACGGGGCGTGGCCGGGGTGAAGTGGCGCGACATGATGGAAGCCAGCTACGCGGGCGGCTTCTTTGCCTGCGCTCGTACACGGTCCACATCGGCCACCGCTTCGACCGTGGCAGCAGCATCGTCCTGCACCAGATCGCGCGCGGACGCGAAGCCGTCGAAACGGTCAATGCCCTCCACCAGCAGATGATCCGTTCCGGCGCCGTCGATTAAGCTTGAGCTAAGTGTCGGAATGTTTCAACAGTGCGCAAGCGGGCTGAATGGTGCTACTCTTCCGGGCTCCGCCTTGCGCTTGCCGCGCGGGTGAGGCCGACCTTCTCATGCACAGGGTTCGAACAGGATGATGAAAACGAAGATCGCGCTGGCAGTCCTGCTGGCGAGTTTCGCGCTGGCGCCGGCCAGCGCCAAGACCACCAAGCCCGCCAAGGGCAAGGCCAAGGCCACCAAAGTGGTCAAAGCGAAAACGAATAAACCCAAGGCGCCAGTCAAGAAGGGGGCGAAGAAAGCGGCCGTTGCCACCGCTGCCGCAGCGACTGCCGCTACCGCCGTCGCAGCAACCCCGACCGCCAGCGCCAGCGAGAAGCGCCTCGACCGCCGCTTCGACTCGATGAGCATGCAGTACCTGACCGCCCTGTGGCGCGTCGATCCGGAAGGCGGCATCTATGTCGGCAAGTTCGACCAGGCCGCCAACCTGACCATTCCGGACGCCGCCACCCGCGCGAAAAAGCTGGCCTTCGCCAACGAATGGCTGGAGAAGTTCGGCAAGCTCGATACCCGCCAGCTGTCGAATCGCCAGCGCACCGACCTGGTCCTCTTGGTGAACAAGCTGGAAAAAGACCGCTGGAGCCTAGCGACCTGGCGCGAATACGAGTGGAACCCGGCGCTGTACAACGTCGCCCAGCCGCTCGACCTGATCCTGAATACCGAATACGCCGCCAAGCCGCAGCGCCTGCGCACCATCCTCAAGCGCCTGGCCAACGTGCCGGCCTTCTATGCGGCGGCGCAGGCCTCGATCGCCAACCCGACACGCGAGCATACCCAGCTCGCCATCGCGCAGGCGCCGGGCACCATCGCGGTGCTGGCCGACCTGGGCAAGGCGGCGCAGGAATCGATCCTGACCCCGCAGGAAAAAGCGATCTTCGCGCAGCGCATCGCCAACGCCGGCACCGCGGTGCTGGCCTATGTCGACTTCCTCGATGCCCTGGACAAGAATGCGGCCGCGCCGCGTCCCTTCCGCGCCGGCAAGGAGCTGTACGAGCAGAAGTTCGCGCTCGAGATCCAGTCGTCCAGCAGCGCCGAACAGACCTTCCGCAAGGCCCTGGCCACGCGCGAGGAGCTGCTGGCCCGGATGAACACGATCTCGGACGAGCTGTGGCCGCGCTACATGGCGGGCGTCACCAAGCCGGCCGACCGCTTCCGGAAGATCGGCATGATGATCGACAAGCTGTCCGAGCGCCACGTCTCGCGCGAGAACTTCCTGCCCGAGATCCGCCGCCAGATCCCGGCCCTGCACAAGTTCGTCCTTGAAAAGAACCTGCTCAGCCTGGACGCCGACAAGCCCCTGGAAGTGCGCGAGACCCCGATGTACCAGCGCGGCGTGGCCGGCGCCAGCATCGACGCGCCGGGCCCGTACCGCCCGAAGGACAAGACCTATTACAACGTCACGCCGCTCGACAACCTCACGCCGGAACAGGCCGAGAGCAGCCTGCGCGAATACAACGAATGGATCCTGCAGATCCTGAACATCCACGAGGCGATCCCCGGCCACTACGCCCAGCTGGTGTATGCGAACCGGTCGCCGTCCCTGGTGAAGTCGCTGTTCGGAAACGGCGCGATGGTCGAGGGCTGGGCCGTCTACGGCGAGCGCATGATGCTGGAAGCCGGCTACGGCGACAACGCCCCCGAGATGTGGCTGATGTACTCGAAATGGAACCTGCGCAGCGTCACCAACACCATCCTCGACTACAGCGTCCACGTGCTCGGCATGCGCCAGCCCGAGGCGATCGACCTCCTGGTGCGCCAGGCCTTCCAGACCCGCCAGGAAGCCGACGAAAAATGGCGCCGCGTGACGCTGACCTCGGTGCAGCTGACCAGCTACTACAGCGGCTACGAGCAGATCATGGCCCTGCGCGAACGCCGCAAGCAGCAGCTGGGCGAGCGCTTCAACCTGAAGGAATTCCACGATCAGTTCCTCAGCTATGGCAACGCGCCGGTGAAGATGATTTCGGAACTGATGCAGTAGCAACACTTTGATTTTGCACAGGAAACCGCCTGTGCACAACCGCACAAGCGGCGTGCTCGCGCGCTCGCTTGTGCGCAATATCTCCGAGGCTAGAATGGGCTTGCCGCTCCCATCCCCATCAGCCGGAGACCTTCGATGAGCTTCCTCCCCGCGCCGGCGTCCTAGCGACGCACCCGCCAGTCTTTCCTCTCGTTTCACCCGTTTCACCGACTCCGCATGCGGAACCGGCGCGGCCTCGCCACGTCCCTCCGCAAGCGCCTACGTAGTGCAGACAAACGAACAGAACGGAGACTTTCACATGGCATGCATGTTCAAACGGGCCGCGTTCGCCGCCGCCTGCCTGGCCCTGGCCATCCCTGCGTCGGCCCAGTTGCAGGCCGGACCCGGCGCCTGGAGCGCGAACCAGACCTGGGCCACCGACACGGCCAATGGCGGCGCCCTCACCGGCTACTACTACTGGCCCGCGACGGCGCCGCTACTCGACGGCAAGCGCGCACTGGTGCTGGTGCTGCACGGCTGCGCCCAGACCGCGGCGAACGACGTGATCGCCAGCAGCAGCGACGCCGGCTACAACTGGAAGGCGGCGGCCGACCAGTACGGCGCCGTAATCCTCGCGCCGAACGCCACCGGCAACCTGTACGGCGCCCACTGCTGGGACTGGGCCGCCACCAACCGCAGCCGCAGCTATGGCCACAACGCGGTGCTGCTCGACCTGATCAACCGCTTCGTGAGCAACCCGCAGTATGCGATCGACCCCAAGCAGATCTACGTCACCGGCCTGTCCTCGGGCGGCGCCAAGACCATGGTGATGGGCTGCGTGGCGCCCGACGTCTTCGCCGGCATCGGCATCAATGCCGGGCCGGCGCCGACGGTGAGCACCTCGCAGATCGGCACGGTCCCCTCCGGCACCACCTCGAGCAGCGTGGCCGGCAGCTGCAGCTCCTGGGCCGGCAGCAACGCCAGCCACTTCGCCACCCAGGTCACAGGCGTGGTCTGGGGCACCAACGACTACACCGTGGCCCAGGCCTACGGCCCGCTCAATGCCGCGGCCATGCGCCAGGTCTACGGCGGCAGCTACACGAAAGGTGCGGCAGTCACGGTGCCGACGGGCGGCAGCAACGTGCCCTACCTTGATTCCAACGGCAAGCTGCGCACCTCGGAAATCGTGGTGACGGGCATGGGCCACGCCTGGCCAGCCGGCACCGGTGGCCAGAACAGCAATTATGTCGACGCGACCAAGGTCAACTATCCTGCCTTCGTGATGGATTTCTGGTTCAAGAACAACCTGCGCGTGGCACGCGCGGCAGCGCCCGTCATGAGCGCGTGCAGCGCCAGCGTATCCGGGTCGACGATCACCGTGAACGGCGCCGCCACCGATCCGGCCGGCGGCATCGGCAGCTACCGCGTGGTGCTGAACGGCCCGTCCCCGGTCGACGACAGCGCCGCCGGCAGCGGCGCCAGCTTCAGCAAGGCCTATGCGGCGCGCGCCGACGGTTATTACTCGGGCACGGTCACCGCGACCAACAACACGACCGGGCTGACTTCGAACGCCTGCAGCATCCCACAATTCCTGGTCGGCACCGCGCCGGCCCTGCAGCCGCCCGCCGGCCTGGCCGCCGGCGAGCGCACGGCAAACAGCATCGCGCTCAGCTGGAACGCCGCGAACGGCGCCACCGGCTACAACCTCTACCGCAACGGGACGAAGCTCAATGGCACGCCGCTGGCCGGCACCGGCTACCTTGATGCCGGCCTGGCCGCGGCCACCAGCTACACCTACCAGGTGTCAGCCACGGGCAATGGCGGTGTCGAGAGTGCGAAGTCGGCCAGCGTGACGGCGTCGACCACCTCGGGTTTCGTGTGCACGACGGCGACCGCCAGCAACTATGCGCACGTGACGGCGGGGCGGGCCCATGACGGCGGCGGCTATGCGCTGGCCAACGGCTCGAACCAGAACATGGGATTGAACAATACCTTCTACACGACGACGCTGGCGCAGACCGCGGCAGGGTATTACGTCATCGGCAATTGTCCGTAAACCTGCGCAAGGACAGGGTCTTGCTTCGGCCTTGTCCTGGCGCGTCCTTACTCAACAGTCCGCTTGATGGGGGATAAGCCATGCCGGGCAGTGCTTCGTAGCATTAGGTGTCTCCGTTTTCACGATAAGGATGCCTGAATGAAACCATTCCTGCCCTTGCTAGCCCTTGCTTCCCTGTCCCTCGCCGGCTGCGCCACCTCGCCCAGCATCGGCGCCTCGGGCGCCAAGACCGTGGCCACCGGCGCGGCCGGCGGCGGCAACGCCGTCGGCGCCAACGAGCGGCTCGAGCGCTGCGACAAGAGCCTCGGCACGCTGGCCATCGTCGAGGAGGCGAACCAGCCCTGGCTGAACCAGTTCACCTCGGAGTACCGCATGCAGAGCACGGTGCCGCTGCTGCGCATGATCATCCAGCAGTCGAACTGCTTCGTCATCGTCGAGCGCGGCCAGGCCATGCGCAGCATGCAGGGCGAGCGCGCCCTGATGGAGTCCGGCGAACTGCGCAAGACCAGCAACTTCGGCAAGGGCATGATGGCCGCGGCCGACTACACCATGACGCCGTCGATCACCTTCAGCCAGAAGGGTACCGGCGGCCTGAATGGCCTGGTCGGCGGCAGGATCGGGGTCGTGGCCTCGCTGGTGGGCGGCTCGATGAAATCGAACGAGGCCTCGACCATGCTGCTGCTGACGGACAACCGCTCGGGCGTGCAGCTGGCGGCCGCCGAGGGCAGCGCGCAGAACTGGGACTTCGGCTTGCTGGCCGGCTTCTTCAAGGGCGGACTGGCAGGCGCGCATGGCTTCAGCAACTCGCCGCAAGGCAAGGTGCTGGCGGCGTCCTTCATGGATTCGTACAACCAGATGGTGAAGGCGGTGCGCGCCTACAAGGCCCAGTCGGTGGAGGGTGGGCTGGGCAATGGCGGGGTGCTGCGCTCGAACTGAGCGGTCGCAGCGCGAGTTCGCTTACGCGTGCTCTTCAGGGGCGCGCGTCATGCGCGCGAACATCGGCGCCACGATCAGACCCAGTTCGTAGAGCAGGCACATCGGGATGGCCAGCGCCAGCTGGCTGACCACGTCCGGCGGCGTGACGATGGCGGCGATGACGAAGGCGCCAACGATCACGTAGGAACGGATCTCGCGCAGTTTCTCGATGCTGACGATCCCCATGCGCACCAGGATAATGACCACCACCGGCACCTCGAAGGTGGCGCCGAAGGCCAGGCACATCGACATGACGAAGTCGAGGTAGTTCTCGATGTCGGGCGTGACCGCGATCGAGGTCGGCGCGAACTCGCCGATGAAGTGGAACACGCGTCCGAACACGAAGAAGTAGCAGAAGGCCACGCCGCCGATGAACAGCAGCGAGGACGAGATCACCAGGGGCAGCACCAGGCGCTTCTCGTGCGCATACAGGCCGGGCGCAACGAAGGCCCACAGTTGGTAGAACACCCAGGGCAGCGACAGGATGAAGGCCAGCAGCAGCGTGACTTTCATCGGCACCAGGAAAGGCGAGACGACACCGGTCGCGATCATCTTGGCCCCGGGCGGGAGCGACGCGATCATCGGCGCGGCCAGCAGGTCGTAGACCTGCGAGGGTCCCGGCCAGATGAACAGGGCCGCGCAGGCGATGGCGATCCCGATCGATGCCTTGACCAGGCGGTCACGCAGTTCGACGAGGTGGGAAATGAAAGTTTCGCCTGCGGCTTCTTCGGTCATCTAGAAAAAGGAAGTCTTGGATTTGCTTGAACCCGGCCGGAACTTGCGCACGCGCGCGGCGCCGGAGAGCACATGGGTCTTGCCGTTTGTGCGGTGCTTGTACCAGGCCGGCACGCTTGATGTCCGCACCAGCTTCTTGCGGCGGAAGTCGCGCGCCTTGCGCTCGATGTCGGCGGTGCTGACGAAGGACGACATGCCGGAAGAGTACGTGGAAGAGGAAGAGGAAGAGGAAGAAACATGCTCCCTGCCGTCCCACAGCGCCTCGACCTCGTCGACGTGGCTGGACATGGACTGCTCCACCTCGTCCTTGAACGATTGCGCGCTCTCGTGCACTTCCTTGTGCAGGTTGCGCAGCTCGTCGAGCTCGATCTCGCGGCTGACCTCGGACTTGACGTCGTGCAGGTAGCGCTGGGCGCGCCCGTACAAGGTGCCCGCCATGCGCGCCACCTTCGGCAGCTTTTCAGGGCCGATCACGATCAGCGCAACAACGCCGATGATCGCCAGCTTCGACAGTCCGAGATCGATCATGCCCGTGGATCAGTGACGGGACTTGTCGCGGGCTTCCACGTCGATGGTGGACTTGTCGGCCACCTGTTGCGGCGGCTGCATGGTGGTCGAAGCAGCGTTCGGATTGGCCTTGTCTTCCTCGCCCTTCACGCCATCCTTGAAGCCTTTCACGGCCTTGCCGAGATCGCCACCGATGTTGCTGATCTTTTTGGTGCCGAAAATCAGCATCACGACCACCAGGACGATTACCCAGTGCCAAATACTCATTGAACCCATTTCTATCTCCTAGCGAGGCGCCTGGCGCCTGTAAATTCGGGAAAGCGTCTGTTTCAGTATACGCCATATGGGGCGTCTTGCCCCCACTAAAATCTTAGTTGAGGCTTACGTACCCAGGCCGCGCCAGGGGCGCTGGCCGCCATACACGTGCAGGTGCAGGTGGTAGACCTCCTGCCCGCCGTCCGGCCCGCTGTTGATCAGGGTCTTGTAGCCGCCGCTGCGCCCGCCATTGCCGTCGGATTTGACGGCAACACCATGCTCTTCTGCAAGTTTCGGCGCCAGCGCCAGCATCTTGCCCAGCACCGCCGCGTGTTCCATGCCGCAGTCGGACAGGCTGTCCAGGTGCTGTTTCGGGATCACCAGCAGGTGTACCGGGGCAGCCGGGTTGATGTCCTTGAAGGCCAGCACGTCGTCGTCTTCATACACGACGCTGGCCGGAATCTGCTTGGCAACGATCTTGCAAAAAATGCAGTTATCCATTTTGTCTCCGATCTTGTGACAGTGTCCCGGTCTGGGACCCGTGCATCCTACCGGCATCGCATGACATCGCTGTGACGGTGGAAGCCTGATTATGACACCGCCTGCCGGCATGGCAAGCGCGAGCGGGCGCTCACTGTTTGCTTATTGTCTGTTTATTCCTTGCGCGCGGCTTTTTCTTCGATGCCCGACACGCCTTCGCGGCGCGCCAGCTCGTCGATCACCTGCTGCGGCGTCAGGCCGAATTGCGCCAGCAGCACCATCGAGTGGAACCACAGGTCGGCCGTTTCGTACAGCACCTTGGAGGCATCGCCCGAGACGCGCGCGTCCTTGGCGGCCATCACGGTTTCGGTTGCCTCTTCGCCGATCTTCTTGAGGATGGCGTCGTCGCCCTTGCTGAACAGCTTGGCGACGTAGGAAGTTGCGGGGTCGCCGCCGGCGGCCGGCTTGCGCGACTCGATGGTGGCCGCGACGCGGGCCAGGATCTCACTCATGGGATGTCTTGTTCGAAGAATAGATGGTGTCGGGGTCCTGCAGCACGGGGTCGACCGCCTGCCACTCCGCGCCGTCGAAGCGCTGGAAGAAGCAGGAGTGGCGCCCGGTGTGGCAGGCAATGCCGCCCTTCTGCTCGATTTTCAGGAGCACGACGTCCTCGTCGCAATCCAGGCGCATCTCCAGCACCTTCTGGGTGTGGCCGGACTCTTCGCCCTTGTGCCACAGCTTCTTGCGCGAGCGGCTCCAGTAGACGGCTTCGCCCAGCTCCACCGTCTTCGCGAGCGCATCGCGGTTCATCCAGGCGAACATCAGGATGTCGCCGGTGGCGGCTTCCTGGGCGATGACCGGGACCAGACCGTTCTCGTCCCAGCGGACTTTGTTCAGCCACTTGTTCGGCATGTTCACTCCAGGCGCATCGGGATGCCGCGTTCGCGCATGAAGCGCTTGGCCTCGCCGACCGTGTGCTGCCCGTAGTGGAAGATGCTGGCGGCCAGCACCGCGTCCGCATGACCTTCGAGGATGCCGTCGGCCAGGTCTTGCAAACCGCCGACGCCGCCCGAGGCGATCACCGAAATGCCGACCGCGTCGGACACGGCGCGCGTCAGGCCCAGGTCGAAGCCGGATTTGGTGCCATCGCGGTCCATCGAGGTGAGCAGCAGCTCGCCGGCGCCGAGCGACTCCATCTTCTGCGCCCATTCGACGGCATCCAGGCCGGTCGCGTTGCGTCCGCCGTGGGTGAAGACTTCCCACTTGCCGGGCGCGACCTGCTTGGCGTCGATCGCCACCACGATGCACTGCGAGCCGTGCTTCTGCGAGGCCTCGAACACCAGCTGCGGGTTGGTGACGGCCGAGGTATTCATCGACACCTTGTCGGCGCCGGCATTGAGCAGGCGCCGCACGTCCTCGACCTTGCGCACGCCGCCACCGACGGTGAGCGGGATGAACACGGTCGAGGCCACGGCTTCGATGATCGGCAGGATCAGGTCGCGGCCGTCGCTCGAGGCGGTGATGTCGAGGAAGGTGATCTCGTCGGCGCCTTGTCCGTCATAGCGGCGTGCGATCTCGACCGGGTCGCCGGCGTCGCGCAGCTCGGTGAAGTTGACGCCCTTGACCACACGGCCGCCGGTGACGTCGAGGCAGGGGATGATGCGTTTTGCGAGCATGGAGCTTAAGCCTGGGCGCCCTCGGTCAGTTCATCGGCCCGTTCCTGCGCCGAGCTCAGGTCCAGCGTGCCTTCGTAGATCGAACGGCCGCAGATCACGCCCTCGATGCCTTCGTCCTGCACCGCGCACAGCGCTTCGACGTCGGCCAGGTTGTGCACGCCGCCCGAGGCGATGATCGGGATCTTCACGGCCTGGGCCAGCTTGACGGTCGCTTCGATGTTGACGCCGCCCATCATGCCGTCGCGGCCGATGTCGGTGTAGACGATCGACTCGACGCCGTAGCCTTCGAACTTCTTGGCCAGGTCGATGACTTCGTGGCCCGACATCTTGCTCCAGCCGTCGGTGGCGACCTTGCCGTCCTTGGCGTCCAGGCCGACGATGATCGAGCCCGGGAAGGCGCCGCAGGCGTCGTGCAGGAAACCCGGGTTCTTCACCGCGGCGGTGCCGACGATGATGTAGGTGATGCCGTCGTCCAGGTAGCGCTCGATGGTGTCGAGGTCGCGGATGCCGCCGCCCAGCTGGACCGGGATCTCGTCGATGCCCATCTCTTCGGCGTAGTCCTGCACGGTCTTCAGGATGGACTTGATCGCTTCCTCGTTCTTCGGCTTGCCCGCGAACGCGCCGTTCAGGTCGACCAGGTGCAGCCGGCGCGCGCCCTTCTTCAGCCAGTGCAGCGCCATGTCGGCGGGGTCTTCGGAAAACACGGTGGCGAGGTCCATGTCGCCCTGTTTCAGGCGAACGCAGTGACCGTCTTTCAGGTCGATGGCAGGGATCAGCAGCATGGTCGTTGTCGGTTGGTTGACGGCGGATTGATGTTAAAACTCACGGATTCCAGTGAATGAAATTGCGGTACAGGCGCAAGCCGGCGGCTGCGCTCTTTTCGGGGTGGAACTGGGTGGCGACCAGGTTGTCGCGCGCGACGGCACAGGTGTACATGCCGCCATAGTCGGCCTCGCCGATCGTGTCGAGCGGGTTGTCGGGCGCGGCATAATAGCTGTGCACGAAGTAGAAATAGGCGCCGTCCTCGACGCCTTCCCACAGCGGGTGGGCGCGGGTCTGGCGCACGCGGTTCCAGCCCATCTGCGGCACCTTGAAGCGCGAGCCGTCGGCCTGCAATTTTCCATTCAGCTGGAACCGCACCACCTTGCCCGGCAACAGGCCCAGGCCCGGCGTGCCTTCGTTCTCTTCGCTCGCGTCGAACAGCATCTGCTCGCCGACGCACACGCCCATCACCGGGCGCGTCTTCACGGCGCGCAGCAGGGCTTCTTCGAGGCCGGATTCGCGCAGGCTGCGCATGCAGTCGCGCATCGCGCCCTGGCCCGGCAGCACGATGCGGTCGGCAGCATCGATGTCGGCGGGCTTGTTCGATACCAGGATGTCGGCCTCGGGCGCCGCGGCGCGCAGCGCCTGCGCCACCGAGCGCAGGTTGCCCAGGCCGTCGACCACCACAATCTTGTTCGTCATGATGGTTTTACAAGCTACCTTTGGTCGAAGGGATGATGCCGGCGGCGCGCTCGTCCAGCGCGGTGGCCATGCGCAGCGCACGGCCGAAGGCCTTGAACACGGTCTCGCACTGGTGGTGCGCGTTCACGCCGCGCAGGTTGTCGATGTGCAGGGTCACGCCGGCGTGGTTCACGAAGCCGCGGAAGAATTCGCCCGTCAGGTCGACGTCATAGGTGCCGATCATGGCGCGCGTCCAGGGGATGTGCATTTCCAGGCCGGGACGGCCCGAGAAATCGATCACCACGCGCGACAGCGCTTCGTCCAGCGGCACGTAGGAGTGGCCGTAGCGCACCATGCCCTTCTTGTCGCCGACGGCCTTGGCCACCGCCATGCCCAGCGTGATGCCGGTGTCCTCGACGGTATGGTGCGCATCGATGTGCAGGTCGCCGACGGCTTCGACTTCGAGGTCGATCATGCCGTGGCGCGCGATCTGGTCGAGCATGTGGTCGAGGAAGGGGACGCCGGTATTGAGATTCTGGCGGCCGGTGCCGTCGAGGTTGATCGCGACGCGGATCTGCGTCTCGTTGGTGTTGCGCGTGATGTCGGCGGTGCGGTTCATTGCTGGAGGCTCGTCAGTGCGGCCGCCCCGAAAAGGGGCTGCCGCGGGTAACACTTTATAGGGACGCTTTCAGGGCATTCAGGAATGCGGTGTTTTCTTCGGGGGTACTGACCGTGACGCGTATGCAATTGGCCAATACCTTGTCCATTTTACTCAAATTTTTAATCAAGACCTTTTCGTCGCGCAGTTTTGAACAGGCCCGGTCCGCGTCCGGCACCCGCAGCGAGATGAAATTCGCCGCCGATGGAAACACTTCGACCCCCGGCAGGGCCGCCAGTTCGGCGGCCAGGCGCGCGCGCTCGGCATTCAGCATCTCGGCCTGGCGGTCGAGCACGTCGAGGTGGTCGAGCGCGAACTCGGCCGCGACCTGGGTCAGCACGTTGACGTTATAGGGCGGACGCACCTTCTCGAACTGCTCCAGCAGTTTCGGATCGCCCGACAGGTAGCCGAGGCGGATGCCGGCCAGGCCCAGCTTGGACAGGGTGCGCATCACGACCAGGTTCGGGAATGCCGGCAGGCGGCCCATGAAGCTCTTCTTCGCGAAGGGCTGGTAGGCCTCGTCCACCACCACGATGCCGGTCTCGCCCAGGGCGCTGATGATGGCTTCCATGTCGCCGGCATCGAACAGGTTGCCGGTCGGGTTGTTCGGATAGGCCAGGAAGACCAGCGACGGCTTGTGCTGCGCAATGGCGGCCAGCATGGCCGGCAGGTCGAGCGAGAAGTCGGCTTTCACCGGCACGCCGACGAAATCCGCGCCCGCGAACCCGGCCGAACGCGCGAACATCACGAAGGCCGGGGTCGGCGCCATGACGACCGCCCGTTTGTCCTGGCGCGCCACGGCAGTGGCCATGATCGAAATGAGCTCGTCCGAGCCGTTGCCGAGCAGGACGTCGTAGCCGCCCGGCACGCCCAGGCCGGCGCAGATCTTCCCCTTGAGCGTGGTGTAGGAAGGCGGTGGATAGCGGTTGAGCGCGGCATCGGCCAGGCGCTGGCCCAGCTCGGCGCGCAGCGCGTCCGGCAGTTCATAGGGGTTTTCCATCGCGTCGAGCTTGATGTAGCCGCTCGCATCCGGCACAAAGTAAGTGGCGGTGTCGCGGACGTCTTGGCGGATGGTATTGGCGATCAGCTTGTCGATCGCAGTGACGCTCGATGTCATGCGGTTTCCTCGTTCAGGGGGGCGTTCTTCGCGCTCTTGCGTTTTTTACCTGCAACCGGCACCTCGGGCGCGGCCAGGCGCGCGTGGATGATGTCGCAGTAGGCGGGATTCAGTTCGAAGCCGGTGAAATGGCGCCCGGTCTGGCGCGCGGCGATCGCCGTGGTGCCGCTGCCCATGAAGGGGTCGAGCACGATGCCGCCGGGCGGGCAGGACGCTTTCACCATGCGCTCGATGATCTCGAGCGGTTTCTGGGTCGGGTGGTCGGCGCGCTCCGGGTGCTCGCGGTGCAGGCGCGACACGCTCCACACGTCCTTCGGGTTGTAGCCGACTTCCAGCCACTTGGCGCCGATGAAGATCGAGCGCGAGCGCGCCTTCTTGGTCTCGGCGTCATAGGGAATGCGCACGGCGTCCAGGTCGAAATAATAGTCCTTGCGGTTCACGAAGAAGCCGATGGTGTCGTGCACCGAGGAGAAGCTGCGCACGCTGCCGCCCATCGAGGGCACGCGGCGGTCCCAGATGATCTCGTTCATCATCGTCATGCGTTGTTTCAGCATGACGAAGATCTCGGGCGCGAAGCGCCAGGTCAGGAAGATATACAGGCTGCCGTTGGGCTTGAGCTTGGGCAGCGCGGCATCGATCCATTGCTCGGTCCAGGCCAGGTAATCCTCGACGCTCTGCTGGTCCGAGGCGTTGCCGTAGTCCTTGCCGAGGTTGTAGGGCGGGTCGGTCAGGATCAGGTCGATGGATGCGTCCGGGATGCGCGCCATGCCGGCCAGCGCATCCTCGCAGAAGACCTGGTCGACCCAGGTGCTCATGACTTGATACGAAGCTCGGCGCTGCGGGCGTGCGCCTGCAGGCCTTCGCCATAGGCCAGCTCGGCCGCGACCTTGCCCAGGGTCTGGGCGCCCTGCTCGCTCACCTGGATCACGGACGAGCGCTTCTGGAAGTCGTACACGCCCAGCGGCGAGGAGAAACGCGCGGTGCGCGAGGTCGGCAGCACGTGGTTCGGCCCGCAGCAGTAGTCGCCCAGCGACTCGGACGAGAAGCGGCCCAGGAACATGGCGCCGGCGTGGCGGATTTTATCCGCCCACTGCAGCGGCTCCTGCGCGGAGATCTCGAGGTGCTCGGCGGCGATGGCGTTGGCGATCTCGCAGGCTTCAATCATGTCGCGCACTTTCACCAGGGCGCCGCGGTCGCTGAGCGAAGTGGTGATGGTCGCGGCGCGCGGCATGGTCGGCAGCAGCTTGTGGATGCTCGCTTCCACGCGCGCGATGTAGTCCGCGTCCGGACACAGCAGGATGGCCTGGGCCAGCTCGTCGTGCTCGGCCTGCGAGAACAGGTCCATCGCCACCCAGTCCGGGTCGGTGGTGCCGTCGCACAGCACCAGGATTTCCGACGGACCGGCGATCATGTCGATGCCCACCACGCCGAACACGCGGCGCTTGGCGGCCGCCACATAGGCGTTGCCGGGGCCGACGATCTTGTCGACGGCGGGAATGGTTTCGGTGCCGTAGGCCAGCGCGCCGACGGCCTGGGCGCCGCCGATGGTGATCACGCGGGTGACGCCGGCGATCGCCGCGGCCGCCAGCACCATCTGGTTCTTCACGCCGTCGGGGGTCGGCACCACCATGACGATTTCCTGCACGCCCGCCACCTGGGCCGGAATCGCATTCATCAGGACCGAGGACGGGTACGCAGCCTTGCCGCCCGGGACGTAGATGCCGACGCGGTCCAGCGGGGTCACGCGCTGGCCCAGCACGGTGCCGTCGGGCTCGGTGAACGTGAATCCGTTCAGCTCCTGCTTCTGGCGCTCGTGGAACACGCGGATGCGCTCGGCGGCGGTACGCAATGCCGCGCGCTGCGCTTCCGGCAGCGAGGCCAGGGCCGCGTCCAGTTCGTCCTGTCCAATGTCGAAGGCAGCCATCGACGCGGCGCCGCCGTTCGGGATGCGGTCGAAACGGTTGGTGTACTCCAGCACGGCAGCGTCACCGCGATGCTTCACGTCCGCCAGGATCGTCGCGACGCTGGACTCGATGGCGTCGTCGGTGTCGGCTTCAAAGGCCAGCAGCGCATCGAGCGTCTGCTTGAAGTCGGGTGCGGTGGAGTCGAGCTTGCGGATCCGTACTGCCATGATGCTTTAGCCTTGTGTCTGGGACGCCCGTTCGAAGGCGTCGAGGATGGGTTGCAGGCGCTCGCGCTTGAGCTTGAGCGCGGCCTGGTTGACCACCAGGCGCGAGGAGATGTCCATGATCTTTTCGACTTCGACCAGGTTGTTGGCGCGCAGGGTGCCGCCGGTCGAGACCACGTCGACGATGGCGTCGGACAGGCCGACCAGCGGCGCCAGTTCCATCGAACCGTACAGCTTGATCAGGTCGACGTGCACGCCCTTGCGGGCGAAGTGCTCGCGCGCGGTGTTGACGAACTTGGTCGCCACGCGCAGGCGCGCGCCCTGGCGCACCGCGCTCTCGTAGTCGAAGCCGGCGTTGGTCGCCACCGACATGCGGCAGCTGGCGATGTGCAGGTCGATCGGCTGGTACAGGCCCTCGCCTCCGTGCTCGAGCAGCACGTCCTTGCCGGCCACGCCGAAGTCGGCGGCGCCATGCTGGACATAGGTCGGCACGTCGCTGGCGCGCACGATCAGCACGCGCACGCCCGGGTCGTTGGTCGGCAGGATCAGCTTGCGCGAGGATTCCGGATTCTCGAGGACGGTGATGCCGGCGCTCTCCAGGAGCGGCAGGGTGTCTTCGAAAATCCGGCCCTTGGAGAGGGCGAGGATCAGTCCGCCTTCCGCGGAGTTGCCGGTTTTGGTGGTGATCGTCATTCTTTGATGCGCACGATGTCGGCGCCGACGGCCGAGAGTTTGACTTCCATGCGGTCGTAGCCACGGTCGAGGTGGTAGATGCGGTCGACCAGGGTGGTGCCCTGCGCCGCCATGCCGGCGATCACCAGCGAGGCCGAGGCGCGCAGGTCGGTCGCCATCACCGGCGCGCCGACCAGGCGGTCCACGCCCTTGATGAAGGCGGTGTTGCCTTCGGTGGAGATCTGGGCGCCGAGGCGGTTCATCTCCTGCACGTGCATGAAGCGGTTTTCGAAAATCGTCTCGGTGACGCGGCTCGGGCCGTCGGCCAGGATGTTCACGGCCATGAACTGGGCCTGCATGTCGGTCGGGAAGCCCGGGTATTCGGTGGTGCGGAACGAGACCGGGCGCGGGCGGCCATCCATGCGCGCACGAATGGTGTCGCTGCCGACGTCGAGCTGCAGGCCGATCTCGCGCAGCTTGTCGAGCGCCACGTCGAAGATGTCGGTGCGGGTGTTGCGCAGCATGATGTCGCCGCCGGTGGCCGCCACCGCGCACAGGAAAGTCGCCGCTTCGATGCGGTCCGAGATCACGGCGTGGCTGGCGCCATGCAGGCTGTCCACGCCCTGGATCACCAGGCGGTCGGTGCCGATGCCCTCGATCTTCGCGCCCATGGCCACCAGGAGGTTGGCCAGGTCGGTCACTTCCGGCTCGCGCGCGGCGTTCTCCAGCACGGTTTCGCCCTCGGCCAGGGTGGCGGCCATCAGGAGGTTCTCGGTGCCGGTCACCGTGATCATGTCGGTGTGGATGCGCGCGCCCTTGAGCTTGCCGTTCGTCCTGGCATGGATGTAGCCGCCTTCGATCGTGATCTCGGCGCCCATCTGGCGCAGGCCCTTGATGTGCTGGTCGACCGGACGCGAGCCGATCGCGCAGCCACCCGGCAGCGAGACCCTGGCTTCGCCGAAGCGCGCCAGCAGGGGCCCGAGCACCAGGATCGAGGCGCGCATGGTCTTCACCAATTCGTACGGCGCCTCGAGCGACGTGATGTTCGAACCGTTCAGGGTGACGCGTTCGTCGTCCTGGGTCACCTTCAGGCCGGTCTGGGCGAGCAGCTTGAGGATGGTGCGCACGTCGTGCAGGCGCGGCACGTTCGACAGTTCGAGGTCGCCGCCCGTCAGCAGGCCGGCGCACAGGATGGGCAGCGCGGCGTTCTTGGCGCCCGAAACGGAGATGTCGCCATGCAGGCGCTTGCCGCCGACGATCTGGAGCTTGTCCATGGTTTAGCCTTGGTACTCTTCAGGGGTGAGGGTCTTCATCGACAGCGCGTGGATCTCTTCGCGCATGCGGTCGCCGAGCGCGGCGTACACCAGCTGGTGGCGCTGGATCGGGCGCTTGCCGGCAAAGGCCGGGGACACGATGACGGCCGTGAAATGCTGGCCGTCGCCTTCGACGTGCAAATGGGTGCATTCGAGGCCGGCGCTGATGTAGCTGTGGATCAGTTCGGGTGTGGTCGCCACGGATAACTCCAGGTGAATTCTGTTAGTGGCGCAGCCGGTAGCCGCGCTTGAGAAGGTTGACCGCAATGGCCGCCAGCACCACGAAGAACACCGACACGATGGCCAGGCTGGTCCAGGGCGAGACGTCGGACTTGCCGAAGAATCCATAACGGAACCCGTCAATCATATAAAAGAACGGGTTGAAATGCGAGACTGCGAGCCAGAACGGCGGCAGTTTTTGGATGGAATAAAACACCCCGGCCAGGAAGGTGGCCGGCATGATCAGGAAGTTCTGGAAAGCGGCCAGCTGGTCGAACTTCTCGGCCCAGATGCCGGCGATCACGCCCATGGTGCCGAGGATGGCCGCGCCCAGGAAGGCGAATACCAGGATCCACAGCGGCGCCACGAACGACAGGTGGGCGAACCAGGCGGTGATGACGAACACGCCGAAGCCCACCACGACGCCGCGCAGCACGGCAGCAAGGACGTAGGCCGACAGGATCTCGGCATGCGACAGCGGCGGCAGCAGGATGAACACCAGGTTGCCGGTGATCTTGGACTGGATCAGGGACGAGGACGAGTTGGCGAAGGCGTTCTGCAGCACGCTCATCATCACCAGCCCCGGGATCAGGAAGGCGGTGTAGCTGACGCCGTCCAGCATCTCGACGCGGCCGTCCAGCACGTGGCCGAAGATCAGCAGGTACAGCATGGCCGTCACGACCGGCGCGGCGATGGTCTGGGTCGCCACTTTCCAGAAGCGCAGCGACTCCTTGTAGAACAGGGTGCGAAAACCCACCGAGAACAGGTTCATTGCGGGCCTCCCGGCTGTTTGTCGCCCACCACTTGCAGGAAGATGTCTTCCAGGTCGGCCTGCTCCAGCTGCATCTCGTCGATGACGGCGCCGTTGGTGCGCAGCGCCGCCAGGATCGGCTCGACGTCGTTGACGTCGTTGACGCGCAGGGTGTAGCGGTTGCCGCTGCCGTTGTTCTGGTCATGCTCGTCGTGCGCGACCAGGTGGCGCAGGCCTTCCGGCAGCGCGCCGCTCTTCAGATGCACCACCAGCTGCGAGCCAGACACGCGGCGCAGCAGGGCCGACATGGTATCCAGCGCCACCACTTCGCCCAGTTTGAGCATCGCCACGCGCTGGCACATGGCCTGCGCTTCTTCCAGGTAGTGGGTGGTCAGGACCACGGTATGGCCTTCGCGGTTCAGGCGCGCGATGAACTTCCACAAGGTCTGGCGCAGCTCGACGTCGACGCCGGCGGTCGGCTCGTCCAGAACGATGACCGGCGGCTTGTGCACCAGCGCCTGGGCCACCAGCACGCGGCGCTTCATGCCGCCCGACAGGGCGCGCATGTTGACGTCGGCCTTGTTGGTGAGATCGAGGTTGTGCATCACCTCGTCGATCCAGGCGTCGTTGTTTTTGATCCCGAAATAACCCGACTGCAGGCGCAGCGTCTCGCGCACCGTGAAGAAGGGATCGAAGACCAGCTCCTGCGGGACCACGCCCAGGCGCTTGCGCGCTTCGCGGAAGTCGCTCACGACGTCGTGGCCGTGGATCTTGACGCTGCCCACGTCCGGGCGGATCAGGCCGGCCACGGTGGAGATCAGGGTGGTCTTGCCGGCGCCGTTGGGGCCGAGGAGGCCGAAGAACTCGCCTTCCTCGATGTTCATCGAGACGCCCTTGAGAGCCTTGAAGCCCTTGTAGCTCTTCTCGACGTTGTTAATCTGGATCGCTGTCATTCTTGTTGGGAGGCGGCGCGAGCGCGCCAGGCCGTGCGGGGAAACGACCCATTATAGGGGAAATCGACAATACAAGAGGCTGATGGGAGAATTTGCTGCGGGAGGGTATTGTAGGGTGGACGGGTCTCCCGCCCGCGCGTTCAGCCAGACGACGCTCAGTGACAATGCATGGGAGAGTTGGACGCGCGGACGGCGTAGCCGTCCACCCTACTTACGACCGCAGAACCAGCTGGTCCACGCCGTACAGCGCGGCCAGCTTCTGCACGTTCCCGGGAACGTTGATGAAGGTGAGGCGCTGGCCGGCCTTCTGGGCGCGGCGCTGCCACGCCAGCAGCAGGGCCACGCCGGAGGAATCGGCGGCATTCACGCCGCCGAGGTCGAACACGGTTTCGCCGGCGGCGATCGCCGCGCAGCCCTGCTCCAGGGCGCCGCGGGCGGTCTGGAAGGTCAGTGCGTCGAGCGAGAGCATCGGATTGGCTTCGGCCATTACTTCGGTGCCTTCAGCGGCTTGGAAGCCAGCTGCTGGTTACGCTCGGCCAGCTTCTTGATCAGGCCATCGATGCCGCCCTTGTTGATCTCGCTGGCGAAGGTGCTGGTGTAGGTCTGGACCAGCCAGGCGCCCAGCACGTTGATGTCATAGATCTTCCAGCCCTGCGGGCCATTGGCCAGGCGGTAGTTCAGGGTGATCGGCTCGCCGCGGGCGACCTTCACCTGCGAACGCACTTCCACGTCGTTGGCGCCCGCTTCGGCACGCATCGGCTGGAATTCCACGGTCTCGTTCTTGATCTGCGACAGCGCACCCGAGTAGGTGTAGACCAGCAGGTTGGTGAATTCCTTGGTCAGCGCTTGCTGCTGCGCCGGGGTGGCCTGGCGCCAGAAGCGGCCGGCCGCCTGCTGGGTCATCTTCTGGGCGTCGACGTGCGGCAGGATCTTGGAATTGACCAGGTCCATGATCTTGTTGCGGTTGCCGGCCTGGATGTCCTTGTCCGACTTGACGGTCTCGATGACGTCGGCGCTGATGCGCTTGACCAGGGCGTCCGGGGCTTCGGCGGCGATGGCCGAGGTGGCGAAGGCGATGGTGGCGCTTGCTGCTGCGATCAGTTGGATGATGGGCTTCATGTGGTTTCCTTGTCGTTGGGATACGGCGCCGGCGTCAAGCGGCGCGGCATGTCCCGGTTAACTCTTCTTGCCGGCTTACGGATGACACCGGTGTGTAAGGACTTGTTACTTCGTCGGCTCCGCGCTTGCCTTGCCGGCCGGGTCGGCCGCCGGTTCGGCATTGCTGGTCGCCTCGTCGGCATCGTCGGTGCCGTCGGCCTGGCGCGGCACGTTGCCGTCGTAGACCTGGCTCTGGCGGCGCTGCATGTAGCCGTCGCGGATGAACTCGTAGCGGTCCAGGGCGGCGTCTTCCAGCAGGTTGCCGGCGTCGAGCAGGCTGGCGCGCTTGTCAACCACGCGGATCGCCGCGCCGATGTTGCGCCAGTTTTCCGGACGCTTGTACTTCCAGATGTCGGCGCCGATATCGGCCGGCAGCGCGGCGGTGTCACGTACCGTAGATGGGCCCAACACCGGCAACATCAAGAAGGGGCCGCTTGGTACGCCCCAGACGCCCAGAGTCTGGCCGAAATCCTCGTTATGCTTCTGGATGCCGGCTTCGGAGGCGATGTCGAGCAGGCCGAAGATGCCGAAGGTCGAATTGACGGCGACACGGGTGACGTCGCCCATGCCGGCCTCGCCCTTGCCCTGCAGCAGGTTGTTCACCGCGCTCCAGGCATCGGACAGGTTGCCGAAGAAATTGCTGACGCCGGTCTGCACGAAGCTCGGGGTGACGTTCTTGTAGGCGGTGGCGGTCGGCTTCAGGACGGCACGGTCGACCGTGTCGTTGAAGCGGAATACGGCGCGGTTATAGCCTTCCAGCGGGTCCTGCGGATTCTGCGTGGTAGCGCAGCCGGTCAGCAGCAGGGCAACGGCGATTGCTGCAAGCCCATGAATACGGCCGGTGGTACGGTGTGGTGCGTGTTTCATTCACTACCTTCCTTTCCTTCAGCGGCCTTGCTATAGATGAATTGATTGATCAGGTCTTCGAGCACCGTCGCCGACTGGGTACGGTTGATGCGGTCGCCCTCGACCAGGTTCTGGGTGTCGCCACCCGGTTCGATGCCGATGTACTGCTCGCCCAGCAGGCCGGCAGTCAGGATCTTCAGCGAACTGTCTTTCGGGAATTTATATCCTGGCTCCATATCGAGGCGCACGAGCGCCTGATAGGTCTTGTCGTCGAAGCTGATTTCGCCCACGCGGCCGACCACCACGCCGGCGCTCTTGACCGGCGCCTGCGGCTTGAGGCCGCCGATATTGTCGAACTTGGCGGTCACGGCATAGGTCTTGCTGAACGAGAACGAGCTCATGTTGCCGGCCTGCAGCGCCAGGAACAGCAGCGAGGCCGCGCCCAGCAGGACAAACAGGCCAACCCAGACGTCGATAGTTTTGCGATGCATACGAATACCCTAGTAATTCGGTGTTGTTGTTGACTTGTTACTTGTTGAACATCAGTGCGGTCATGATGAAATCCAGGCCCCAGACCATCAGCGACGCGATCACGACGGTGCGCGTGGTTGCGCGCGAGACGTCTTCCGGGGTCGGCTTGGTCTGGTAACCCTGGAACAGCGCCGTGAACGTGACCGCGATACCAAAGATAAAGCTTTTGAGAACACTATTCAGTACGTCAGCGCGCACATCCACGCCGGCCTGCATCTGCGACCAGAACGCGCCCTCGTCCACGCCGATCAGCTGCACGCCGACCAGGTAGCCGCCAAACACGCCGACCGCCGAGAAGATGGCCGCGAGGATAGGCATGGCGATCACGCCGCCCCAGAAACGCGGCGCCAGCACGCGCTGGACCGGGTTAATCGCCATCATTTCCATGGCGGAGAGCTGCTCGCCGGCTTTCATGAGGCCGATCTGCGCGGTGAGCGAGGTGCCGGCGCGGCCGGCGAACAGCAGCGCGGTCACGACCGGGCCGAGCTCGCGCACCAGGGCCAGCGCCACCACCTGTCCCAGCGCCTGCTCGGCGCCGTACTGGTTCAGCGTGTAATAGCCCTGCAGGCCGAGCACCATGCCGACGAACAGGCCGGACACGATGATGATCACCAGCGAATAATTGCCGATGAAGTGGATCTGCTCCGAGATCAGGGCCGGACGCCGGAAGGCGCCGGGCGAGACGCCGAGCAGGTTGAAGAAGGCGCGCGTGGCGAAGCCGACGCTTTCGATGGCTTCGCGTACGCTACGGCCGATATGTCCCAGGAAACGCGTGATCGTCATGGGCGCACGCCTCCCAGGCCGAGGTCATCGGCCAGCGACTTGCCCGGATAATGGAAGGGCACCGGGCCATCCGGCGCGGCATTCACGAACTGCTTCACATACGGGTCTTCCGAGACGCGCAGCTCGGCCGGCGTGCCTTCGGCAACGATTTTTCCTGCCGACATGAAGTACACGTAGTCGGCAATCGCGAAGCATTCGTGCACGTCGTGCGAGACCAGGATCGAGGTCGAGCCGAGGGCGTCGTTCAGGTTGCGGATCAGGTTGGCGGTAACGCCCATGGAAATCGGGTCGAGGCCGGCGAAGGGCTCGTCGTACATGATCAGTTCGGGGTCGAGCGCGACGGCGCGGGCGACGGCCACGCGGCGCGCCATGCCGCCCGAGATCTCGGCCGGCTTCAGGCGGTGCGCGTTACGCAGGCCGACGGCGTTGAGTTTCATCAGGACCAAGTCGCGGATCACTTCTTCCGGCAGGTCGGTATGTTCGCGCAGCGGAAAGGCGACGTTGTCGAACACCGACAGGTCGGTAAACAGCGCGCCGAACTGGAACAGCATGCCCATGCGGCGGCGCAGGCGGTACAGGCCTTCGGTATTGAGCTGGTGCACGACTTCGCCGCCCACGCGCACCTCGCCGCGCTGCGGGCGGATCTGGCCGCCGATCAGGCGCAGGACCGTGGTCTTGCCACAGCCCGAACCGCCCATGACGGCCACGAGCTTGCCGCGCGGAAAGTCCATGCGCAGGTTCGACAGGATGGAACGCTCCCCGTACGCAAAGTGCAGATCGCGGATTTCAACTAGGTTGGACACAGCGTGTTTGATATTTTGGGTAATCCGTTATTGTAGTGCAGAAAGCTTATGCCCCGCTTGAGCTGGCCCAGTCCCAGCGGTTCGGTCGCGCTGACGCTGCAAGAAAAGTAACTCGCTGGTCAGATATTTCTGCGTCTAAGCTACTGTTTTTTAAGAGATATGTATCTCTAACAAGCAACCACTTGTCGAATTATATCAATGAATACGATGGGAAATCCAAACATACATTTTCGAATGTATTTTTTCGTATGCATGTCATCTGGCTGTCGTGTGATGCGCTGCAATAAGCCTTAGCGTAAGGACGCCAGCCGCCCTCTTGTCGTGCGGACGCGCACATAAGTGTGCAGGTCGAATGTAAATACCTGGAAGCTGTTGGACCTTGTCCACAGTATTGCGGAGACGACGAAAAAAAAGGCGGCCGAAGCCGCCTTTGTCCCGGTGTCGCGTCCCCGAGGAAGCTAGCGCGGCAACACCGAACTGCCCATCAGGAATTCGTCGACCGCGCGGGCGCACTGCCGTCCCTCGCGGATCGCCCACACCACCAGCGACTGGCCGCGGCGCATGTCGCCGGCGGCGAACACCTTCGGCACCGAGGTCTGGTAGGAACGCTCGCCCTCGACCGCGGCGCGGGCATTGCCGCGCGCATCCTTCTGCACGCCGAAGGCGTCCAGCACGTTCTGCACCGGCGACACGAAGCCCATCGCCAGGAACACCAGGTCGGCCTTCATCTCGAATTCCGAATCCGGCACCTCGGCCATCTTGCCGTCTTTCCACTCGACGCGGCAGGCCACCAGTTTTTCCACCTTGCCGCCCTTGCCTTCCAGGCGCTTGGTCGCCACCGCCCAGTCGCGCTGGCAGCCTTCCTCGTGCGAGGACGAGGTGCGCAGGCGGGTCGGCCAGTAGGGCCAGACCAGCGGCTTGTTTTCCTGCTCGGGCGGCATCGGCATCAGTTCGAACTGGGTGACCGAGGCCGCGCCGTGGCGGTTCGAGGTGCCGACGCAGTCGGAACCGGTGTCGCCGCCACCGATCACGACTACGTGCTTGCCCGTCGCCTTGATCTGGTCCTTCAGCTTGTCGCCGGCATTGACCCGGTTCTGCTGCGGCAGGAAGTCCATCGCGAAGTGCACGCCCTTGAGCTCGCGGCCCGGCACGGGCAGGTCGCGCGGCTGCTCGGCGCCGCCGGCCAGGACCACGGCGTCGAAGTCTTGCGCCAGGTCTTCCGGGAAGATGGTGTCGCGCGCCATGTTGCTGACCGTGGCCGGGAAGTCCTTGCCGATCAGGACGCTGGTGCGGAAGACCACGCCTTCCGCCTTCATCTGCTCTACCCGGCGGTCGATCAGGTCCTTCTCCATCTTGAAGTCGGGAATGCCGTAGCGCAGCAGGCCGCCGATGCGGTCGCTCTTCTCGAACACGGTCACGTCGTGGCCGACGCGCGCCAGCTGCTGGGCGGCGGCCAGGCCGGCCGGGCCGGAGCCGACCACGGCGACCTTCTTGCCGGTCTTGACGCTTGCGGGCTGCGGCACGATCCAGCCGTGCTCCCAGCCGCTGTCGGCGATCTTGCGCTCGATCGACTTGATGCCGACCGGGTCGTCGTTGATGCCGAGCGTGCAGGCCGACTCGCACGGGGCCGGACAGATGCGGCCGGTGAACTCGGGGAAGTTGTTGGTCGAATGCAGGTTCTCGACGGCCGCACGGTAGTTGCCGTGGTAGACCAGGTCGTTCCAGTCCGGGATCTGGTTGTTGACCGGGCAGCCCGTATTGCAGAAGGGGATGCCGCAGTCCATGCAGCGTGCGCCCTGCACCTTGGCCTGGCCATCGGTCAGGGTCAGCACGAATTCCTTGTAGTTCTTGACGCGATCGCTAGGTTCGAGGTGGCCCTCTTCCTGCCGTTCGAATTCCATGAAGCCGGTAATTTTGCCCACGTTGTTTTCCTTATCTCGCTATTTCTGATCAGGCCGCCAGCTCGATCTTGTCGTTCGCTTCTTCCATGCTCGAGTTATGCATCTCTTCGAGCGCGCGCTTGTAGTCGGTCGGGAAGACCTTCACGAACTTGCCGCGGCTGTTGGCCCAGTCGTCCAGCAGGTTGCGCGCGCGGGTCGAACCCGTGTGCTTGAAGTGGCGCTCGATCAGGCGGCGCAGGATGACCTCGTCCGACTCGCGCTCGCCGCCGCGGGTCTGGCTGTGCCAGCCGGCCTGGCCAGCCTGGCCCTGCTGCTTGGTGGTGAGCACCGGTTCCAGGTTCACCATCGTGGTATTGCACTTGCCTTCGAACTCGCCCTTCGGGTCGTACACGTAGGCGACGCCGCCCGACATGCCGGCCGCGAAGTTGCGGCCGGTCTCGCCCAGCACCACGACGGTACCGCCGGTCATGTATTCGCAGCCGTGGTCGCCGCAGCCCTCGACCACCGCTGTGGCACCCGAGTTACGCACCGCGAAGCGCTCGCCGGCCACTCCGTTGAAGAAGGCCTCGCCCGAGATCGCGCCGTACAGCACGGTGTTGCCGACGATGATGTTGTCCACCGCCCAGCCGCGGAACTCGGTGTTCGGACGCACGATGATGCGGCCGCCCGACAGGCCCTTGCCGACGTAGTCGTTGCCCTCGCCCACCAGGTCGATCGTGATGCCGGCTGCCAGGAAGGCCGCGGCCGACTGGCCAGCGGTGCCCTGCAGCTGGATGTGGATGGTGTCGTCCGGCAGGCCGGCGTGGCCGTAGCGCTTGGCCACTTCGCCCGACAGCATGGTGCCCACGGTGCGGTTCAGGTTCTTCACCGGCGAGATGAAGGACACGCGTTCGCCCTTCTCCAGCGCGGCCTTGGCCTGGGCGATCAGCTTGTGGTCCAGGGCACGGTCGAGGCCATGGTCCTGGCCGTCGGTGTGGAACAGGGCGCGCGGCGAATCGACCTTCGGCTGGTAGAAGATGTTCGAGAAGTCCAGGCCCTGCGCCTTCCAGTGCTGGACAGCGCGTGCCTTGTCGAGCAGGTCGGTTCGCCCGATCAGCTCGTCGTAGCTGCGGATGCCCAGCTGCGCCATGATCTGGCGCGCTTCCTCGGCAACGAAGAAGAAGTAGTTCACCACGTGCTCTGGTTTACCCTGGAACTTGGCGCGCAGGACCGGGTCCTGGGTCGCGACGCCGACCGGGCAGGTATTCAGGTGGCACTTGCGCATCATGATGCAGCCTTCGACCACCAGCGGCGCGGTCGCAAAGCCGATTTCGTCGGCGCCCAACATGGCGGCGACCACGACGTCGCGGCCGGTGCGCATCTGGCCGTCCGCCTGGACGCGGATGCGGCTGCGCAGGCCGTTGAGCACCAGCGTCTGCTGGGTCTCGGCCAGGCCCAGCTCCCATGGGGTGCCGGCGTGCTTGACCGAGGACAGCGGCGAAGCGCCGGTGCCGCCGTCGTGGCCGGCCACCACCACATGGTCGGCCTTGGCCTTCGAGACGCCCGCGGCGACGGTGCCGATGCCCACTTCCGAGACCAGCTTGACCGAGATCGAGGCGTTCGGGTTGACGTTCTTGAGGTCGTGGATCAGCTGCGCCAGGTCTTCGATCGAATAGATGTCGTGGTGCGGCGGCGGCGAGATCAGGCCCACGCCCGGCACCGACACGCGCAGGGACGCGATGTATTCGGACACCTTGTGGCCCGGCAGTTGGCCGCCTTCGCCCGGTTTTGCGCCTTGCGCCATCTTGATCTGGATCTGGTCGGCCGAGGCCAGGTACTCGGCGGAGACGCCGAAGCGGCCCGACGCCACCTGCTTGATCTTCGAGCGCAGCGAATCGCCCTCTTCCAGCGGGATGTCGGCCACCACGCGGTCCGCGCCCAGGATCGAGGCCAGGCTCTCGCCCTTGGCGATTCGGATGCCCTTGAACTCCCCCATGTAGCGGCGCGGATCCTCGCCGCCTTCGCCGGTGTTCGACTTGCCGCCGATGCGGTTCATGGCAATCGCCAGGGTGGCGTGCGCTTCGGTACTGATCGAGCCGAGCGACATCGCGCCGGTGGCAAAACGCTTGACGATTTCCTTGGCCGGCTCGACTTCTTCCAGCGGGATGGCTTTCGACGGATCGATCCTGAACTCGAACAGGCCGCGCAGGGTCAGGTGGCGGCGGCTCTGGTCGTTGATGATCTGCGCGTATTCCTTGTAGGTGCTGAAGTTGTTGGCGCGGGTCGAGTGCTGCAGCTTGGCGATCGCGTCCGGGGTCCACAGGTGGTCTTCGCCGCGCACGCGGAAGGCGTACTCGCCGCCGGTGTCGAGCGCGTTGGCCAGCACCGGGTCGTTGCCGAAGGCCAGCGCGTGCAGGCGCAGCGCTTCCTCCGCCACTTCGAACAGGCCGATGCCTTCCACGGTGGACGAGGTGCCGCGGAAGTACTTGTCGACCAGCGACTTGTTCAGGCCCACGGCTTCGAAGATCTGGGCGCCGCAGTAGGACATGTAGGTGGAGATGCCCATCTTGGACATCACCTTCATCAAGCCCTTGCCCACCGCCTTGGTGTAGTTATAGATCGCCTTGTCGGCATCCATCTCGTGCGGCAGGTTGTGCGCCAGGTCGGCCAGGGTTTCCAGTGCGAGATAGGGGTGCACGGCTTCCGCGCCGTAGCCGGCCAGCAGCGCGAAGTGGTGGGTCTCGCGGGCCGAGCCGGTTTCGACCACCAGGCCGGTGGAGGCGCGCAGGCCGCGGCCCACCAGGTGCTGGTGGATGGTCGAGGTGGCCAGCAGCGCGGGAATCGCGACCTGTTCGGCGGAGAGGTTGCGGTCCGAGACGATCAGGATGTTGTGGCCCGACTTGACCGCATCCACGGCTTCGGCGCACAGCGAGGCGAGACAGGCTTCGATGCCTTCCTTGCCCCAGGCGACCGGATAGCAGATGTTCAGCTCATAGGACTTGAACTTGCCTCCGGTGTGCAGGCTGATGGCGCGCAGGCGCGCCATGTCGTCGAAGCCGAGGATCGGCTGCGCCACTTCAAGGCGCATCGGCGGGTTGACGTTGTTGGTGTCCAGCAGGTTCGGCTTCGGGCCGATGAAGGAGACCAGCGACATGACCATGCTTTCGCGGATCGGGTCGATCGGCGGATTGGTCACTTGCGCAAACAATTGTTTAAAGTAGTTATACAAAGGTTTGAGCTTGTTCGACATGACCGCCAGCGGCGAGTCGTTGCCCATCGAACCGGTGGCTTCCTCGCCCAGCACCGCCATCGGCGCCATCAGGAACTTCAGGTCTTCCTGGGTGTAGCCGAAGGCCTGCTGGCGGTCCAGCAGCGGCACCGCCGCTTTTTCACCTTGCGCATCCTTGACGCGGTGCTGGGGGAGCTGCGATTCGGACAGCTTGATCTCGTTGAGCTTGATGCGCACCGACTTGATCCAGGCTTTATACGGCTTGGCGTTCGAGTAGGTGTCCTTCAGCTCCTTGTCGTCGATGATGCGGCCGGCTTCCAGGTCGATCAGGAACATCTTGCCCGGCTGGAGGCGCCATTTCTTGACGATGCGCGATTCGGGAATCGGCAGCACGCCCGATTCCGAGGCCATGACGACCAGGTCGTCCTCGGTGATGACGTAGCGCGCCGGGCGCAGGCCGTTGCGGTCCAGGGTGCCGCCGATGTGGCGGCCGTCGGTGAAGGCCATGGCGGCGGGGCCGTCCCACGGTTCCATCATCGCGGCGTGGTATTCGTAGAAGGCGCGGCGGTTGTCGTCCATCGAGGTGTGGTTTTCCCAGGCTTCCGGGATCATCATCATCATCGCCTGGGCGACCGGATAGCCGGCCATCACCAGGAGCTCGAGCGCATTATCGAAGCAGGCGGTGTCGGACTGGCCTTCATAGATCAGCGGGAACAGCTTGCCCAGGTCGTCGCCCAGCACGGCGGATTTCAGCACGCCTTCGCGGGCACGGGTCCAGTTGAAGTTGCCCTTGACGGTGTTGATCTCGCCGTTGTGCGCGATCAGGCGGTAAGGGTGGGCCAGCGGCCATTCCGGGAAGGTGTTGGTCGAGAAGCGCTGGTGCACCAAGGCGAGGGCCGAGATGCAGCGCGGATCCTGCAGGTCCTTGTAGTACACGCCGACCTGGTCGGCCAGCAGCAGGCCCTTGTAGACGATGGTGCGCGCCGACATCGAGGGCACGAAGAACTCCTTGCCGTGCAGGAGCTTCAGGGCCTGGATCGCGTGGCCGGACGACTTGCGGATGACGTAGAGCTTGCGCTCGAGCGCGTCGGTCACCATGATGTCCGGGCCGCGGCCGATGAAGATCTGGCGGATCACCGGCTCCTTGGCTTTCACGAAGGGCGACATCGGCATGGTCTCGTCGACCGGCACGTTGCGCCAGCCGAGCACGACCTGGCCTTCGATGCGCACGGCGCGTTCGATTTCCTGTTCGCAGGCGATGCGCGAAGCGTGTTCCTTCGGCAGGAACACCATGCCGACGCCGTATTCGCCGGGCGGCGGCAGTTCCACGCCCTGCTTGGCCATCTCGTCGCGGAAGTACTGGTCCGGGATCTGGATCAGGATACCGGCGCCGTCGCCCATCAGCGGATCGGCACCGACCGCGCCGCGGTGGTCGAGGTTCTTCAGGATCTGCAGGCCCTGCTCGATGATCGAGTGGCTCTTGTTGCCCTTGATATGGGCGATGAAACCGACGCCGCAGGCATCGTGTTCATTGGCGGGATCGTACAAACCTTGGGCAATCATGAGGCAATCTCCACAGCTTTTTCAGGGGTCGAAAATCGAGAATAGTGCAACGCAGCACAAACGTAAACAAAAACAATTAGGGTCAGAGTCGAATTGTTTGATAACTTTTTGAAGTATTTATTATATGGGGACAGAGTAGATAGAAGGCATGGAAATCTTGCCTCTTTCTGATAAGCCCTTGATTTTAATGATGAGAAGCGGCGACACCCCCTATCACCGCAAGCCCGTCCGAATGTCACAAATCGCGTTCCCAGCCCTGTCTCGACCGGTGCTGAACAAAAAAAGGGCACGAATAATCGTGCCCTTGATCAGTTGCTGATTGTTTATGCTTGCGGAGGCGGCGGGATCGGCTCCCGGAACGGCCGCCCGCGCTTGGCCGGCAGGATCTGGCGCTTGGTCCGGCGCTCGAGCTCGGCCTTGAAGGCATCCGAACCCAGGGGCTGGTTCTTCAGCACCGAGGCGGTGAGGAAATCGACTTCTTCCTGGGGAATGCCCTGCATGACTAGTTCGGTGTAGGCCGCTTCGCGCTGGAAGGGCGTGTTGCCCAGGCCCCAGTAGAGCAGGTGGTCGGTGACGAGGGCGTCGCTGCGCGCGCCGGCGTGGTGGGCGTAGCTCGACCACGGATAGTCCAGCGGCGCCGCCACCAGCCCGGCCCGCAGCGGATTGAGTTCGATGTAGCGGCTGCAGACCAGGAAATAATGCTCGGTATCGACCAGCGAGGTGCGGAAGCGCCCTTCGAACAGGCCGCCCGTGCGCGCGTACTTCTGATTGAACCAGGGGACGTAGAAGCGGCCAACCTTCTGCATCATCAGCGCCAGCCCGGACTCGTTGGAAGGCGTGGCCAGCAGGTGGAGGTGGTTCGGCATCAGCACATAGGCGTGGATCGCCACCTCGTAAAAACGCGCCGCTTCCTTCAGCCAGCCGAGGAAGCGCCGATAATCCTCCTCTTCATGGAAGATCGGCTGGCGGTTGTTGCCGCGCTGGATGACGTGGTGCGGCTGGTTCGGGATGACGAGTCGGGGAAGGCGTGCCATGATGTATGCTGAGTCGAGCATGCATTATAGTCCAGAAGCGCGACTCTGTCCCCAATTGATTGCGGGCGCGCTTAAAAAACGTCTGACTCTGTCCCCAATTACTGTCCAGCTGCCGCTGTCAAGAGCGGAAGCGGGTCCACGACGGTGAATGCGCCCGACTGTTCGGCATACTGGCGCAGCGGGAAAACATGGCCCTGGCCGTAGATCACCAAGAGCCGCTCCTGCGGACCCTCCGCCAGCCGCACCAGGTTCGCGAAAATCTTGAGGTTGCGCGCATACCAGGCGCCGACCCAGTTTGCACCTGGATAATCCTTGCCGTTATTGAACATCGCGTAATCAAAATAGGCCCGGTTCATCTTCTCCAGCTTGTCCGGCTGGTTGAAGTGCACATACCAGCGGGTCACCGGTTCGCGGCGCATCATCGCGTTCTCCTCCTGCACCCAGGCCGGATTGGCCATGGCGGCAAAGCGCGCCGGGTGCGCGCCGCCCTCGTTCATGGCCCAGGTCTTGAAGTCATACTCGGCGATCGGCCCCGGCGGCGCATATTTCCAGTCCACCGCATACAGGCGCGGATGACCGAGTCTGGCAGCGATGCGCATGCCGAGCTGGTCCGTCTCTCCGCGGGCCAGCTGGTAGCTGCCCTGGCGGTAGCCGGCGTAGCGTTCGTCCAGCGCGGCCTGCTCGGCCAGCTGCACCTCCACCGCCACCTTGGTTGGCCTGAAACGCGCCAGCGCCTCGGCCAGGGCGGCGATCTCGTTCTGGCGCTGCGGCTCCAGCACGTCCGGCACGCTGGTGTTGACCAGGTCCCTGCCATGGTTGGCCAGATGGGTGCTGGCGACGAACATGATCTGCGGACGCTGCGCCGGCGCGCGCTCGCGCAGCAGTTCGGTGGACTGGGCATGCGCGACGGCAGGACCGCCGGCCAGCAGGCAGAGCGACAATGCGGACATGGCGGAAAGGCGATAGCGCGACATGGGGCTCCTTTGCTTCGGTCGTTTCGGTACACGGGACAGGCGGAGTGTAGCGAGCGGCAGAGGCGTCGAAGGAGCGCCATGCGACAGACGGCAGGAATGCCGTCCTGGAATGAAAAATCGCGGGGAAAACGCCGCCGTCAGGCCAGCGTGAAACCGGCCGAGAGGCTGTAGCCTTCGCCGTAGGCGCTGCGCAGGGGCAGGTCTTGGCCGAGGCCGGAACGGGCTTTCTTGCGCAGGCGGTAGACCAGCATGTCGACCCGGCGGCTGGCGTCCGGGTCTTCGCCGCCCATGCCGGCGACGATCACCTGGCGCGGCACCGGACGGGTGTTGATGGTCAGGAGGTGCAGGAAATTGCACTCCTTTTCGGTCAGGTCGATCATCTTGCCGCCCAGCTCGAGCTGGCGCGCGCTCACGCGCAGGGTCCACTTGCTCGGCGCCGGCGCCGGATCGGCCGGACGCACGCGGCGGTCCAGCGCTTCGATGTGCGCCGCCAGTTCGGGGAACTTGATCGGCTTGGTCAGGTAGTGGTCGGCGCCCAGGCGCAGCCCGAGGATGCGGTGGTCGAACGCGACCCGGCCGGTCAGCACCAGCAGGCCGATCTCCGGGTACAGCTGGCGCATCCGTGGAATGACGTTGAAACCATCCTCGTCCGGCAGGCCGAGATCGAGCACGACGACCGCTGCCGGGGTGCGCGTCAGCGCCGCCCACATCTCGCTTGCGGTCTTGGCGATCGTGACGTCGTGGTCCAGCTCCCGCAGGAACTCGGCCATGTCGTCGGCGTATTCGCCATTGTCTTCAACAATCAGTATCTGCGTCATGGATTGGTCAGGTTAATGATCGGTCCGATTATCACTGTTGGGAGAGGATGAGGCAAGTTGTTGTTGGCCGTTAATATCCAGGGCGGGTAACCAAAGCCGGAATTCCTTGCCGTCTTCTCCCAGGCGCAGCATGCCGCCATGGACGTCGACGATCGAGCGCGCCATGTAGAGCCCCAGTCCACTGCCCGGCAGGCCGGCGGCATTGCTGCCGCGGTAGCCTTTGTCGAAAATGCAGGCTGCATCTTCCGGCGGCACGCCCGTGCCTTCGTCGCGCACCGTGAACTCGACCCCGTTGCCGCTGCGGCGTGCGCCCAGCGTCACCTTGCTGCCGGCCGGCGAGTACAGCAAGGCATTGTCGACCAGGACCTTGAGCGCCAGGCCCAATCCCTCCGGCTCGCCGCGCAGGCCTTGCGTCAGTGTTTCCGCGTCGAGCACCGCTTCGCGGCCCGCCTCGCGCAACTGCTTGACGCCGGCATCCAGCAGGTCGCGCGCGGCGATCGTGTTCGGCTGGCGCACCTTGCCGATCGCGGCCATGCGGTCGGGCGATAAATATTCATCCAGCATGGCAATCAGGCGGTCCGTCGCGACCGCGATCTTGCGGTAGCGCTGGCGCACCGCGTCGTCGACACCCTGGGTGGTCGCTTCCAGGCGCTGGATCGCGCCATCGATGGTCGCCAGCGGCGTGCGGAATTCGTGGTTCAGCATGCTCGCGAAACGGCGCTGGTCGGCCTGGTGGGCGCGCTGCGCCGACAGGTCGCGCAGCAGTCCCACCAGCGAGCGGCTGGCGTCCTCGTTGCGGACCACCGTGGCGATCACCTGCAGCCCGACCGGATGGCCATCCGCGTTGCGCACGTCGACTTCCTGCACGCGGCGCTCGCCCGGAACGAGGCCGTCGTGCGCGGCGAGCTGCAGGCCGAGCGCGCCCAGCGCTTCGTCCGTGCCGTCGCCCAGGAGCGCGGCCTGCAGGGCGCCGGCCGCGTGGCCCAGCAAGGCGGAGAATGCCGGGCTCAGGTAGCGCAGCGTGTGCGCGGGCAAGTCGATGCTGAAGGCGATGTCGCCCGCGAGTTCGGCGATGGTGCGGAAATGGGCATCGATACCGGCAGAGCGTTCCGGACTGGCCGGAGCATGGGGATCGGCAGCCGTGCTACGGGTCATGGGCATTTCCTGTTATCGATGGGACAATGAATGTTGTCACCCAGTATATCGTTGCTGCCGGGTCTTTGTATAGAAGCGAGCCCAGCCTTGTCCTGCGCAGGCCGGCGAGCGGCGCATGACCATGATGAAAAATGCGCCACACTGCGCGCAGTTGGTGGATAATTCGCGTCTATGAACGATACCGCTACCCTCCCCCCACTCCCGGACCGGCTCTCGATCGACCCGAGCAGCCCTTTTCATAACCGCGACGTTTTCCAGCGCGAGATCGGCATTCGCTTCAACGACAAGGATCGCCACGACGTCGAAGAGTATTGCATGAGCGAAGGCTGGATCAAGGTCGCCGCCGGCCGCACGCTCGACCGCAAGGGCAAGCCGATGCTGATCAAGCTGAAGGGCAAGGTCGAGGCTTATTACAAATAATCCGCATTGATGCAAAAAAGGGCGGCTGGTGCAAACCAGCCGCCCTTTTTATTCGCGCCTTTGGAGCGCTCTTAGTCTTCCAGCGGTGCGAAGATCGCCTGCAGATCTTCCTGCGTCAGCGCCATCTTCTGCGATTCGCCTTCGGACAGGATCGACTGCGCCAGTTCCGACTTCTTCAGCTGCAGCTGCTGGATCTTTTCTTCCAGCGTGCCCTTGGCGATCAGCTTGTACACGAACACGGGCTTGTCCTGCCCGATGCGCCAGGCGCGGTCGGTGGCCTGGTTCTCGGCGGCCGGGTTCCACCACGGGTCGTAGTGGATCACGGTGTCGGCCGCGGTGAGGTTCAGGCCCACGCCGCCGGCCTTCAGGCTGATCAGGAAGATCGGCACCGCACCCTGCTGGAAAGCGGCCACCTGGGCCGAGCGGTCGCGCGTCTCGCCGGTGAGCAGCGCGTAGTGGATGCCGCGCGCGGCGAGTTCTTCCTCGATCAGGAACAGCATGCTGGTGAACTGCGAGAACACCAGGATCTTGCGGCCTTCCTGCAGCAGGTCTTCGACCATCTGCATCAGGTCGGTCAGCTTGGCCGACACCGCGGCGGTGTTCTTCTTGCCCGGCATGGCCTTGACCAGACGCGGGTCGCAGCAGACCTGGCGCAGCTTGAGCAGCGCTTCGAGGATGACGATCTGGCTGCGCGCCACGCCCTTGCGGTCGATCTCGTCGCGCACCTTCTTGTCCATCGCCAGGCGCACGGTTTCGTACAGGTCGCGCTGTGCACCTGAGAGCTCGATGCGGCGCACCATCTCGGTCTTCTCCGGCAGTTCCTTGGCCACGTGGTCCTTGGTACGGCGCAGCAGGAAGGGCTTGATGCGGCGGCTCAGCAGGGTGCGGCGCACCGAGTCGTCCTGGCGTTCGATCGGGTGGCGGAACTGGTTGTTGAAGCTCTTCTCGTCGCCCAGCAGCCCAGGCAGCAGGAAGTGGAACTGCGACCACAGCTCGCCCAGGTGGTTCTCGAGCGGGGTGCCGGACAGGCACAGGCGGTGGCGGGCATTGAGCGAGCCGGCCGTCTGCGCCGCCTTGGAGCGGGTGTTCTTGATGTAGTGCGATTCGTCCAGGATCACCAGGTGATAGTGGTGCTCGCGCAGCTTTTCCTCGTCGCGCGGCAGCAGCGCATAGGTGGTCAGCACGATGTCGGCGTCGTCGATCTGGTCGAACAGGTCCATGCGCTCCTTGCCCTGCAGGAGCAGCACCTTCAGGCTCGGCGCGAAGCGCGCGGCTTCGTCGAACCAGTTGGTCATCAGGCTGGTCGGCGCGATCACCAGGGCCGGGCTGGTCAGGCGCCCCGCTTCCTTCTCGGTGAGGATGTGGGCCAGGGTCTGCACGGTCTTGCCGAGACCCATGTCGTCGGCCAGGATGCCGCCGAGGTCGTACTCGCGCAGGAACTGCATCCACGACAGGCCGTCGAGCTGGTAGTCGCGCAAGGTAGCTTGCAGGCCTTTCGGGGCCTCGACCTTCTTGACCGAGCCGAACTGGCTCAGCTTGCGGCCGGTCTCGCGCAGGCGCTCGCCGCCGGTCCAGCGCAGCTCGAGGCCGCGCGCCAGGTCTTCCAGGCGCGCCGCGTCCAGCGTGGACATGCGCATGCGGCCCTTGATCTTGTCGTTGAAGTACAGCTCGCCGAGGGTGGCGAGGATGGGCTTCAGGCGGCCCCAAGGCAGCGCCACGCGCGCGCCGTCCGGCAGCGTGGCCAGCATCTGGTCGGCCTCGGCATGGGCGGCCAGCACGGCCGGGTCGAAGTCGGCAGGTGCGCTGCGGATCAGCTGCACCAGCACCGGCAGCAGCGGCACGCGCTTGCGCGCCACCACGATGCCCAGTTCCAGTTCGAACCAGGCGTTGCCCGCCTCCTCGGGTTCGTCGATGTCGGCATACCAGTCTTCGACCGCCACCACGTCGTAGCGGTACTTGGCCGATTTTTGCAGGTGCCAGCCGGTGTCGGACAGCGCGTCGAGATCGTTCTCGGCGAAGCGCAGCCAGTGCGCCTGGCTGTCCAGCACCAAAGCCCCGGCCATGGCGTTGAAGGGCGCGGTGACCGGCTTGCGGAAGCCGATCTCGTTCAACTTGTTGAGGGCCGCGGCTTCGGCCTTCGGGTCGCGTTCGATGACTTCGGTGACGTCGCCGATCTGGCGCACCACGCGCTGGGCCGGATCGAAGGACACGCGCTGGCCGTCGTAGTCGAAGGCGAGCACGGCGAAGTCGTGCCAGCGCGGCGTGCCGCCGTCGGACAGCTGCACTGAATCGAGCAGCAGGTGCGGAATCGGCTTGACGTCGTTGCGCAAGCGCTGGGTGAGCGGCTGCGGCAGCGGCATCAGCTGCTGCAGGCCGTGCGCCAGCAACAGTTGCGAGACGCGCTTCTTGTCGGTGCCGGAAAGGGCCGGGGCCTGGGCCACCAGGGCCTGCAGTTCGGCCAGCGAGATGTCGATGCCGCCGCGATTCAGTTCGAGCGGGCCGATCGACAGGTTGTCGATGTACCACGGCGGGTCGGTCGGCAGCATGTAGTCGATCAGGTCGGCCCCGCTGTGGGTGGCGCCGTTGGCCGGTTCCACCGACCATCCGAGCTTGGCCACGCGGCCCTCGTCGCGCCAGGCCAGGCTGGCCAGGCGGGTCGGGCCGGCCTGCAGCGGGTAGACCAGGCCACCGGCCATGTCGGACCACGAGTTCGCCCACAGCAGCTTGCCTTGTTCAAGAAGCATCTGCAGCAGGATGGCGCCCACCTTGCCTTTCGGTTCGGTGGCGCTGGTGCCCTGGGCCGAACCGCTGCGCATGGCGATGAAGAAGCGCACCAGGTCGACGTCGTCGCCTTCGAGGTAGGCGGGTGGCGCCGACAACAGCGAGAAGATCTCGCTCACCGGGCTGGCGGCGGCAACGTCGCCGTTCGGGCGCAGGCGCGCCTTGCACAGGCAGATGGCAACGTGGCGACCGCCGCTGGTCGGGGCCATCACGTAGACGAACTTGTACTGCACGGCCTTCGGATCTACGACCTCGTCGGTCAGCTTGGGCTGCGGGTGCGCCGCCGCCTCGACCCTTTGCAGCCAGCTCACCACCGGCGCGGGCAGGGCGGGAGCGCGTGCGGGAGCGCGGGCGACGGCGGGTGCTGCTGCGGGTGCGTCGTTGGCGTTCTCGCGATGATCATCGACTGTGTGCATGGGTCTCGTGTGTCTGTATTAAAAACGACAATAAAGAGCATTATCCTTCATACGGACGCTTCCGTTTTGTTCGGAATCGCACGTAGCGGACAAAACTTGTCCGCACCATCTGCGTGCACGCTGCTCGTGCATGCGAATCACGCGTACAGCCGACTGTTCTCGCATGTTCAAGTGGCGCTGTCAAGACTGGTGTATCCCCCGCGTTTGCGTATCATTGTTTGCTTGACCTTTTAGAGACACGCGCGCATCGACGCGTGCACCAATTGGTGGCCCAGACAACAACCAGCTGCGACTTTTGAAGAGCGTCTGCACTGCCTGCGCGAGCTCGAAAAGTGACGCAGCAGTCATCGCGTCAACCACGGCGCAGAACAAGATGAGGCCGGATTTTGCTAGATATTGTTAGCCATGTCGAAGACAAGTTCTGCTCGACCACCTGTGTCTGCTTTATAAGCAGAAGCACCGCACTGGAGCACAGATCGCGATCTTAGCAAGCTTGCGCTCCGCTGCTGGCCGTCCCCACGCTCAATCGGACGAGGTGGCCGCGGGCTACCGCGCAAGGCCTTTAACAACGTGGACGCTGGGGCCAACCCGGGCATACTCAATGCGACGACAACCCTCGACGGCGTGCCGATCCTGAGTGAACGATTCGTCGAAGACGCGAACCAGCTACAATTGCTGCGCGAATTGAAGGTTGTCGCGCGCAAGGAGAGCGAGGCAAACTTCGTCGACTAGTTTGACTATGCTGAGTCTGTGCCGATCATCCGTTTGCACCACGCGGTGGCGTGGCGCTGGTGCTTTGCTGCGGCCAAGGCGCGCAGGGCATCATCCTGCACCTCGATTCGAACCGGAAAACCGAGTGGGACGCGCCTCGCGAGCTCCCTGCGAAAGCTGCATCTGCGCCGCTGTCGGCGTTAGGCGGTAGGCCATCCGGCCGACTTTTAGCCGGTCGGGTTCTATACCGGTTTTGCATATGCGTTGTGGTCCAGCCAGCATCTAAGCCGGCGCCTACCATACGCCGCGCGTCGCCGTTGCCGTTGCCGTTCCCAATTCATCTTGATTGCCTATATCATTCTGCGGCAGCAGCGGTTGTCAGCGCCGTCATTCAGTTTGCGGTTGACATTCGAGGAAAGCGACGTCTTGTTTGTCTTGAATGCCGCAGCGCTGACGATCAGGCGATTTGAGGTACGCTGATTTTTTCGGACACTCTTGTTTGGTAAAGTTCACCAACAGGAGCCTTTATGAAGACATTGAAGAAGACGTACACCCCGGAACTCAAGGAAGAAGCCGTGAAGCTGGTGCTGGCGCAGGGTTTGTCCATTGAGCAGGCAGCAGCACGAGTAAGTATCCCAAAAGGGACGCTGGCCAATTGGGTAGCAGCCGCCAAACGCGGGCCGGCCGCAACAGCAGCCCCTGGAAGCCGCTCTGTGGCCGAGCTGGAAGCGGAGAACGCGAAGCTGCGCAAGCAGCTAGCCCAGGCAGAGATGGAGCGGGACATCGTAAAAAAAGGTTCATCGCGTTTTGCCGGGAAACGCATCCTTGATTTTCAGGAAGAAGTAGGATGCATCCCGAAATCCGTAGGCCATGCGCTTGATGACTTTGATGCGGTTGTTGACGCCTTCCAGGATCGATGAGTTCATCGGATAGATGGCCGAAGCCAGAATGCCGCGCCGGTACTTGGCCAGCCGTTTGGCAAACTGGATCAGCGGTGTGATATGGCTTTCCAAGGCGAGTTTGAGCCAAGCCTTCCATCGACGAGCACCTTCCCGGACCGATGGCGCATACCAGATCTCTTTCAATTCGGTCTTGAGCAGGTAGACCGTTGCCAGCGGCTGATTGGCGGCGAGCAGTTCTTCGAGCTTGACGGCCTGTTCGGCCTTGAGGTTGTCGCGGTTGCGTAGTAACAGCCAGCGGCTACGCTTGATGACCTGGCGCGCTTTTGGTTCGGCCCGTAACGTATTGGCTTGATCGACGCGCACCCGGTCGACGACTTCGCGGCCGAAGCGGGCCACGACATGAAACAAATCGTAGACCACCTCCGCGTTTGGACATTGCTGACGCACTTCAAGGTCCATGGCCGTGTTCATATCCATGGCCACCGCCTCGATTCGCTGGCAGCCTTGCTCGCCCAGCAGCTCAAAGAATGGCCGGATCGCTTCCCGGCTGTTGCCTTCCCCAACCCACAAGACGCGCATACGCTCGGCATCCATGGCCACGGTAGCGTAGCGATGGCCCTTGTGCAGGGCAAATTCGTCCATGACCAAGCGGCGTACGCCCACCGCCGAGAAGTCGCCGTGCAGCTGCTTTAGTCGCCGATGATCAATCTCTTTGATGGTATGCCAGTGCAGCCCGGTCAACCGGGCTATATGGGCTATGGGCAGCAACTGCGCCAGCGCCTCGACCCACAGACGCACGCGGTGCGTGATGCGCGCCCGGCGGTCGAGCCAAACAATGTGCTCGGCCACTCGTGCATTGCAGTGATGGCAGTCCAGCCGCCGTACCGGCACATCGAGCCAGACGCGCTTGTCCAGAACGTCGCGATCGCGCACCTTACGCCTTCGGCGCTCATGCACCAGGGCGCAAGGCTGGTGGCACGCTCCGCACACAGCATCCCTTGCCGGGCAGGTATCGAGAACGATTAACAGTGATCCGTCTTCTTGTTCTTGGACGGTGTCGACAATATGGCCTTCCCAAAACGGGACAGACGACATAGCATTGAGCATGGCGGTGGTTTGATAGACTGATTTGTTTGGCGACTATCAATCTACCAACATCAGGCCACCGCCACCACCTCCCGATTAGATCGTCAACCCCGTCTTCCCCCATTCCCCGCGAAGAACCTAAAAAAAGCGGCGGCGTACTTTGCGCAGGAGTCGCTGCCAAGTACGCGTGGATAAAGACAATGCGACTCGATTTCCCTGGCTATCCTGTGAAGCTGATGTGCCAGGTATTGGACGTCTCGCGCAGCGGCTACTACAACTCGCTGCAGGCCAAGCCATCGACACGCGAGCAGGAAGACGCTCGGTTGAAAATCCTGATTACGGCAGTGCATCGGCAAACCCGAGAGACCTACGGGGTGCCTCGGATAAAGCACGAGCTTGCTGCACAGGGCCATGAAGTTGGTCGCGACCGTGTGCGCCGACTTCGCCAGGAGCTCAATCTGCGCTGCAAACAACGGCGCAAATTCATCGCAACGACAAACTCGAATCACAACCTTCCCATCGCTGAGAACTTGCTGGAACAGCGGTTCGCGCCGAACAGGCCTGACGAAGTGTGGGTGACCGACATCACCTATATCTCCACTGCCGAAGGCTGGCTGTATCTTGCCGGCGTAAAGGACGTTTTTACCTGCGAGATCGTCGGCTACGCGATGGGCGAGCGCATGACGCAGGAGCTGACGACGCAGGCCTTGTGGCGCGCCGTGAGCCACAAGCGGCCGGCGCCAGGGCTGATCCATCATTCGGACCGTGGAAGCCAATACTGCGCCCATGCCTACCAGGAGCTGGTGGCGCAGTTCGGCATGCGCGCGTCGATGTCGCGCCGCGGGAACTGCTATGACAACGCGCCGATGGAGAGCTTCTGGGGCACGCTGAAGAATGAGCTTGTTCATTATCGCCGCTATGCCACCCGTGCTGAGGCAAAGGCCTCGATTCAGGAATACATCGAAATTTTCTACAACCGACAGCGGCGCCATTCCCGCATCGGCTTTGTTCCGCCAGCGTTGTTCGCCGAATCCTTCAGCGAACAGCCGCAGGCGGCTTAAGACGAGCGTGTCCGTTATTGACAGTACACCTCAATTCTGGGCATCATAGGCGTAGGTGCTCATCTGGTCGGCTGCCTCCTGTAGGGGTCGATTGCCTTCGGCACCTATATGAAACTTCATCACAAAGGGTCGCCCCCTTCCGAGTCCTGCTTGATGTCGGTGGAACTATTGACCCTCCAACGGACCTTGATTCCATCGGTCGTCCAGATGAAATGCAACCAAAGCATCTTGTCGGGTAGCTGATCCGACGGCGTGGTGGCGCGCGACTTGGCGACCTCGTCTAATGCCCATGCAGGCACCTTTTCCGCCACCTTGACGCGCCCGGTCTTCATCGGCGCAGCCCGGTACACCTCTCGTACGTAGTCGCCCCAGGCCTCCTCGGTGGCGAACGACTCGCGCGGCTGCCCGGGGTATGGCAACTCCTGCCATGTGAACTCGATCCAGACTGGTAGGCCAAAAGTGCCTGGCGCGCCTCCCATCGTAGCACCGCCGTTCATAGGGTCATCAGAAGGCCCAAAGGAGCCTGCGTGAAGAAATGGCTGGCCGGCCTGGTCCACCGCGTTCCTGATCTGGATCCGGACGCCTGGCACCGTACTCGTGAAGTTCAACACGGCTCCTCCTGTTGGGGGCTCACCTCTCCACAGGCGAAAGCCCCCCAAAGCAAGGAGGAGCAGCCCGAGAATGGCGCCGACCATGAATAGCGCACGGGTGCGCGTCGAATGTTTGGTGTGGGCAGTATTCACTGGATATCTCATTCGCAGAGACGGGTTTGCGCAGGCTGCTGGAAGGCGATGCTAATACCTATTTTCTTGGTCCACTCACTGTATTTCGCCATGTCCACCATCCCGACTGCGGGAGAGCCGGGTTGACCGCACCAGCGGTTGTAGTAAAGGATGAGGGACTTTGTATCTGCAATGCTGTAGCCGCCGATTCGTGTGTTTTCCAGAGCTTGTACTTCTTTACCGTCCGTATAGACAATCTTCCGATTGTCGTAATGCGGCGCCAGCCTCGGCACTTGGATATGGTTGTTGCTGCTGTCGTGAAGGATGGGGAGTGTGACGATATCCCATCCGGAATCCTTTACAGTCTGTTCAACGAACTTAATGCCCTGCTGTCTGGCCTGGTCCAGCATCCACATCAGCGCAACATCCGACAAGTCACCCGAGGCATAACCGCCGCCAACGTCCGAATGAGCCCCAACGAAGGCCTGCTCGATCCGGTTGGCTCGCGATGGCTGCTGCGAACCCAGGATCGAGCGCAAGTGAAAGCTCACCGGGTCGCCGCGGTATTCATTCAGGGCAACGGCATGCGCTGCATGGCGCACCGCTGTAGGAATCCGGAAGTCATACTTGTCGTCGTTGCCGTGCAGGTAGCCCAGATGCGAGACGGTGTCGAACAGACCCTCGAAGCGCAGGTTGAGACAGCGGGTTTTTCGACTCTTGTTGGATGTGTACTGCCCATTACGGATTTTGCCCACCAGCTGGTTCAGCCAGACCCGTGCCTCGGCCGCGCCGCGGCTGAAGCCGACGACATCGATGTCGATCAGGTCCGATTTGGTATCGCTGTCGATAAACTCGTCGAGGAACTTGAAGCCTAGCGCGACGCGCTGGTCGAAGCCGTCGCCGTTGGCCACATTGCCTTCATAGCTCATGTTGATGTCCGTGGTACCGATGCCGGTGATGTAGAACTTTCTCCCGTTAAGCTTCTGGTCGTAGGCCTAGTATATCTTCCGCACATTCGACAACGATGCCCCCGCCCCGGGATTGGCGCTATTGCCGGTGCCGTCGAAGGCAAACAGAATGAGGCCACTCGGGTCCACGTACTTCAGCGGGTTGCCGTCCACATAGGCATAACTGTTGACGCCGCCGTGCAGCCCGATCGGATCGGGCGAGAGATAACGCCCCAGCTCGGGGTCGTAATAGCGACGATCGTTGTAGTGCAGTCCGGTTTCAGTATCGAGATACTGCCCTGGCAGACGCAGGTTAAGCTCGAAGCCGCGCTGCGCGCTCAGGCTAGAAAGCTTGCCGTAGGGATGATATGCCGCGCGCCAGAGCAGCTTTCCTTCACGGTCAGTAGCCGCCTCCACCGCACCCAGGTGATTGGTATGCAGATAGGCGGTTGCGTCCGGCCTCGAAATCCAGCCGGCGACTGCCGCCCCCAGGTCGGCCACGGCCTGGGCGAACGCCGAGCGCGGCTGCGCGACCAGGGCAGTATCATCGCAGTCGATCACCGCCACGACCTGATCGGCCAGGTACACGTACTGGCGGGCGATCGAGCCGTCGGCGGAGAGCTCCGCGCGCAGCTTGCGGTCTTCGTACAGGTAGTGGCGCAGCGTGCCGCCGCTTTCCTTGGCCACCCGCAGGCCCCGGTGGTCGTAGCGGTAACGCGCCAGGACCTTGTTCCCGGCACGCACCTCGCGTAGCTGGTACCGTGGCGCTGGCGACCAGGCGATCCTGGGCATCGTAGGCATAGCTACTGGTCCGGTCGGCGGCTTCCTGCAGGAGCAGCTTGCCTTCGGCATCCCACAGATAGCGATGATCCAGCAGGGCATCTCGATCACGCGCGTGTCCAAGCGCGCCCGGCAGTGCCGGCGCCGCCGCGAATCCATTGTTCGGGCCGGTGTGCAGACCCGCCGCGCGCGCACGCGCCGCGGCGGCCGGCCTGGCGCCCGACAGGACAGAAAGCGCCAGCGTCATGCCGGCAGCCGGCGCCACACGTGGCGGCGCGCGGTAGTCGACCCTGGCCAGCACCCCTTGCGCACTGCGCTGGTAGCGCGCACGCACCCCGTTGCCGTAGGCGGCGCTGCGCAAACCGACGATGTCGCGCTCCAGGTCCCTGACGATGACCTCGGGAGATTGCAGCCAGCGCAGCCAGGAGGTACGGATACGGTGACGCTCGAGCGACACGACCTGGCCCTGGCCGTTGCGCCGGTACTCGAGCATGCTGCCGTCGGGCAGGGACATGCCGGACAATCGACCGCTCGGGTCATAGGCATATTCGGTCAGGCTGGTGACGGCCTTGCTGCCGGGCGGCGACACCGTCACGGTCCTGGCGGTCATGTAGTCGTCAGGCCGACAATTTCATATGGGGTCTCCACCTTCGGGAGAATTGCCCCCACGCTCGCTATTGTGGATTTTCCAACGCATTTTGATTCCCTCAGTTGTCCAGATGAAATGCAGCCACAGCATCTTGTCGGGCAGCTGATCCGGCGGCGTCGTTGCGCGCGATTTGGCGACCTCTTCGAGTGCCCATGCGGGCACCTTTTCGGCCACCGTGACGCGCGCTATCTTTAGCGGCGCCGCGCAGTATCGCTCGTTGACATAGGCATTCCAAGCTTCCTCAGTGGCGAACAACTCGCGTGGTTGCGCAGGGTACAGCAACTCCTGCCATTTGAACTCGATCCAAGTTGGCAATCCAAAAGTGTCCGGCGCGCTTCCCATTGTTGCTCCACCCTTCATTGGCTTGTCAGAGTGATGAAAGGAACCTGCATGTGCGAAGGGACGTCCGGCCTGGTCTCGAGCGCTACTGATTTCGATCCTCTTAGCCGGTATTGTGCTCGTGAAGTTCAGCACGGCCCCGCCTGTGGCGGGCTCGCCCTGCCACAGGCGGACGCCCCCCAAAACAAGGAGAGCTAACCCCAGAATGGCGCCGACTTTAAAAAGCGCGCGGGTGCGCGTTGAACGTTTAACGTGGCGATTCTCCATTGGGTCCTCATTCGCAGATACGGGTTTGGACGGGTTGCTGGAAGGCGATGCTAATACCTATTTTCTTGGACCTGTCAGAAATTCTGTGTGCGGGGCCAGAATTCGTAGTTAGGTAATTGCGTTCGTGAAGCGCTCGCCGAACATAATGGCGAACTGATTGGCAGCCTGTTTCCAGGTACGCTGCGGCATCTTCCAATCTTTCTCGATATTGCGCAAGGCCAGAAACAACAATTTGGTTGCTGCTTCGTCGCTGGGGAAGTGGCCGCGGTTCTTGACGATCTTTCGCAGGCGCATATGCAAGCTCTCGATGGCATTGGTCGTGTAGATGATGGTGCGCACTTCCGGCGGATAGGCGAAGAAGGGAATTACCTGCTGCCACTGGCGGCGCCACATCGCTGCCACCGTCGGAAATCTGGTGCCCCATGGCCCGGCCGCGAACGCGTCAAGCGCCGCTTCAGCCAAGTCAGCATTGGCAGCCTGGTAGACGGGCTTCAGGGCCGCCGCCAGCTCCTTGCGGTCCTTCCACGCTGCCAGCGTTGTCGAGTTGCGAATCAGGTGTACGATGCAGGTCTGAATCTGCGCTTGCGGGTATACCGCCTCGATGGCCTCAGGGAAGCCGCGCAGGCCGTCGACGACGGCGATCAGGATGTCCTCCAGTCCTCGGTTCTTCAGTTCGTTGAAAACCTTCAGCCAAAACTTGGCTCCTTCCGTTTGCTCGATCCACAGGCCCAGCACCTCCTTGCGGCCATCGGCACGAATGCCCAAGGCCAGGTAGACGGCCTTGTTCTTGACGGTGCCTTCGTCCCGGATTTTCAGGCGCAGCGCGTCGAAATAGACGATCGGGTACATCGCTTCGAGTGGCCGCTGCTGCCATTGATTGACCTCTTCGAGAACCTCGTCGGTGATGGTCGAGATCAGGTCTGGCGAGACGTCGGTACCGTACAGCTCCAACAAATGCCCCTGGATTTCGCGCACGCTCATGCCGCGCGCGTACATGCTGATGACGTGATCGTCAAAGCCCGTCATCCGGCGCTGGTGCTTGGCCACCAGCTTGGGCTCGAAGCTCGACAGGCGATCACGTGGAATGTCCAGATGGAGTTCGCCGCCCGGTGTCAGCACCTTCTTCGGACTGCTGCCGTTACGGTGATTCTTGCTGCCTTCGCCCTCGCTGGCCAGGTGATGGCTCAGCTCGGCCGACAGCATGCGCTCGGCCAGCATCTTCTTGAGCTGTCCGGCCAGGCCAGCTTCACCGAGGATCGATTCGGCGTCCTTGTTCTCGACCTGGGCGAGCAACTGGTCGATCAGCTCGACCGGGAATGGGTATGCGGCTTTCTGTTTCTTGGGCTTTTTGGTGGTCATCACTTCGGTCATGGAACAGTCCTTTCGAGATTATTTCATGACCCCGTTCCACACAGAAATACTGACAGGCTCATTTTCTTGGTCCACTCACTGTATTTCGCCATGTCCACCAGCCCAACTGCGGGCGAGCCGGGTTGACCGCACCAGCGGTTGTAGTAACGGATGAGGGACTTTGTATCTGCAATGCTGTATCCGCCGACTCGTGTGTTCTCCAAGGCTTGCACTTCTTTACCATCCGTGTAAATAATCTTTCGATTGTCGTAATGCGGTGCCAGCCTCGGCACGTTGAGATGGTTGTTGCTGCTGTCGTGAAGGATGGGGAGGGTGACGGTCTTCCATCCCGCCTTCGTAATCAGGTCTTCATCGAACTTGATCCCCTGTTGCCGGGCTTGGTTCAGCATCCACATCAGCGCCACATCCGCCAGGTCGCCCGACTCATAGCCACCGCCAACGTCCGAATGGGCGCCAACGAAGGCTTGTTCGATCCGGTTGGCTCGCAATGGCTGCTGCGAACCCAGGATCGAGCGCAGGTGAAAGCTCACCGGGTCGCCGCGGTATTCATTCAGGGCAACGGCATGCGCTGTATGGCGCACCGCTGTAGGAATCCCGAAGTCATACTTGTCGTCGTTGCCGTGCAGGTAGCCTAGATGCGAGACGGTGTCGAACAGACCCTCGAAGCGCAGGTTGAGACAGCGGGTTTTTCGACTGTTGACGGATGTGTACTGGCCATTGCGCATTTTTCCCACCAGCTGGTTTAGCCAGACCCGTGCCTCGGCCGCGCCCCGGCTGAAAGCGACTACATCAATGTCGATCAGGTCCGATTTGGTATCGCTGTCGATAAACTCGTCGAGGAACTTGAAGCCTAGCGCGACGCGCTGGTCGAAGCCGTCGCCGTTGGCCACATTGCCTTCATAGCTCATGTTGATGTCCGTGGTACCGATGCCAGTAATGTAGAACTTACTTCCATTCAGCTTCTCATCGTAGGCCTGGTATATCTTCCGCACATTCGACAAAGACGCTCCCGACCCAGGATTAGCGCTATTGCCGGTGCCGTCGAAGGCAAACAGAATCAGCCCGCTCGGGTCCACGTACTTCAGCGGGTTGCCGTCCACGTAGGCATAACTGTTGACGCCGCCGTGCAGCCCGATCGGATCGGGCGAGAGATAACGCCCCAGCTCGGGGTCGTAATAGCGACGATCGTTGTAGTGCAGTCCGGTTTCAGTATCGAGATACTGCCCTGGCAGACGCAGGTTAAGCTCGAAGCCGCGCTGCGCGCTCAGGCTAGAAAGCTTGCCGTAGGGATGATATGCCGCGCGCCAGAGCAGCTTTCCTTCACGGTCAGTAGCCGCCTCCACCGCACCCAGGTGATTGGTATGCAGATAGGCGGTTGTGTCCGGCCTTGAAAACCAGCCGGCGACTGCCGCCCCCAGGTCGGCCACGGCTTGGGCGAACGCCGAGCGCGGCTGCGCGACCAGGGTAGTGTCATCGCAGTCGATCACCGCCACGACCTGATCGGCCAGGTACACGTATTGGCGGGCGATCGAGCCGTCGGCGGAGAGCTCCGCGCGCAGCTTGCGGTCTTCGTACAGGTAGTGGCGCAGCGTGCCGCCGCTTTCCTTGGCCACCCGCAGGCCCCGGTGGTCGTAGCGGTAACGCGCCAGGACCTTGTTCCCGGCACGCACCTCGCGTAGCTGGCCGGCGGCGTCCCAGCGGTAGGTCCTCGTCCCGGCAGTAACAGGCTGGCCGGTCGGGTCGTACACGGGTGCCGTGGTCGCGGTATCGCCGAGCCAGCGCTGGCTGCCGGGCGCGTAGCGTGCCGCACGCGTGCCGGCCGTGAGTTCATCCTGGCTGTCGATGTCCTGCTGCGACAGCACGCGATTGCCAGCGCCATCATACAGGTAGCGGCTGACACTCATAGCCGGCAGCGTCTTGCCTACCTTGAGCACCGTGGCGCTGGCGACCAGGCGATCCTGGGCATCGTAGGCATAGCTACTGGTCCGGTCGGCGGCTTCCTGCAGGAGCAGGTTACCTTCGGCGTCCCACAGATAGCGATGATCCAGCAAGGCATCCCGATCACGCGGGTGTCCAAGCGCGCCCGGCAGTGTCGGCACCGCCGCGAATCCATTGTTCGGGCCGGTGTGCAGACCCGCCGCGCGCGCACGCGCCGCGGCGGCCGGCCTGGCGCCCGACAGGACAGAAAGCGCCAGTGTCATGCCGGCAGCCGGCGCCACACGTGGCGGCGCGCGGTAGTCGACCCTGGCCAGCACCCCTTGCGCACTGCGCTGGTAGCGCGCACGCACCCCGTTGCCGTAGGCGGCGCTGCGCAAACCGACGATGTCGCGCTCCAGGTCCCTGACGATGACCTCGGGAGATTGCAGCCAGCGCAGCCAGGAGGTACGGATACGGTGACGCTCGAGCGACACGACCTGGCCCTGGCCATTGCGCCGGTACTCGAGCATGCTGCCGTCGGGCAGGGACATGCCGGACAAGCGACCATTCGGGTCATAGGCATATTCGGTCAGGCTGGTGACGGCCTTGCCACCGGGCGACGACAGCGTCACGGTCCTGGTAGTAATACGCCCGGCGGCATCGTGGGTGTACTGTTCCTGCTGACCAGGATGGTCGATCCTGGTCAACCGGGAGCCCTTGTAAGTCCAGGTCGTCACGCTTTCCCGCTGACCTTTTGGCGCGCGCGGATCAGTCAGGGTCTGCCGGACGATACGCCCGGCCACGTCATACTCGTAGTTGGCCCAGTTGCCGTTCGCATCGGCGCTCTTCACCAACCGGTCGGCTTCGTCGTAGCGCCGCATAAGCATGCCGCGGTCGGCATTACCGGTGGCGACGATGCGCCCGAAATCGTCGATAAGCTGGTGTGTCGTCAAACCACCAGGCGTGGCGATGCGCGCGATCCGGCCCAGTGGATCACGTCCCAGGCGCAGCGTCGTGTCGTACAGGCCAGCTTGCGTCGTGTTGGCGGCTTCGGTTACCTGCGACAGCTGGCCTCTTTCGTCGTAGCGGAAATGCCGTTGGCGGCCCAGGGCATCGGTGACAACGCCGGGTAAGCCCATTGCATTCCAGTCGATGCGGCGCGTCCCGCTAGCGTCATCGGTCAGCGCAGTCAGGCGTCCGGTAGCGTCGTACTGGAAGCGCCGGCCTTGACGAAAACTCGCCGACATCACGCTCTCCGCCAGCAGCTTGCCCTCGGTATCGTAATGACGAATCGCCGCGATGCCGATGTGCGAGGCCACCGATGTCTGGCGCCCGGCGTTGTCATGGTCGAAGCGCAGGACAGGTCGGTAGCCATTTCCAGCGTCTTCCCCAGTTTCGATCATGTTGCCCATTCCATCGTAGCGAAAGCCCAGCCCTATTCCGCCACGATCAATTGCAACGACTTGGTGACGGGCGTTGTACGCATAGGTGGATGCCTGGCCATTCGGTCCGACGACTCCAGCGATGCGGCCAGCCGCGTCGTAGCGCACCTGGCTGCGCATTCCACCGGGTAGGGTCATGGCCGTCACTGCGTTGCCCCGCGCATCCCATTCGAGTGCCGTGATATCGGCCGTTACGGGCGTGGCGCCTGGCCCGTTCGGAAGCGGGCCATCGATCGTGGTAAGCAGGCTGCGGCCGCTTACCAGCGTGTAGCCGTAGCGCGTGGTGCGGGAGAGGACTTGCGGCACTTTCTCCTCTCCGCTTGTCGGGGTCCATCCGGACTCGGTGATAGCAAGCGGCTGGCCGTGCGCATTGTACTGGTAGCGCGTCTGCGTCTCCAGGCCAGGAACAACGCTGGGGCGCGCAATCAAATGGGGACGCCGGGCATCGCCAATGTACTCGTAACGCTCGATCCAACTAGATTGATGGGGCTTACCGTGACGGTAATCGGTCCGGCTAACCCGGGAGATTCGCCCCCCATGGTCATACTCCGTCGATATTCCCTCTAGCGGGGTTCCGCTGGGTGATAGGCGGATTGTTTCGATCAACCTGCCGATGTCGTCATAACGGTACCGAACGTCGCTGTCGCCGCAGCTGGCGCATCCCGCACCCCGCACTTCCAGCAGCCTGTATTGCCCTGCCAAGATGATATGGCGGTAAACCGTTTTCTTTCCAAGGCTGTTGCTAACGACGGTCTGGCCGGCAGTACGGGTATCTAGGGTCACCTGTTCCACACCGGTACCCTCGACCAGGGATGCGGGTTGCAGTGGCTTACCGTCGGGACCAGTCTTCAGGCGTGCCGGCAGTCCCCGAACCGTGAGGTTGCCTTTACCCTGATCGTCGTATCCATAGGTCGCGATACGACGGACGACTGGCTTGCCCGTCGTTCCCGGCTCCTCGACACTCATGCCAGTCAGTAGGGTCGGATGACGCGGGTCTTCGTAATAGTAACGCTGATGCCATTGGCCATCTGGACCTTTAACGCTTACCAGATTGGCCAGCACGTCCTTGCTCGAACCCAAGGCAGCTTTCGGCATCACACTTCCGTATTCATATGCGATTCGGCCTACGGGTGTGTCGATGAATTGCACGCCACGGAAGCGGTCACCCGCGCGCGCCAACTCGGCCGAGAGATAGTGCAGGCGCAGACTGCGTCCCTGCGGATCGGTGACTCCAAGCAACAAGCCTCTCGAATCGTATTGTAAGCTCAGGAATTCACCTGTGGGAACGGCAATCTGGAGCAGCTTGCCAGCGGCGTTGAAACTCAGGATGCGGCCGTCAGCCCAGAGCCAGCGGTATTCGTCGCCACGCGCAGTGCGCGTGATTCGCACCGTACCTTGGGACGGTTCCGCTGTGCTGCAAAGGCTGGGGTCATTCGGATCGCGCGCGAACATCACGCGCGATCCATCTGCCTGCACGATCTGAATGGTCCGGCCTACTACATGCAGCTCTGTCTCGTAGCTCAGTTTCCAGCCACGGCCAACGATGCCATTCGTATGCGTCGGCCTGCTGTATGCGCTGTTGTAATGTCGTACCAGTTCCAGCCCGAGGACGCCAGGCAGCGGTGGCATGTCGACCTCGCGTTGGTACTTGTTGCCGCTGATAACATTGATTGGATTGCCGGCGCCAACGTCTACACCAGTGTTGCTTGCGCTAGTTGCCGGACCCGGCGCTCCACAAGTACCGCCACCGGGCTGCGGACCGCACGATCCTGGTCCACCCGGTCCAGGGGGCGGGGTAGTTCCTGGAGCGCAGCTCTGGATCGTGGGATCGCAACTGCCTGGCAGTGGGATCTGGGCCGGCGTCGATTTTGTGACAAATGCGCAGCAAAACATAACAATCATCAGGGCCGATTTGTTTTTCATGCACGTTCCCTTTGAAACAAAATGGATGGCTAAACGCTGCCCGTTTCATCAACGGGATCTGCTATTTGAATTTATGCATAGTTGCTAGGCAGACGGGCCTTCACAAACTGGACAATCGGTTCCACTACATGGCCCACCTGGGTCAACTGGAGGTGAGGGTTTCGGTTGTGAAGGATGGCAACTGAGGGTTCCGCACTCCGGTGGCGGCGTATTGGCTACTGGCGGGTCTCCCGGGTCTGCTGGCTGGCCGCCGTTACCTGCACCGGGCAGGGACACTGGGTTGTCACTCTCGATTGGATGCGACTGCATTTGCATTGTCACGTGAGTAACCACCGGGATACGCCCCGACTCCACCAGTTTGGTATGGAAAGAATCAGACTTCGGGTCCAGCCACTTCAGGTAGACCTTATAAATATTCGACACAACCGGGACCTTCGGCATGTAACCATGCGTGATCCGTAGTTTTATAAGATTCGCGTCCTGCCGGTTCTGTCCTGAATTCGCTTTAACCTCGTCCATCCCGGGGCTCAAAAACGGCAGGTTGCTGTTTCGGATAACCCGCCGGGATCCGGTCTTCAGTGCCGCCTGAAGGACAGGATCGTTCCAGTCGTCGAAGCTTTCTTTGGTCGGATTGACTAGCTCAATCCGCACGTTGCCCGCCAAATCGGCCTTGGCTTTGGCGAGGGACGCGGCAATCTCCGTCGCAGACTGCCCACCGCCATACAGTGGAACCAAAGCGTTAGCAAAGGCAGTTTCTATCTTCTCCAGGCTCGCATTGCCCACACTACCTGCCCTTGCAGCCATGAAACTCGCATGATTTATCTGATTCTTTGCGAAGAAGAGAAGACCATATTGCAAAATGGCCAAGCCCAGCAGCGTAATGAGAGGCCCGACGACGACAAACTCCGTCATCGCAGATCCGCGCTGGCCCTGGTGTTTAACTGGAGATCCCGACACCGGCCTTGATCTGCAAGGCACGTCGACCAACTGGCTTTCGCAGTCAATTGCAAACTTGTCGATACTTCCTGCGGCTAGCTCAAGCGTATGAACTTCGCCGGCTTTCAATCCGCGCCTAGGCGCCAGGACACTTGTTTTCCATGGCGCTAGCCCACGGACATATTTCAACACGCGGCCTTCGCTGTCGATATACACGACGTCGATGGGATAGCGCATGAAAAAACAGTGAACACTCGAGCATCTCGGGATCAGAAAGCCTAAGCCTTGAGGAAGCTGTGTAGAAAGCATGAGACCGCGGAATCGCTCCCATAGCCCACGGGCGGTGTGTAGTCTGATGGAGTGGCTGCCGGAGCGCGTATGCAATCTAGCCTCGTAATGGTTGGACAAATCCATGTCAGCTTGTATGGTCATCTATTGCTACAGCCCAGAGTTCATGAATTTCATGACGATCGGGAAGAAAAGGACGATGAACGTACATGGGAAAATGAAGGCAATCAGGGGGAACAGCATCTTCACTGGCGCCTCCATCGCCAGCTTTTCCGCGCGAAGAAATCGCTCGCTGCGCCGTTGGTCCGCCTGCGCCCGTAGCACCGGACCAAGGTTCATCCCCATTTTTTCTGCTTGGATGACGGCAGTGATGAAATTCGTGACATTTGGCTCCGCAAGTCGCTCAGCCATCGTGCGTAATGACTCCGCACGACTCTTCCCAGCACGAATGTCGCGCAAGACGCGCTGGAACTCATCGCGCAGCACTCCTTTCGGTCCCTTCGCAACGGCCTGGCTCATCGCCCCCTGCATGTTCAGCCCAGCCTCGACACACAAGGTGATAATGTCCAGATAAAAGGGAATAGACTTGAGCAGCTCGCTTTTCCTTCGGAGGATCAGGTCCCGTAGCCAGATGAACGGGTAGGCGTATCCGGATAAAAAGCCGACCGCACTAAACTGTAAATACCCCATCAGGGAAATACCGGTACCGTCCTCGCTTGGAATGTCGAAAGTGCTCGTTCCCCACCAAGTCAAAATGGCAATTAACAAACCAGAAGTGATGGAACCTGCTATAAATTGAGATGGAGATAACGAGTACTCAAGGCCCGCCTTGCGCAATCGCACAACCAAGGCATCATGCTGCTTCGCCGGCATATAGCCGGAAATTGCATGACTAATCCAATGGATCGGAATCCAGGCAAGGCGAAATGCAAGCGGCGGCGCGTCCTTGTACTGGCGATCCTCTGGTGGGATCTCGGCTACATTTCGACTGACAATCCATGCTGCCAAGGCGACTGACATCCCTATCCCGAGGGCGAACAGCGCCACTACCCAACCGCTATGCTGAAGAAGTAATTGATGCATCGGCAAGCCCCCTGGTTAGCTAAATAGGACGGGGTTCTCAAACGTCGATTGCGATAATTTTTCGAATTACAAAGATCCCCATGAACTCAAGGAACACGAGAGCAACCAGCGCCCCCCAGCCGATTCGAGTAGTCCACAGCAGCGCCATCGCCTCTGGTTCCATTCGCTGAAGTATCAATAGCAGCACAATGGGTAAAAAACCGACGACCCAGGCTTGCAGCTTGCCTTGCGCCGTCAATGCGCGAATCTTTCCCTCCATCTGCAGCCGACTGCGGATAGTGTTGGAGGTACGCTCCAGTGTTTCGGCCAGACTGAGGTACGCTGATTTTTTCGGACACTCTTGTTTGGTAAAGTTCACCAACAGGAGCCTTTATGAAGACATTGAAGAAGACGTACACCCCGGAACTCAAGGAAGAAGCCGTGAAGCTGGTGCTGGCGCAGGGTTTGTCCATTGAGCAGGCAGCAGCACGAGTAAGTATCCCAAAAGGGACGCTGGCCAATTGGGTAGCAGCCGCCAAACGCGGGCCGGCCGCAACAGCAGCCCCTGGAAGCCGCTCTGTGGCCGAGCTGGAAGCGGAGAACGCGAAGCTGCGCAAGCAGCTAGCCCAGGCAGAGATGGAGCGGGACATCGTAAAAAAAGCGGCGGCGTACTTTGCGCAGGAGTCGCTGCCAAGTACGCGTGGATAAAGACAATGCGACTCGATTTCCCTGGCTATCCTGTGAAGCTGATGTGCCAGGTATTGGACGTCTCGCGCAGCGGCTACTACAACTCGCTGCAGGCCAAGCCATCGACACGCGAGCAGGAAGACGCTCGGTTGAAAATCCTGATTACGGCAGTGCATCGGCAAACCCGAGAGACCTACGGGGTGCCTCGGATAAAGCACGAGCTTGCTGCACAGGGTCATGAAGTTGGTCGCGACCGTGTGCGCCGACTTCGCCAGGAGCTCAATCTGCGCTGCAAACAACGGCGCAAATTCATCGCAACGACAAACTCGAATCACAACCTTCCCATCGCTGAGAACTTGCTGGAACAGCGGTTCGCGCCGAACAGGCCTGACGAAGTGTGGGTGACCGACATCACCTATATCTCCACTGCCGAAGGCTGGCTGTATCTTGCCGGCGTAAAGGACGTTTTTACCTGCGAGATCGTCGGCTACGCGATGGGCGAGCGCATGACGCAGGAGCTGACGACGCAGGCCTTGTGGCGCGCCGTGAGCCACAAGCGGCCGGCGCCAGGGCTGATCCATCATTCGGACCGTGGAAGCCAATACTGCGCCCATGCCTACCAGGAGCTGGTGGCGCAGTTCGGCATGCGCGCGTCGATGTCGCGCCGCGGGAACTGCTATGACAACGCGCCGATGGAGAGCTTCTGGGGCACGCTGAAGAATGAGCTTGTTCATCATCGCCGCTATGCCACCCGTGCTGAGGCAAAGGCCTCGATTCAGGAATACATTGAAATTTTCTACAACCGACAGCGGCGCCATTCCCGCATCGGCTTTGTTCCGCCAGCGTTGTTCGCCGAATCCTTCAGCGAACAGCCGCAGGCGGCTTAAGACGAGCGTGTCCGTTATTGACAGTACACCTCAGGCACCCCCCTGACGTGCCCTTGGGCATAGTCTAACCAAGACGAAACGCTCACCATCTGTGCTATTAGCACCTCGTTTGCGATCAATGCACGATTTGTGTAAGCAGAAAAATTCAGTGCTCGCGCGTGCATTACACCTGCGCTGTATGCCACAGCATCTGCCGTATTGACCAACTTCGTCTTTTCGCTAGAAAGTTGCGCAGTGTTAAAAAGAAAAAATAACGCTACGAGTCCTACGGTTAAGACGAATAACCCATAGATAAGCGCCTGCCCACGTTGGCGGGCAGGCCACTGGTGATTTGTTGACTTTGGGCTGATGTGCATCTCTGGAAAGAACGAACGCGGTATGGGTTATATACGTTTCTATTGCCCCCCAGAGCCGCCACCTCCACCGCCCTGTTTACCCGCGTCGGCTTGGTTCCCATACGTTGAGAGCGAATTTTTGTTCGCATCGGCTGCAACCGTCGCTGCTTTATTGGCGGCAGTGCCAGCTTTAGCAATGGCATCTGAGCCGTTCTGGCCAGCGACTTCTTGGGCGATGCCGGCAGTCTGGTTCCGCACTGTTGCGCCGAATAACTGATAAACAGCGATAGCGGCTACGGCGATAAGAGCCACGATAATGATGTATTCGGTCATCCCTTGACCGGCACATCTCTTGTTACATATCGGTTTTTTCATCAGGTACTCCTTTAGGTGAGCAGGTGATTCCATTGTGCAACTCTTACGGTTTCGCAGCAGTGATGAAAGTCAACTGTTTCGCTTTGGAAATCTCAAATGGATGCTTGTTGTGAGAACGCACAGGTGTGCGCCAACGTCAAGACTGGCGTATCTGTCGCGTTTGCGTATCATTGCTTGTTCGCCTCAACGAACGAAAAGCCGCATGCTGCCATCCATCGAACAACGCCTCGCCCTCGAACTGTCCGCCAAACCGGCCCAGGTGGCCGCCGCCGTCGCCCTGCTCGACGAAGGCGCGACTGTCCCCTTCATCGCACGCTACCGCAAGGAAGCCACCGGCGGCCTCGACGACACCCAGCTGCGACTTCTGGAAGAGCGCCTGCGCTACCTGCGCGAGCTCGAAGACCGCCGCGCGGCGATCATCGCCTCGATCACGGAGCAGAACAAGATGACGCCGGAGCTGCTCGATGCGATCGCCCATGCCGCGGACAAGACCCGCCTCGAGGACCTCTACCTGCCCTACAAGCAGAAGCGCCGCACCAAGGCGCAGATCGCGATCGAGGCGGGCCTGGCGCCGCTGGCCGAGGCCCTGCTCGGCGACCCGTCGCTCAATCCGGAAGAAGTGGCGTCCGGCTACCTGCGCGAGGCCTTCACCAATGCCGACGGCGGCGCCAACCCGGGCGTGCCGGACGTGAAAGCGGCGCTCGACGGCGCGCGCCAGATCCTGATGGAGCGCTTCGCCGAAGACGCGGGCCTGCTGCAGTCGCTGCGCGAATACGTGCAGGAACACGGCGTGGTCGAGTCCAGGGTCATCGCCGGAAAAGAAGACGAAGGTGAAAAGTTCGCCGACTACTTCGACTATTCCGAGACCCTGTCCACCATCCCGTCGCACCGCGCGCTGGCCTTGATGCGCGGCCGCCGCGAGGGCGTGCTGGACGTGAGCCTGCGCCTCGATTCGGAACCGGAAAAACCGAAGTGGGATGCGCCGCACAACCCCTGCGAGAGCCGCATCTGCGCCGCCTTCGGCATCAAGGCGCTTGGGCGCCCGGCCGACAAGTGGCTGCTCGACACCGCGCGCTGGACCTGGCGCGTGAAGAGCTTCATGTACATCGAGACCGAGCTGATGGGCGCGCTGCGCGAGAAGGCCGAACTCGATGCGATCCAGGTCTTCGCCCGCAACCTGAAGGCGCTGCTGCTGGCCGCGCCGGCCGGCCCGCGCGCCACCATGGGCCTGGACCCGGGCCTGCGCACCGGCGTCAAGGTGGCGGTGGTCGACCCGACCGGCAAGGTGGTCGACACCGCCACGGTCTACCCGCACCAGCCGCGCAACGACTGGGACGGCGCCCTGCACACCCTCGGCCAGCTGGCGGCCAGGCACAACGTGTCCTTGATCTCGATCGGCAACGGCACCGCCTCGCGCGAGACCGACAAGCTGGCCGCGGACCTGATCAAGCGACGCCCTGAACTCAAGCTGACCAAGATCGTCGTGTCGGAAGCCGGCGCCTCGGTCTACTCGGCCTCCGAATTCGCCTCGCGCGAGCTGCCGGAACTGGACGTGTCGCTGCGCGGCGCGGTGTCGATCGCGCGCCGCCTGCAGGACCCGCTGGCGGAACTGGTCAAGATCGATCCGAAGTCGATTGGCGTCGGCCAGTACCAGCACGACGTGTCGCAGACCCAGCTCGCGCGCTCGCTCGACGCCGTGGTCGAGGATTGCGTGAACGCCGTGGGCGTGGACGTGAACACCGCCTCGGCGCCGCTGCTGGCGCGGGTCTCGGGCTTGTCCGGCAGCGTGGCGCAGAGCATCGTGAACTACCGCGACATGCAGGGCGCGTTTGCCTCGCGCGCGGCATTGAAGAAGGTGCCGCGCCTGGGCGACAAGACCTTCGAGCAGGCCGCCGGCTTCCTGCGCGTGATGAACGGCGAGAACCCGCTGGACGCTTCCGCGGTCCACCCGGAATCCTACCCGGTGGTCGAGAAGATCCTGGGCGACATCAAGCGCGACATGAAGTCGGTGATCGGCGACAGTGCGCTCATCAAGTCGCTCAATCCGGCCAAGTACGCGGATGACAAATTCGGCGTGCCGACCGTGACCGACATCCTGAAGGAACTGGAAAAGCCGGGCCGCGACCCGCGTCCGGAATTCACCACCGCGACCTTCAAGGAAGGCGTGGAAGCCATCTCGGACCTGCGTCCGGACATGATCCTGGAAGGGGTGGTGACCAACGTGGCCGCCTTCGGCGCCTTTGTCGACATCGGCGTGCACCAGGATGGCCTGGTGCACATCTCGGCGCTGTCGAACACGTTCGTGAAGGACCCGCACACCGTGGTCAAGGCCGGCCAGGTGGTCAAGGTGAAGGTGCTGGAAGTGGACGTCAAGCGCAAGCGCATCGCGCTCACCATGCGCCTGAGCGATAGCGCGCCGCAGCCGGGCGCGCGTCCGGAACAGCGCGGCGACCGCGCCGACGGCAAGCGCCTGGCCCAGCATCAGCGCCAGGAAAAACCGGCGCCCAGCGCCGGCGGCGCGATGGCCGCGGCTTTCGCCAAGCTGAAGAAGTAAGCAGGCGCGCGGCCGGCCGCTGGGCCGGTCAGCCCGCGTGCTTGAGGAACAGCCCGACCATGTAGACGCTGAGGAAGCCGAAGCCGATCAGGATCATGCGCTTTTGCGGCATGCCCGGGCGTCCGGTTTTCTTGATGTGCAGCCCTTCGCGCACCATCAGGAGGCCGTAGCCGAGGGCGGCGATGCCGCACAGGAGGCGGCCGACGCCCAGGCCCATCAGGCCCTCGACGAGGTTGATCAGGCCGGGAATGCCCAGCAGGGCGCCGATCGCGAAATTGGCGGTGGCCGAAGGTGAGCGCTTGGGTGTCTGTTGCATGATGCGTGCCGGACGAAAGGAATGCGCGCGATCATACCAGCCCCGCCCCGCCCATGGGCAAAAACCGCCGGCTGCTTCAGCCGAGGACGCGCACCGCGGTCGCGCCTGCCTTCACCAGGAAGCACAGGCAGAACAGGCCGATACAGGCGTAGCCGACCATGGTCGTGCGTGTTGATGCCAGCTCGCCGCGCCGGTCGCGCCAGGCCTGCACCGCGCAGTACAGCAGGAACAGGCCGGCCGGCAGCTGGCCGACGTAGAGCAGGACGTCTTCCAGTGGCTCCCGGTACATTCCGGTAATGATTTCGTACACGCCGGCGATGACAAAGAAGGCAGCCATGCACCACAGCAGGGGCGATGGCATGGAAGCGAAGCCGCGGTAGGCAGTCATGATGGGTCCCGTTCGGGTAGCATGAAAGACCATCATAGCCGGGATTTTGCGGTAAAAATCCGCCGATTGTCACAGCGGGCGGGAGAACGGTGCCCGGCCCGTGCCCGCCCTGCCGAATTCTTATAAAATGGCGGCATCTTATCCATTCCCACTGAAGGCACACACATGAGCGACGTTCAAACCTGGATCAAAGACACCGTGACCAACACCCCGGTCGTGCTGTTCATGAAGGGAACCGCGCAATTCCCGCAATGCGGCTTCTCGGGCCGCGCCATCCAGATCCTGAAAGCCTGCGGTGTCGACAACATCGCCACCGTCAACGTCCTGGAAGACGCCGAAGTCCGCCAGGGCATCAAGGACTACTCGAACTGGCCGACCATCCCGCAGCTCTACGTGCGCGGCGAATTCATCGGCGGCACCGACATCATGAACGAGATGTACGACTCGGGCGAGCTGCAGACCCTGCTGAAGAACGGCTGATTCCATGACCGGCCGCCCGCGCAGGATCATTGTCGCCATCACTGGCGCAACCGGCGCGGTCTATGGCGTGCAGCTGCTGCGGCGGCTGCACGCGACTCCCGGCGTCGAGACCCACCTGGTCGTTTCCGAAGCCGCCTCCCTCACCCTGCACCAGGAACTCGGCCTGCAGCGGCGCGACGCCGAGGCGCTGGCCCACGTCGTCCACCGCAACCGCGACATCGGCGCCTCGATCGCCAGCGGCTCGTACCAAGTCGACGGCATGGTGATCGCCCCCTGTTCGATGAAAACCCTGGCGGCCGTCGCCCATGGCCTGTCGGACAACCTGGTCACGCGCGCCGCGGATGTGATGCTGAAGGAAAGGCGCCGGCTGGTGCTGATGGTGCGCGAGACGCCTTTCAACCTGGCGCACCTGCGCAATATGACGGCCGTGACGGAAATGGGCGGCATCGTGTTCCCGCCCCTGCCGAGCTTTTATCATCGTCCGGCGACGATCGAAGAGATGGTCGAGCACACGGTCGACCGGGCGGTCGACCTGCTGGGGCTCGATAATGCCCATGCCCCGCGCTGGGGCGGCATGAAGGACGCGCAGGACGCCTGAACCCTGCCCCGGCCGGGGCGCCGGTTCAGCGCTTGTCGCCGTCGAACGGCTCGCCGGCCTTTTTCGCCTCGCGTGCTTCCTCGAGCATCCGCCGCCGGGCATTGCGTTGTCGCATCACCTCGGCATGGCGCGCCGCCGTCATCGGCGGTGCGGTCATCAGTTCCTTGAGCTGGGCGGTGTTGGCGTAGTTGTTTCGCATACGGCAGCTGCTCCTTGACGTGACCCGGTGACGGCGGATCCGCTCGCCACCGGACAGATTATGACCCAGCTCCGGCCGTTTGTGCGTTCCCGAAGTCACGAAAAGTGCAACTACGAAACTATTTTTGCTCTGGCTTCTGGTGGTTCATGCGCACCAGCATGCGGATGAACTCGCGTGCCAGCTGGCGATGGTGTTCGTCCAGGCGTTGCAAATCCGCAATCAACTTCACGTCGGCGGATTCGAAGCGGGCGCCGCCGCCATTGGCGTCGGTGCCGGTGGCGGCATGCTCGGCGCCGCCGAAGCGCAGCCAGTCGGCCGGCACGCCGAGCCACTGGGCGATCATGCGCAGTTTTTCCTGGGTCGGGATGGCTTCGCCTACCAGCCACTTGCGCGCGGCATGGACGGTGATCGGGCGGCCTTCGAAACGGATGTTGAATTCGCGGGCCAAGCGGGTGGGACTATCGGGCGAGTAGTGGGCGTTCTTCAGCGCCTGTTGCAGGCGCTCACTGAAGCTCTCCCGTTCATTGGTTGAATTCATTGCAATGCTTACTTTTTGTCTGCGGATGGCCAGTCGGGATGGCCGGGCGTTCTATTGCTGAGAAGCCTCAACCACAATCATACCTTTAAAAAGTAACAAAGATGTGATTATTTAATAGAATTTACAGGGTTTACGAATAGGAAATATTACCCGCAATTCCCCATTTGGGGAATTGAGAATATATCCTAAAAGAAAAATTATGACATCGCCGCACGATTGCGTGCAACAAATATGCAGATTGCCGGCACAGCCGGCGTTGCGGAAAAGATCAGGCCAGCTGGAAGCGGATGATGCCGTCGCCATCCTTGCTACGGCGCAACATCCCGTCGCGCCATAACTTGTGCAGGTGGGCCAAGGCCTCGCCCAGAGCGAAACTGAGCTGGTGGGCATCGAGCTGGCGGCGGAACATCAGGGGCACGATCTCGACGGCGGACTTCGGCTCGACACAGGCCGCCAGCACCTCGGCCAGGCGGGCCGCATGGTGATCATGCAATTGAGCAACTCGGGTGTGCAGGCCGCGGAAGGGCTTGCCATGCGAGGGCAGGACAAGAGTGTCTTCAGGCAAGTTTGTGAACTTTTTCAGCGACTGCAAATAGAGCTCGAGCGGGTTGCCTTCCGGCTCGACCGCAAATACCGAGACATTGGTCGAAATGCGCGGCAAGACCATGTCGCCGGAAATCAGGACCTTCAGTTCCTCGCAATACAGCGAGGCGTGCTCCGGCGAGTGGCCGAAGCCGGTAATCACGCGCCAACCCCTGCCGCCGATCTCGACCAGGTCGCCGTCCTGCAGGCGGGTATAGGCTTCCGGCACCGCCGGCACCAGGGATGGATAGTAATTGCGGCGGCTGCGCATCTGCTCCAGCATGCCTGGATCCACCAGGCCGTGGCGCTCGAAGTGCGGGATGGCCGAGGGACCGTCGACGCCCGGCAGCGCCGCCGCCATCATGCGGGCGAAGGCGAATTCGCCGGCCGTGGTCCAGAACGGTGCCTCGAAACGTTCGCTCAGCCAGCCCGACAGGCCGACGTGGTCCGGATGGCAATGGGTGGCGAACACGCGTAGCAGCGGCGCGCCCTGCAGGCCTTCGCCCAGCACCTGTTCCCAGGCCGCCCGGGTAGCATCGGTCGCGGCGCCGCAGTCGACCACGCTCCAACCGGCGCGGCCTTCCTGTTCGTCGCGCAGCAGCCACAGGTTGATGTGGTCGAGCGCGAAGGGCAGCGGCATGCGGATCCAGGCCAGCCCCGGGTTGGGCCCGACCTCCAGCTCATGGACCATGCCCGGTGCCGGGATGGTGTCGCCAAAGGGATAATCGAGCTGGGCTTCGAGCGGATTCATGGAAAACTTTCGTGTTCGTCGACAAGCGGGCGCGCTACAATGCGTTAACGTTAACGTAAACGGAAATGCGCAGACATCGATTGTAAGCCATTCCGTGTTTTGCTTCCTTGCCCACCATGGTTACCTACACCATCGCCGAACTGGCCCGCGAATTCGACATCACGGCCCGCGCCATCCGCTTTTATGAAGACCAGGGCCTGCTCAGTCCCAAGCGCGAAGGCGTGGGCGGGCGCAACCGTGTCTACACGCCGCGCGACCGCACCCGCCTGAAACTGACCCTGCGCGGCAAGCGCCTTGGCCTGACCCTGTCGGAAATCAAGAGCATCGTCGACATGTACGAGTCGCCGCGCGACACCGTGGCCCAGATCGAACGCTTCCTCGGCGTGCTGGCCCACCAGCGCGTGACGCTGGAACAGCAGCGCGCCGACATCGAGATGGCGCTCGAGGAAATCTCCGCGCACGAGGACGAATGCCGCCGCCTGCTGGCGGAAAGCGCGGAAAGCACGGACGCCGCCTGAAGCACGCGGAGGGAGGATGCCCTCCCTTTTTTGGCCTTTTAGTTGACGTTTACGTTAACGTAAGAGGCGAGTATCATGCACCTTATTCTGCTCAACCACCGTTCACCGTGAGGACGACAATGCTGCATCTCCCAGGCTTGACCTTTGACCATGGCGAAGACATCGCCGCGCTGCGCGAAGCCGTACAACAGTTCGCGGAAGCCGAAATCGCACCGCGCGCTGCCGAGATCGACCGCAGCGACCAGTTCCCCATGGACCTGTGGAAGAAAATGGGCGAGCTCGGCCTGCTGGGCATCACCGTCGGCGAGGAGTACGGCGGCACCAACATGGGTTACCTGGCCCACATCGTGGCCATGGAAGAAATCTCGCGCGCCTCGGCCTCGGTCGGCCTGTCCTACGGCGCCCACTCGAACCTGTGCGTCAACCAGATCAAGCGCAACGGCACCGAAGAGCAGAAGCGCAAGTACCTGCCCAAGCTGATCTCGGGCGAGCACGTGGGCGCGCTGGCCATGTCCGAGCCGAACGCCGGCTCCGACGTCGTCAGCATGAAGCTCAAGGCCGAACTGAAGGGCGACCGCTACGTCCTGAACGGCACCAAGATGTGGATCACCAATGGTCCTGACGCCGACACTCTGGTGGTGTACGCCAAGACCGACCTAGAAGCCGGCCCGCGCGGCATGACCGCCTTCCTGATCGAAAAGGGTTTCAAGGGCTTCTCGATCGCCCAGAAGCTCGACAAGCTGGGCATGCGCGGCTCGCACACCGGCGAGCTGGTGTTCCAGGATTGCGAAGTGCCGGTCGAGAACGTGCTGGGCGGCGTCGGCAAGGGCGTCAACGTCCTGATGTCGGGCCTGGATTTCGAGCGCACCGTGCTGTCGGGCGGTCCGCTGGGCATCATGTCGGCCTGCATGGACGCGGTCGTGCCCTACATCCACGAGCGCAAGCAGTTCGGCCAGGCGATCGGCGAGTTCCAGCTCATGCAGGGCAAGATCGCCGACATGTATTCGACCATGATGGCTTGCCGCGCCTACGTCTACGCCGTGGGCCAGGCCTGCGACCGCGCGACTTCGCCGGAGCAGGTGCGTGCGCTGCGCAAGGACGCCGCCGGCGCGATCCTGTACAGCGCCGAGAAGGCGACCTGGATGGCGGGCGAAGCGATCCAGACCCTGGGTGGCAACGGCTACATCAACGAGTATCCGGTCGGCCGTCTGTGGCGCGACGCCAAGCTGTACGAAATCGGCGCCGGCACCAGCGAGATCCGCCGCATGCTGATCGGCCGCGAGCTGTTCGGCGAGACGATGTAATTCCTGGGCAGCCGGACTAGCCAAGGATACGTAGGGTGGACGGCTTTGCCGTCCGCGCGTTCAACTCACGGATGCGCTGTGTCGGAACATGAGGGAGTTGAACGCGCGGTCGGGAGGACCCGACCACCCTACATTGCAATACACTGTCCGCTTATCACTGCGCGAGACGAACGATGACCCAGCAAGCGTTCCCCAAACTGCTGTCTTCCCAGATCGCCTTCGACATCGCGCGCACCATCCTGGACGGCTTCGACAAGCATTACCGCCTGTTCCGCCAGGCCAGCCAGGCCGCGCGGCGCCATTTCGAGGCCGCCGACTGGGCCACCGCGCAGGCGGCCGCGCGCGAACGCATCGATTACTACGACAAGCGCGTGCAGGAATGCGTCCACGTGCTGCAGGATGAGTATGCCCCGGAAGAACTCACGGACCCCGTCTGGCGCGAAACCAAGCTGCACTACATCGGCCTGCTCTCGGGCCACAAGCAGCCGGAACTGGCCGAAACCTTCTTCAACTCGGTCAGCTGCATCATCCTGCACCGCAGCTACTACCATAACGACTACATCTTCGTGCGCCCGGTGATCTCCACCGAGTACATCGAGACCGAGGAACCGCTGCCGACCTACCGCGTCTACTACCCGGCGGCCGACGGCCTGCGCAATGCCCTGCGCCGCGTGCTGACCAACTTCCAGTTCGACCTGCCCTTCGCCGACCTCGAGCGCGATATCGCCCGCGTCGAGGCGCGCCTCAGCGAGGCCTTCGGACTGGCGCAGGCGGAACCGAACCTGCAGCTGCAGGTGCTGTCCAGTCCCTTCTTCCGCAACAAGGCCGCCTACCTCGTCGGCCGCGTCGTCAACGGGCCGCGCAGCTACCCCTTCGTGATCCCGGTGCTGCACGACCGCCAGGGGCGCCTGGTACTGGACACGGTGCTGCTCGATGTCTATCACATCACCCTGCTGTTCAGCTTCACGCGCGCCTACTTTTTGGTGGACATGGAAGTGCCCTCGGCCTACGTGAGTTATCTGCGCAGCCTGATGCCGCGCAAGCCCAAGAGCGAGATCTACACGGTGCTGGGACTGCAGAAGCAGGGCAAGGCCCTGTTCTACCGCGACTTCCTGCAGCACCTGAAGCACAGCTCCGACCCGTTCCGTATCGCCCCCGGCATCCGCGGCCTGGTGATGCTGGTGTTCGAGCTGCCGTCCTTCCCCTACGTGTTCAAGGTGATCAAGGATTTCTATCCGCCGCCGAAAGAGACCACGCGCGCTCAGGTCAAGGAAAAATACCTCTTGGTGAAGCACCACGACCGGGTCGGGCGCATGGCCGACACCCTCGAATATTCCGACGTCGCCTTCCCGCTGGCGCGCTTCTCCGAAGAGCTGCTGAACGAGCTGAAGGAGTTCGCGCCTTCGCTGGTCGAGATCGAGGGCGAGCGCATCATCGTGCGCCACCTCTACATCGAGCGCCGCATGGTGCCGCTGAATATCTACCTGCTCGAGGCCCAGGCCGCCGGCGACGAGGAACGCATCGAGCACGGCGTGATCGAATACGGCAATGCGATCAAGGACCTGGTCGCCGCGAATATCTTCCCGGGCGACATGCTGTACAAGAATTTCGGCGTCACCCGCCACGGCCGCGTCGTATTCTATGATTACGACGAGATCGAATACCTCACCGATTGCAACTTCCGCGACATCCCGGAAGCGCGCAACGAAGAGGACGAGATGGCCTCGGAACCGTGGTACCCGATCGGCCGGCACGACGTTTTTCCGGAACAATTTGGCCGTTTCATCCTTGGAAATCCAAGCATCCGGCGCTATTTTATGAAGCACCACGCGGAGCTGTTGACCCGCGCGTACTGGCAGTCCCACAAGGACCGCATCCTGGCGGGCGTCGTCGACGACGTCTTCCCCTACCCCCAGCAGATCCGTTTCTGCGCCCAAGACGCAAGCACACCACCCCCACCCATTTTGGAGAACCTACACAATGAATGATCCAGTCGTTATCGTTGGCGCCGCCCGTACCCCGATGGGCGCCTTCCAGGGCGATTTTTCGTCGAAGTCGGCGAGCGACCTCGGCGCGGTGGCGATCAAGGCCGCGGTGGAGCGCGCCGGCGTCGACGCCAATAGCGTCGAGCACGTCTACTTCGGCAACTGCCTGATGGCCGGCCAGGGCCAGGCCCCGGCGCGCCAGGCGCTGATCAAGGCCGGCCTGCCGCTGTCGACCGGCGCCGTGACCCTCTCGAAGATGTGCGGCTCGGCGATGCAGGCCGCGATCTTCGCCCATGACCAGCTGGTGGCCGGCAGCGCCGACATCGTCGTCGCGGGCGGCATGGAATCGATGACCAACGCGCCCTACCTGATCCCGAAGGCGCGCGGCGGCTACCGCATCGGCCACGCCCCGATGTTCGACCACATGATGCTCGACGGCCTGGAAGACGCCTACTCGCGTAACGAAAAGACCGGCGAAGGCCGCTCGATGGGCACCTTCGCCGAAGAGTGTGTGGCCACTTACCAGTTCTCGCGCGAAGAGCAGGACAACTTCGCGATCGAATCGGTCAAGCGTGCCCAGGCCGCCAACAACGAAGGCTGGTTCAACTGGGAAGTGGCGCCGGTCTCGGTCGCCACCCGCACCGGCGAACTGGTGGTCGAGAAGGACGAAGGCCCGATGAAGGCCAAGGTCGACAAGATCCCGTCGCTCAAGCCCGCATTCAAGAAGGACGGCACCGTGACCGCAGCCTCGTCCTCGTCGATCAACGACGGCGCCGCCGCCCTGGTGATGATGCGCGAATCGAAGGCCAAGGAACTGGGCCTGACCCCGATCGCCCGCGTTCTCGGCCACGCCACCCACGCCCAGGAACCGAACCTGTTCACCACCGCCCCGATCGGCGCGATGCAGAAGCTGTTCAAGAAGACCGGCTGGACGGCGGGCGACGTGGACCTGTTCGAGATCAACGAAGCCTTCGCCGCGGTGCCGATGGCCGCCATGCGCGACCTCGACATCCCGCACAGCAAGGTCAACATCCACGGCGGCGCCTGCGCCCTGGGCCACCCGATCGGCGCCTCGGGCGCGCGCATCATCGTCACCCTGCTGGGCGCGCTCAAGCGCACCGGCGGCAAGCGCGGCGTGGCCTCGCTGTGCATCGGCGGCGGTGAGGCCACCGCGATGGCGATCGAGCTGGTTTAAGGTTGTTGCAGTTGTAGGGTGGGCGGGTCTCCCGCCCGCGCGTTCAAACAGTGCATCCTCTTTGGTTGTGCTTCATTTAGTTGAACGCGCGGACGGCAAAGCCGTCCACCCTACGAAACCAAAACACAAGGAGCTGCCATGCCAACAGCATTAATTATCGGTGCCTCGCGCGGCATCGGCCACGAAATGGTGCGCCAGTACCGCGCCGACGGCTGGCGCGTGATCGCCACCGCCCGCAAGCAGGAAGACTGCGACGTGCTGGCGCAGATGGGCGCGACCGCCCACCAGCTCGACGTCACCAGCGCCGATTCGATCGCCGCGCTGGGCTGGCGGCTCGACGACGAGAAGATCGACGTCGCCTGGCTGGTGGCCGGCGTCTACGGCCCATCCGGCTCGAGCTTCCCGACCGGCCCCGAATTCGACGCGGTCATGCATACCAACGTGCTGGCGGCCATGCGCCTGCTCCCGATCGTCGGCCCGCTGCTGGCCGACACGCGCGGCAAACTCGCTGTGCTGTCCTCGAAGATGGGCTCGATCGGCGCGCGCAATGCTACCTCCGGCACCCTGTACCGCGCCAGCAAGGCCGCGCTCAACTCGGTGCTGGCCGATGCCGCCATCACCTATGGCGCGCAAGGCGTCACCTGCGTGTCCTTCCATCCGGGCTGGGTCCAGACCGACATGGGCGGCAGCGGCGCCACCTTGACGGTCGAAGACAGCGTGCGCAGCCTGCGTGCCACGCTGGACAAGCTCGATGCGTCCAGCAACGGCAGCTTCCTGAACTACGACGGCTCGCCCATCCCCTGGTAAGCCGACCACACAAAACAAGATACGAGACACGATGATACTGAGCGAAGAACACCAGATGATCCGCGACGCCCTGCGCAGCTACGCGCAGGAGCGCCTGGCCCCGCACGCCGCGCGCTGGGACCGCGAGCACTACTTTCCGAAGGACGAGCTGAAGGAACTGGCCGGCCTGGGCGCCTTCGGCGTCGCGGTGCCGGAGCAGTACGGCGGCGCGGGCCTCGACTACGTGTCGCTGGCGCTGGTGCTGGAAGAAATCGCGGCCGGCGACGGCGGCACCTCGACCATCATCTCGGTCAACAACTGCCCGGTCTGCTCCATCGCCATGATGTATGCGAACGAAGAACAAAAGCAGCGCTACCTGGTGCCGCTGGCCCGCGGCGAGATGCTGGGCGCCTTTGCCCTGACCGAACCGCACACCGGCAGCGACGCCTCGGCCCTGCGCACCACGGCCGTGAAAGACGGCGACCACTACGTCCTGAACGGCACCAAGCAGTTCATCACCAGCGGCAAGTACGGCGACGTGGCCATCGTCATGGCGGTCACCGACAAAGCCGCCGGCAAGAAGGGCATCAGCGCCTTCTGGGTCGAGACCAACACTCCCGGCTACATCGTCGCCGGCCTGGAACAGAAGATGGGCCAGCACTCCTCGGACACGGCGCAGATCGTGTTCGACAATTGCCGCGTCCCGGCGCAGAACCTGATCGGCGAGGAAGGCATGGGCTACAAGATCGCCCTGTCGGGCCTCGAAGGCGGCCGCATCGGCATCGCCTCGCAGTCGGTCGGCATGGCGCGCGCCGCCTACGAGGCCGCGCTGGCCTATGCGAAGGACCGCGAGAGCTTCGGCAAGCCGATCTTCGAGCACCAGTCGGTGCAGTTCCGCCTGGCCGAGATGGCGATGCAGATCGAGGCCGCGCGCCAGCTGATCCTGCACGCGGCATCGATGAAGGATGCCGGCCTGCCCTGCCTGAAGGAAGCCGCGATGGCCAAGCTGTTCGCTTCCGAGATGGCCGAGCGCGTGGTCTCGAGCGCCATGCAGGTGTTCGGCGGCTACGGCTACGTGGCCGACTTCCCTGTCGAGCGCATCTACCGCGACGTGCGCGTGTGCCAGATCTACGAAGGCACTAGCGACATCCAGAAGATCCTGATCGCGCGGGCGCTGTGATCTCCATCCGTCCCGCCACGGCAAGCGACCTGCCGGCGCTGTTCGCCTACCTGGGCGAGCAGCTGGCGGAGAACGGCCGCGACGGCGTGCTGTTCCAGCCGATGGAGCTGACGCGCGAGGGCGTGCCGCCGGCCATGCGCGAACGCTTCAGCGCCGGCATGGCGACGCCGGTCGGCCAGCCGGGCTGGCGCCACGTGTGGATCGCACTCGACGACGACGGCGCGATTGCCGGACACATCGACCTGCGCGGCAGGCTTGATGCGGCATCGCGCCACCGCACCCTGCTCGGCATGGGCGTGCGCCACGACCTGCGCCGCGCCGGCCTCGGCACGCGCCTGGTGCAGGAAGCCCTGGCCTGGGCCCGCGCCAGCGGCTTCGCCTGGGTGGATCTCGAGGTGCTGTCGCAGAACCACAAGGCGCGCGCCTTGTACGTGCGCATGGGCTTCCACGTCACCGGCGAAGTGCCGGACCTGTACCGCATCGAAGGGCAATCGGTCGGCGGTGTCGATGAGCCTGCGGCTGGACTGACCGCCACCGTCCAGGCGTTCGTTTGAGCTGCGACAGACCAGCACCGCCTTCTCTTTTCATACTGGATTCCGTTTCAACCACGACCATCGCATCGAGGACCAGTCATGATGATCATGCGCCTGCCATACGTGCTGCTGCTCTGTTTGATCATCTCCACGACGGCACACGGCGCCGAATCCGCCACTTTCCTCGGCAAGCCGGACTGCCGCATCGCGCCGATCTTGCCGGCCCCGGCAGGTGAGGTCATCTGGGCCGGCGGCTGCAAGGACGGCTATGCGGACGGCAAGGGCAAACTCACCTGGGATGTCCACGGCGAGGGTACACGCCGGCTGGAGACCGTGCTCGTCCGTGGCGAAGTCACGGGCCTGGGCACCCTGGTCTACCGCGCCGGCAGCTATACCGGCAGCTTCCGGCAGGGCAGGCCGCATGGCACCGGCTTCTTCAAGTACCCCAACGGCGACATGTACGAGGGCGGCGTCGCGAACGGGCTGCATGAAGGCAGCGGCCTGTACATCGCAGTGGACGGTTCCACCTACGAGGGCGAGTGGCAGGCGGACAAACGCCATGGTCACGGCAAGGCCAGCTTCGCCCTCGGCGGCAGCTATGAAGGCGAATGGCGCAACGGGAAAATGCACGGCAAGGGAAAGATCGTCTACAACAGCGGCCGCACGTATGCCGGCGAGTTCCGGGACGGTCGTGCGCTCGGCGCTGCACCGGCGCCGCCGGAGGGCGAGCCCGAGCGTTTCGGGCTAAAGGCCGACCAGCCCGTCACCGGATCCAACATGCTGCACAATGTCGCCATCGGTTTCACCCCCCCTGGACGCGACATGGCAAGCCCTGACATCCGCACAAAAGGCGAAAGTGCGGAACTGGTACCCTGCGCTCGATGACGGCGATGAACCACCTTATCCGCTCAGGGGCATGCGCGCATTCTTCAAGGGAGTCGCCGGCCTGTACGGCCAATTTACCGACTACCGCGGCGATGCGCTGCTCCATGTCTCAGTCGGTGCCGACGGCGTCCCGACCAGCGCCAGCACCTACGGCGTCAGTCATCGCGAGTTCGCCCGCTACTTGTCCATGCTCGCCATGATGCAGCGCTTCAAGCCGGCGCTGTGTGCCGGCAAGCCCTGCCCGATGATTTTCCCGCTCAGGTTCAGTTTCGATCGTGAGTGATCATGAAACGGCAGGCTCGAGCAGGGTCACGGTACGGGCGGCAGTGTCGAGGGTGGCACGCACGCCGACGGGGATCGTGAACTGGTGCCGGATGTGGCCGATCGAATAGCCGGTCACCGCCGGGATCCGCAAGGGCTTGAGATGCTGGTCGAAGGTTTCGTCCAGGCTCAGCGAGCGCCTGCCCTCCTGCGGCGCGCAGTCTTCGCAGATGCCGACCATGATGCCGGCCGCGTTGGCGAAGCCGACCGACAGGTCGAGCTGGGTCATCCAGCGGTCCAGGCGGTAGGGCGCCTCGTCCACCTCTTCCAGGAACAGCAGGCCCTTGCGGAAGTCCGCCGCATAGGGCGTGCCGCACAGGGCCGCCACGATCGACAGGTTGCCGCCCAGGAGCGCTCCGGTGGCCGTGCCCGAGGTCAGGGTGCGGATACCGAAGTGCGGCATGGTCTCGGCCTTCAGGGCGTTTTCCGGCGCCATCGGGATCGTGTAGCTGGGCTGCGGATCGCATAGCACCGCCATCATGTGCTCGCGCGGATAGTCGGCCAGCGTCGACGAGGCCACCGGGCCGTGGAAAGTCACCAGGCCGGTCTTGTTGTGGATCGCCAGGTGCAGCGCCGTGATGTCCGAGTAGCCGAGCAAGATCTTCGGATGGCGGCGAATCATCCCATAGTCGAGTTTCGACAGCAGCGAGATGCAGCCCGAGCCGCCGCGGATCGGCCAGATCATCTTCACGTCGGGATCGCCGAACATGGCGTGCAGGTCGGCCAGGCGCTGCTGCACCGAGCCCGCATAATTGCCGTGCACGGCATTGATGTAAGTGCCCACTTTGGCGCGCAGGCCGAGGGCTTCGATGTTCCTGACGGCTTTCTCGATCAGGCGCTCGTCGGCATAGCCGCCCGGGGCGACCAGGCCGACCAGGTCGCCGGGACGCAGGCGCGGGGGTTTGATGAGGCGGCCGGCGGAGCGCCGCGGGGCGGCGGCGGCCAGGCCGGGTGCGGAGAGAGCGGCTGCGACGGAAGCACCGAAGCCGCGCCGGCTGATGTTCATACGCGACTTAACAAAGAAAAACGGCCCGCGCCGTGGAAGCTTGCGCTTCCATCGACAGCGGGCCGCTGTGGACAATCAACTTGGGCGATCAGCTTAGAAGAACTTGTAGGTCGCCATCAGGGTGAACGAGCGGCCACGCGGATCGGCCACGCGCGGCTCCCAGGTGCTGCCCGCGCCGGTGTTGCCGTCGTAGGTGATCGCGAACGGCGGATCTTCATCCAGCAGGTTCTTGATGCCGGCGGTCAGCGACAGGTTCTTGAAGCCGGTGTAGGTAGTCGTCAGGTGGAAGATCGAGTACGCATCCACTTTCGGATTCCAGTTGGCCGGCTTCACCAGGCCGTTGGCCACGCCCGGCAGCACCTGGTCGTCATAGCCCGAACGGTAGATGTTCTGCAGCATGGTGCTCCAGTTGCCGTGCTTGTAGGTCGCGTAGGCGCTGTGCTTCCACTTCAGGCCCAGGTCGCCGGTGAAGACGAAGCGGCCCACTTCGCTCTTGCCGAACTCGGCATTGGTGGTGGCGCGCGACTTCTTCTCCAGCAGGCGCGAACCGTCGATGCCCAGGGTCCACTGCGAACCGGTGCTGAACTTGCCGTTGAAGCGGGCGCCCAGCTCGAGGCCGCGGGTGATGCGCTCGCCGGCATTCACCCAGCGCTGGTCGATGATGGCGATGTTACCGGCCGCGTCGCGGATGAACTGATCCTTGAACAGGTTGTAGTTCGCCACCATGGTCGCGGTGCTGAACGAATCGATGGTGTTCTGCTTGCGGATCTCCCACAGGTCGGCGTTGGCCGAGAACCAGTTGAACGGCTCGATCACGACACCGACGGTGCCCTGCTTCGCGGTTTCCGGTCCCAGGTTCGACTTGCCGCCGGTGATGTAGTTCGGGGTGATCGCTTCGCAGCCCGGCTTGGTCGCGTCGACCAGGCCGCTCGGGCACTTGGCCGGGTCGACCAGGTCCTTGCCGGCGTACGGCGATTCGGTGACGCCGTTGAACAGCTGGTTGAACGACGGGGCGCGGAAGCCTTCGTTGTACGAACCGCGGAACAGCAGCTGCGGGATCGGCTGGTAGCGGAACGAGACCTTCGGATTGGTGGTGGCGCCGATGCCGCTGTAGTGGTCGCGGCGGATGGCCAGGGTCACGTCGAGGTTCTTGACGACCGGAACCAGCAGTTCGGCGTACACGGCCTTGATGTCGCGGTGCACGTTGTCCAGCGCGTTGGCGTCGTCGAAAGGCGCGTTCAGGATCGCCGGACGGGCGGCCGCGGCGCGCTTGTCGCCGTTGAACTTGTACTCTTCGCGGCGCAGGTCGAAGCCGACCGCACCCATCACCGCGCCGGCCGGCAGGTTGAACAGCTCGCCCGACAGCGCGCCGTCGAGCTGGGTCAGGATGGTCTTGCCGCCATACAGGGTGACGCCCGCGGCCGAGGTGGCCTTGATCGCGTCGATCGCCGCCTGCGACTGGGTCTGGCCCGGCAGCAGGAAGGGGTTGACGATGCCCGAGCCCAGCACATTGGCCAGGGCAACGGTGTAGTTGTAGCCGGTGCCCAGGCGCGATTCCGATTCGCTGAAGGCGCGCGACATGCCGACGCGGTAGTCATAGGTGCGGCCGAACAGGTTGAGCGGGCCGTCGGCGCCGACCAGCAGGCGAGCGGCCTTGGATTCGGTCACGATTTCGCGGTTGCCGCACTCCATGCAGCGCCAGCGGTAGGCGATCGGCAGGCCGTAGTTGGCCGAGATGCTCGGGAACACCTTGACCAGCGCGTTGTAGACGCTGTCGTAGGCGGCGCCGGTGCGCGGATAGAAGGAGGTGGCGCCGAAGGTCGATGCGGACGGCGAAATCTGGTTCGGCGAGAAGCGCTTGGCCACTTCCACGTTCGAGGCCACGCCTTCGATGAAGAACTGGTGGTCGCCCGACTGGAAGGTGGCGCGCGCCAGCGCATTGCTGTTCTTGACCGGCTGCTGCAGCACGGCCGCGCGGCCGGTGTCCCAGGCGCAGCCGTAGGCGGCGCCGGCGCTGTTCCACAGTTTCTCGTCGTACGGGCCCATGCCGTCGATGCTGTTGCAGCCAGCGCCGCCCGGCAGGTCGAGCAAGCTGATGCCGTTATAGGTGGTGGTGCCGCCGCCCGGCAGGGTCGGGCCGGTGCCGGTGCGCGACAGCAGGGTCGGCGCCAGGGTGGTGGCGAACACGTTGGCGCTTGGCGAGCCGCGGGTATCCACCGACACGCCGCGGTCCGGCTGGAAGGTGTTCACGAAGTCGCGCTGGTCGCCGCGCAGGGCCTTGTTCTGGCTGTGCGCGAAGGTCGCCAGCACGTTCCAGCCGTCGACCTGCAGGTCGCCCCAGCCGCCGGTGACCGACGCGCGGCCGATCTCGCTGCCGCCCGCCTCGGTGACGTCGACGAAGGCCTGGGTTTCCAGGCCCTGGTAGTTCTTTTTCAGGATGAAGTTGATCACGCCGCCGATCGCGTCGGTGCCGTAGATCGCGGAAGCGCCGTCCTTCAGCACCTCGACGCGCTCCACCGCCGCCATCGGGATCGAGTTCAGGTCGACCGCCGAGCCCTTCATGCCGTGGGTCGCCACGCGGCGGCCGTTCAGCAGCACCAGGGTCGAATCGGCGCCCTGGCCGCGCAGGTTGGCCGAGGAGGCGCCATTGTTACCGCGCTGCGCACCCGAGGTGACGTCGGCATTCGAGGCCAGGTTGTCGGAACCGTTGCCGTTGACGTTCAGCGTCGCGATCAGTTGCTCTGCGGTAACGATACCTTGCGACTCCAATTGCTTGGCCGTGATGACCTCGACCGGCAGCGCGCCTTCCTTGGCGATGCGCTTGATGCTACTGCCGGTGATCTCGACACGCTGGACTGGACCGGTAATCTGCACATTCTGTGCGATGGCCGGGCTGACCGCGCCCATCAGGGCGATCAATTGAGCGAGCTTTTTTACCTTCACGCGTTTCTCCTAACGTTTTCCCTTGGCGACCTGGATGTCCGGCCGGTTTCATTGTCGCAATGTCTTGGCATTACGTTATTTTTCGATTTCAGGGTAAGCCTTCTTATTTACAGCTATCCAATGAAATATCCGGCGGCCAGTATAACTAAGGGGAATGTTTTATTTAGGAAAAACTCACCAAATCTAGCGCCCTCCTCTGCCAGAGCGTGCCCTTTGCGCAACATCGACATCCAGATAACGCCAGGCCGTGAGTTCGACAGGATGGCGTTTGTAGTTTTTCAACCACGGATGGCGCAGATCGCCCGACAAGACCTGGGTCAGCGGCACCCACGGGTTATAGGCGTGGATCAGCTGGTTCATCTCGAAATACAGCTTCTGGCGCGCGGGGCTGTCGCCCAACAGGCGCGCCTGTTCGTAGCGCTCGTTGTAGGCCGGCAGGTTGAAGCGCGAATAATTGGCGCGGCCGGCATTCGGGCCGTACAGGAGCTGGTAGAAGTTGTCGCCGTCGGGGAAGTCGGCGATCCAGTTGCTCTCGAACATCTGGACCGTGCCCAGGCGCGAGGCCTTGATGATCTCGGTTTTCTTGTCGGACTTGAAGCTCACGCGCAGGCCGATCGCATTCAGGCACTTGCGCCACAGCTCGTCGCGCAGGCGGCCGCCGACCGTGGCCTCGCTGTGCATGATCAGGGTCAGCGGCTTGTTATCAGGCGTGCGCCGAAACCCGTCCGGGTCGCGCCGGGTGTAGCCGTAGCGGTCCAGCAGCGCGTTGGCCAGGGCCGGGTCATAGGGCACCGGGCTGCGGTAGTGCGGGTCGTAGCCCAGCACGTTGGGCGGCAGCGGCGACTCGGCCTTGATCGCGAAGCCCTTCTTCAGCAGGGCGATGTCCTCGGCATTGTTGTAGGACATCGCGATCGCACGGCGCAGCGCCACCTTGTCCTTGCCGTAGCCGCCGACCACCGGGTCGTTCATGTTCATCCACATGTAGTAGGTCTGCAGCACCGGAAAGCGCGACAGCACGATGCCGCGCGCCGCCAGCTCCGGCTTCAACTGGCCGTCGCGCACCACCATGTCGGTCATCGATTCGGGAATCTGTTCCAGGTAGTCGTACTCGGCGTTCAGGAAGCCCAGCATGCGGCCCTGGAATTCCTCGGCGATGCGCACTTCGACCCGGTCGACGCGCGGCAGGCGCTTGCCTTCCAATGCCGCCGCGATCGCCTTGTCCTCGGCGCTGTACTTCCCTTCTTCGCCCGGGGTGGCCTGGAACACTGCGCTCGAATCGGGATTGGCCAGCAGGACGATCCGGTCGCTGCGCTTCCATTCGCCCACCATGAAGGGGCCGGTGCCGACCGGGTGGTTGCCGGCCTGGCCGGGATAGGCGTCGATCACTTCGCGCGCCACCGCGCTTGATGCCGGCATCGCCAGGTAGTACAGGAAGTTGTTGTCCGGGGCCTTGAGGCGGATGCGCAAGGTATGGCGGTCGAGCGCGCGCAGCTCGGCCACGCCCTGGAAGGTGGCGGCCCAGGGCGACCTGGTGGCCGGATCGAGCAGGCGCCCGATGCTGTAGACGTAGTCCTGCGCGCTCATCTCGCGCTTCGCCCCTTTGAAAGCCGGGTCCGGGGTGAAGTAGACACCGGGGCGGATGCGGAAGGTATAGGTCAGGCCGTCGGCGCTCACCTCGGGCATGGCGGCCGCCGTGTTCGGGCGCAGCTTCGCCGGGCGCGCCAGGTAGTCGTAGCGCAGCAGGGGGTCGAACAGGTTTTCCAGCAGCGAGAGGGTGGCATTGTCCGAGGCCACGGCCGGGTCCAGGCCGGTTTCGCTGGTGGACAGGAACATGCGCAGGACTTTTTCCTGCGCGCCCGCGCTACCGGCGCACAGCAGGGAGAACAGGAGGGCGGCGGCGGTCAGGCGGAATCTCATGGGGAAGGGAGGTGCGTGGAAGGCCTGCCTATCATATGCGCGCCCGCTTTGCAGGAGCAATAGGCATAACTTTTTCACATGGCGCGGATGCATTCTTTCATCTGTGCAGCTTGTTCCCGGCCTATACTCTCCGCTGCACAATCGTACGATCTCAGCAGCGGCACTCACATGGCACTCAATTACATCTGGACTGGCTTCTTCCTCGTCGGCTTCATCGCGGCACTCGCGCAATGGCTGTTCCTGGGCGATACCGAAATCTTCAAGCGCATCATCGACGGCACCTTCTCGTCGGCCAAGATGGCGGTGATGGACATCGCCCTGCCGCTGGCCGGCGTGATGACGCTCTGGCTGGGCATCATGAACGTCGGCGAAAAAGCCGGCGCCATCAACCTGTTCGCGCGCGTCATCGCGCCCTTCTTCTCGCGCATCTTCCCGGGCGTGCCGAAGGACCACCCGGCCAACGGCCACATGGTGATGAACTTCTCGGCCAACATGCTCGGCCTGGACAATGCCGCCACCCCCTTCGGCCTGAAGGCCATGGAAAGCCTGCAGACGCTGAACCCGAGCAAGGACGAGGCCAGCGACGCGCAGATCATGTTCCTGGTGATCCAGACCTCGGGCCTGACCATCATCCCGCTGGCGATCATGGCCCAGCGCGCCATCCTGGGTGCCGCGAATCCGGCCGACATCTTCATCCCGACCCTGATCGCGACCTACTGCTCGACCATGACCGGCATCATCGCCGTCAGCCTGCGCCAGCGCATCAACCTGCTGCACCCGGCCGTGTTCGGCTGGATCGGCGGCCTGACCGCGCTCATCGGCCTGCTGGTCTGGTACTTCACGGTCTTCCTCGACAAAGCGCAGATCCAGCTGGTCTCGGTGGTTGCCGCCAACCTGATCCTGTTCTCGATCATCGCCGCTTTCATGGTCGGCGCGCTGGCCAAGCGGGTGAACGTATTCGAAGCCTTCATCGAGGGCGCCAAGGGCGGCATCGAGACTTCGCTGCGGATCATCCCCTACCTGGTCGGCATGCTGGTGGCGATCAGCGTGGTGCGTAACTCGGGCATCCTGGGCCTGATCGTGAGCGGCTTCGCCTGGATCTGCACCGCGCTCGGCCTGCCGACCGACTTCGTCGGCGCGCTGCCGACCGCGCTGATGAAACCGCTCTCGGGCAGCGGCTCACGCGCCATGATGATCGACGCCATGACCACCTACGGCGTCGACTCCTTCGTGGGCCGCCTGGCCAGCATCCTGCAAGGCGCCGCCGACACCACTTTCTATATCATCGCGCTGTATTTCGGTTCGGTCGGCATCCGCAAGACCCGCTATGCGATCGGCTACGGCCTGCTGGCCGACCTGGCCGGCGTCATCGGCGCCGTCTTCGTCGCCTACCTGTTCTTCGGTTAATCAAGGAGTCACCATGCTGCGCCGTTTTGCCCTCGCCACCTTCCTCGCCGCCGTTCTAGGCAGTGCCCATGCCCAGCTGCCGGCGCCGGTCGCCCAGATGCTGGCGCAGCAGGGCCTGCCGGAAGATTCCCTGGGCGTGCTGGTGCTCAAGGGCGATAACGTGGTGCTGTCGCACCAGGCCGACCGGCCGATGCAGCCGGCATCGACCATGAAGCTGGTGACCACCATGGTCAGCCTGGAGCGCCTCGGCCCCGCCTTCCGCGGCCGCACCGAGCTGCGCACCACGGGCGAGATCCAGAAAGACGCCCTGCGCGGGAACTTGATCCTGAAGGGCGGCGCCGACGCCGACCTGTCCGGCGCAGACCTGGAAAACATGCTGCGCGCCCTGCACTACCAGGGTATCCGCCGCATTGAGGGCGACCTGGTGCTGGACCGCAGCCTGTGGCAGCCGGCGCGCGCGGACGTCGGCCTGCCGCCTTTCGACGAGTCGCCCGAGGCCTATTACAACCTGATCCCCGATGCGCTCCTGGTCAACAAGAACATGATCCAGATCGACATGCGCTCGACCAACAAGCGCCTGAAGCTGGAGATGCAGCCGCAACTGGACCGCGTGAGCATCGGCTCCGCTATGACGCTCATCGACGCCGACTGCTCGACATGGGAAGACGGCTGGAAGCTGCCGGAAGCCGTGCGCCAGAAGGACGGCCGCATCAAGGTGATCCTGCACGGGACCTTCCCGAAGGACTGCGCGCGCAGCTACAGCATCAACGTGCTGGACCGCAACGACTACATCGAGCGCCTGTTCCGCCAGAAGTGGAAGGAACTGGGCGGAAAATTCAGCGGCAAGGCGGTCGAGGGCACGGCGCCGCCGGGCTCGACCCTGCTGGCCGAGCATACCTCGCGCATGCTGCCGGAACTGGTGCGCGACACCAACAAGCCTTCCGACAACGCGCTGGCGCGCACCCTGTTCCTGAGCCTGGGCAGCCTGCAGCCGGATCCGGCGGCGGGCAGCTTCGCCCTTCCCGCCACCGGCGAGCCGACCAGCGCGCGCGCCGATGCCGCCGTGCGCGAATGGATGCGCGGCCAGCGCATCGACGACACCGGCCTGGTGATGGAGAACGGTTCGGGCCTGTCGCGCCTCGAGCGCGTCACGCCCCAGCAGATGGCCTACCTGCTGCAGGCGGGCCTGCGCAGCAACTGGGCGCCCGAGTTCCAGTCCAGCATGCCGATCGCCGGCATCGACGGCACCCTGCGCCGGCGCCTGCAGGGCACCCCGGCGGCAGGACGCGCACGCCTGAAGACCGGGACGCTGCGCAACGTGGTGGCGCTGGCGGGCTATGTGCCCGATGCGGACGGGGTGCAGAACGTGTTCGTCGCCATCGTCAACAGCGAGCAGGCCGGCAACGGCCGCGGGCGCGCGGTGCTCGATGCGCTGGTGGACTGGGTGGCGCGTTCGGGAATGCCGTCGGCACCTGCACCGGTGCAGGCACCGGTCCTGCCCTAGAGCATCCGCTGGGCCGGGGCCGGCGGCTTCGGCGCCAGCTGGTAGACCCTGCCGCCAAGCGCATGCGCCGGGCTCGTGATGGTCCAGCCCATGTCTTCGAACAGGGTGATCACGTCGTCCAGCCACAACGCATTGATCAGGTTATGGTGCAGCAGGGCCACATGGGGTATGTCGCGGCCCTGGAGGCGCCAGGCCAGTTCGCGGTAGGTCTGGGCACGCTCGCGGACCTGCGCCAGGTAGGCCTGGCGGAAAGGTTCGAGGTCGGTGCGCGGGTCCTTGGCGAGCGCCTCGAGCAGTTCGCCGTTCAGGCGCCAGTCGGCGGTGTCGAGGGTCACGCGCGCATTGCGGTAGCCCTGCTCGTCCAGGAAGGCGCGCATGCCCTCGCGTTTTTCAGGCGTCCCGCCTTCGCGCAGGTAGGGAAAGCGGAACCATTTCTTGTAGCCGGGCAGCGCCGCGATGACGCGGTCGCAGTCGAGCACTTCCTGCTGGTACTGCGCCAGCGTGACCGCGGGGTCGTCCAGGTCCGGATGGGTCACCGTATGGTTGGCGATGACATGGCCGGCCAGCCCCCATGCCATTGCCATCGCCATCCCTTCGGGCCGGTGGGTGCCGAAGCCGGCGGTGACGAACAGCGCCGCCTGGACGCCGTGCTTGGCCAGCGCCGCCAGCATCGCGTCGTTGCGGGCCTGGGGCGACAGCAGCGGGGTGGCGGCCAGCGATGGACCGTCGTCGAAGCTCAGGGCCACCGACTGCGCATGCAGCGGTGAAGACAGCAAGCAGCAGCTTGCGGCAAGCGCGCCGCACAGGCGGCGTACGTGATCGAAGGCAGGCATCGGGGCGCTCCTTTCGGCATCGTCTGGACTAACTTTAGTACTGTCCAGCCCGCTACCTATGAGCCAGCGCAACGGCCTGGCGCGCCAGCCCGCGCCGCCCTTCAAAGACCCTGCTGCGCCAGGGCCTCGATCTCGAAGTCGCCGTCGTCCATCAGGCGCAATCCCAGTTCCACCGGCGTCAGTCCCAGGCTGCGTCCCATGGCCAGCAACAGGCTGCCGCCGGAGCGTTCCGGCATGAAGCGGTAGACGGGATCGGCATAGGCCTGGGCCGGCGTGGTGATGGTCCAGCCCATGTCCTTGAACTGGCGGATCACGTCGTCCAGCCACATCGCATTGATCAGGTTATGGTGCAGCAGCAGGACCTGCGGGATGTCACGGCCCTGCAGGCGCTGCGCCAGCTCGCGGTAGGCCAGCGCGCGCTGGCGGATGTGAGCGAGGTAGGCCAGCCGGATCGGCTCGACGTTTGCCCGCGGGTTCTTCGCCAGCACCTCGGCCAGCTTGTCGTTCAGCCGCCAGTCGCTGGTATCGAGCGTGACGTAGCCGTTACGGTAGCCCTGCTGGCGCAGGAACTTGCGCATGCCGTCGCGCTTGTCCTTGGTGTTTCCCTCGCGCAGGTAGGTGAAGCGGTACCACTTCTGGTAGCCCGGCAGCGCGGCGATGACGCGGTCGCAGTCGAGCACTTCCTGCTGGTACTGGGCCAGGCCGACCTTGTCGCTGTCCAGGTCCGGGTGGGTCATCGTGTGGTTGGCCAGTGCGTGGCCGGCCTGGCCCCAGGCACGCGCCAGCGCCAGGCCCTCCGGGCGGTCGGCGCCGTGCCCGACAGTGACGAACAGCGCGGCCTTGACCTGGTGCCGCTCCAGCGCCGCCAACATCGCCATGTTACGGGCCTGCGGTCCTAGGTGTGGGGTAGGGGCCAGGATCGGGCCGTCGTCGAAGGTAAAGGCGACCGACTGGGCCTGCAGTTGCGGAGCCAGGAGGATGCAAGCTGCGGCAATCGCACCGCGCAGCCAGCGTGAGGGACGAAAGCCGCGCATATCAGAGCACGCGGCGGTAGGTGGCGCGCACCAGTTCGCGGTCGCCGCAGTCGAAATGCCACCATTCGGTATTGATGCCGAAGAAGCCCGCCGCCAGCATGCCCTCGCGCAGCAGGCGGCGGTTGGCCACCTGCTCGTCGCTGAGCTCACCGGTGATGAGGAAACCTTCTTCCAGCGCCGGGTGCGACAGGTTGGTCATGTCGTCGAAGCCGGTGCCCATGTCGAGCTCGCGCCCCTGCTCGTCGAGCAGGGTGATGTCGAGCGCCATGCCATACGAGTGGATCGAGCCGCGCGCCGGGTTGGCCAGGTACATCTGCAGGCCGGTGCCTTCCAGCGCGTCCCACAGCTGCTGCTGCACGCGCTGCGGGCGCAGGGCGTCGAGCACGAGGGCGGTGTACCCGGGACGGCGCTGCTTCAGCCAGGCCACGACCTTCTCCAGCGCCTCAGCGGCGTCGCGGTGCAGCCAGGCGCAATCGAAGGGCGAATACAGGTCGCGTCCGACGAAGTTGTTGGGCGTGGCGTAGCGCAGGTCGATCGCGATCCCCGCGATGCTGGTGAGATGGCGGAATTCAGGGCTGCCGGCGATATCCTCGCTGGCGACTAGCAGGGTCATGCACAACCTTTTTCGAGACAGGCGCGCGCGGTCGCGCCGATACAGTTGGCCAGCTCCCGCGCCCCGTGCGACAAGGGGGAATGGCTGGCGCTCAGGAGATACAGGTGCACCGGCATCGCCGGCGCCCATTGGCGGCACTGCACCCTGGCCGGGTCGGCCGAAGCGGCGGTGAAGGGGTCGAGCACGGCCAGGCCGGCCCCGGCTTCCACCAGCGAGCGGGCGATCTGGTAGGTCTGCACCACGGTGTGGTAGACCGGCTGCACGCCTTGGGCCTCGCAGGCCGCGACCACGATCTCGCCCAGCGGGTCGCCGTCGTTCAGGCCGATCAATTCACCGCTCAGTCCTTCGACACCGAAAGGCCTGGACAGTTCTTCTTCGCTCCAGGTGCCGCGCGGCGCCATCACGGTCAGATAGCCGTGGGCGATCGGCTCGGCCACGATGCCCGGGTGGCGCGGGTCCTGCAGCGACAGGGCCAGGTCGGCTTCGCCCAGGCGCAGCGCGTTCACGATCTCGCTGGTGTGGTGGGTGGACAGTTCGCAGCGCGCCTGCGGGAAGTCGCGGCGCCACACCGTCATTGCCTGCGGCAGCACGCCGATCGCGATGGTCGGCGTCGAGACCAGGCGCACGGTCTCCACCGCACGGCTCTTCAGGCTGGCGGCCAGGCGGCGGATGCCCTGCAGGTCGCGGTTCAGCTTCTCGGTTTCGGCGAACAGGCGGTGCGCTTCGGGCTTCGGATACAGCTTGCCGCGCACCCGCTCGAACAGCGGCATGCCCAGCTGCAGCTCCGCATGCTGCAGGACTTTCGTCACCGCCGGCTGCGAGATGTGGAGAACCTGGGCGGCACCGCTGATGGTGCCGACCTGCATGATGGCGTGGAAAACTTCGATATGGCGCAGGCGCATCGCTTCATCCTTCTGTAGAGAGTCCGCGCACATGACGCGGATTTTGCGAAGGATACAGGGAAAACCCGGCTGCGGCGACCGTCACGGCGTGTTCACCACAGCCGGGTTGACCGGTGCGGCCGGAGCAGCCGGTGCCGGTGCCGGCACTGGCGTGGGCGCTGGCATTGGTGCTGGCGCCGGGACCGGCGGAGTGGCCGACACCGGCACCGGCACTGGCGCGGCCGGGGCGGGCGCGGTTTCAGGCACCACCGGGGCCGGCGGCGCGGCCGGCGGCAGCATCGGCACCGGCGAGGTGGTCACCGGCGGCGGCAGGATCACCGGCAGCGGCGCATTGGCTGGCGTGGTCAGCACCTCGAGCAGGGCCGCGGTCTCCGCGTCCGGGTTGCCGGCGAAGTCCGCCGGGCGGTATTTCATCTGGAACGCCTGCAGCACGGTGCGGGTCTGCTGGTCGAGCATCCCGGTCTGCTGGATCGCGAAGCCGTGGGTAGCCAGCTTGCGCTGGAACCAGAACACGTCCGGCAGGGTCGCCTCGAAGATCGGGCGCACCAGGGCGACGCGGTTCGCGTCCGGCCACAGCACCAGGCCCTCCCGGGCCAGGCGCGCCCACGGGAACAGCGGACCCGGGTCCTGCTTGCGCTGCGGCGCGATGTCGCTGTGGCCCAGCACGTTCTCGGGCGCGATGCCGTGGCGCTGGACGATGTCCTTCAGCAGCGGAATCAGCGCATCCATCTGCGACTGCGGGAAGGGATAGAACTGGCGGCCGCCGTCGGGCGTGGCGGTCCAGCCGGGATTGACGATCTCGATGCCGATCGAGCTGTTGTTCAGCTGCGTGTAGTTCTTCCAGCTCGAGTTGCCGGCATGGTAGGCGGCGCGGTTCTCGTCGACCAGGCGGTAGATGATCGGCTGGGCATGGTTCGTGACCAGGTAGTGGGAGCTCACCTGCTGCTCGGTCAGGATCTTGATCGAGGTCGGGTTGTCGGACACCGTATAGTGCAGCACCAGGAAGCGCGCGCGGCTCGACTGTCCCTTGGCCGTGTAGGTCGTGTCGATCTTCGGGCCGATCGGCTCGAGCGGGGTGGTGGTGCAGCCTGCCAGCACGGAAAGAATGATCGGGATGGCAAGAAGGTTCAGGTGTTTCATCGGGCTGGGATCCTGTGTGCTGGGTTTCAAGTGGCGCGCTGCGCCGGGCCTGCCGCCAGCCGCGCGGCCGCATAGTGGGCGCGCATGCCGGTCTGGCTCAGAATGGTATCGGGCGGCAGGGCCGCACGCATGGTTTCGACGATCGCCGGATGCAGCTCGGCGGCGCGGCCGGCCAGCGCCACCGGGCGCGGGCCGAAACGGTTCACCAGCGCCTGCGCCAGCCGGGCCAGTTCGCGGCCCGCTTCGCGCAGGATGGCGGCGGCGGCCGGGTCGCGCTCGGCGGTGGCGGCCACCGCGATCGCCAGCTTGCCGACTTCGCCGCGCTCGCGGCCATAGATGAACTGGCGCGAGAACGACCAGTCCGAACCGCCCACGTGCTGGAACACGGCGTGCGCCATCGGCGAGGATTCCCAGGCGCCGGGACGCTCGTCCTCGAGGCGCCAGATGTGGCGCAGCGCCTCGCGGGCGATCCAGAAGCCGCCGCCGCCGTCGTCCAGCACCACCCCGCGTCCGCCGGCGCGGTGGAAGCCCCCGCCCGCATCGATGAAGGCGCCGATCGAGCCGGTGCCCGAATACACGAGGTAGCCCTCGCCCGGCGTGAAGCTGGCGAGGTAGGCGATTTCGATGTCGTTGCTCAGCACGACAGCCTTCGGGTCGAGGCCGAGCAGTTCGCCCAGGCATTGCTGCAGGGGGCCGCCGTCGCCGCCGAAACCGGTCACGCCGGCGCGCACCGCCACCGGGCGGCCATGCGACAGCACCGCCTGGGCGATGGCGCCGAAGGTCGCCTGCACGGTCTCGCGCCCTTCGAGGCTGCCCATCTGCAGGGCCGACAGGCCCCCGGCCGTGCCTTCGGCGACGATGCGCCCGCCCGGCGCCGCGAGGGCCCAGCGGGTCTGGGTGCCGCCGGCGTCGATGCCGAGGCCCAGCTTGTCTTGCAGTTCGTGAGGGAGCATGGGCTGCGAGTGTTCCATATTACGCGGGCTTGCGCCAGGCCTGCACGCGCGCGCCTTCGCTGCCGAGGCGGTTCACCGCGCTCACGAACACCAGGTCGGCGCCGCCCAGTTTGGCGTCGTCCGGCACGGTCCAGTCGACGCGCGCGGCCGGCGCCACCGAGAAGCGCCACTCGCCGCCATGGCGCGCCCAGATCGCGTACAGCATGTTGGCCCTGCCGGCCTTGAGCCGCAGTTGCACGCCATCCTTGCCGCGCTTGGCGGACACCTGGGGCGTGCCGGGAGCTTCGCTGGCCAGCCAGGGCGTGGCCGGGACCAGCGCCTGGCCCTGGTAGGCGCTGGCGCGCAGCTGGTCGCTGATGCCCTTGCGGTTCTGGGTCAGGGCCGCCATGCTGAAGTGGACGTGGCCGGTCGCCAGCGGACGCTGGCGGGTCAGCGCGATCTGGTCCAGCACTTCTTTCGGCTCGTAGGCCAGGGTCGGCGCCGCCGCGCCGATGCGGCTGGTGAACAGGCCCGGCCACATGTGGCGGTTCTGCGGGTTCTGCGAGATCCAGTAGTCGAGCAGCACCGGGTAGGACTGGGCGGTCTGGGCGATCGGCCAGTACAGCTGGGGCACGAAATAATCGAGCCAGCCCTTCTCCAGCCACAGCTCGGCGTCCGCGTACAGCTTGTCGTACTGCGAGAAGCCGGAAATGCCCGGCGGGCGGCGGTCCGGGCGGCCCATGCCGAAGGGGCTGATGCCGAAGCGCACCCAGCTCTTTTCCTTGTGGATGCCCTTGTACATGCCCTCGATCAGGCGGTTGACGTTGTCGCGCCGCCACGACGGGCGATCCAGCTTGCCGCCGCCCGCAAGGTAGCGTTCCCAGGCCGGGCCGTCGGGGAAGTCGAGTTCCTTCGTTGCCGGCTTGCCATTGCCGTCCAGTGCCTGGGCGTTGCCCGCCACTTCCGGTGCCGCGATCGGGTAGGGGTAGAAATAGTCGTCGATGTGCACGCCGTCGATGTCGTAGCGGCGCACCACGTCGAGGATCACGTCCATGGTCTGCTTCGATGCCGCTTCCTCGGCCGGGTCCATCCACATGAACTTCCCGTAGCGCTTGACCACGGAGGGGATCGTATTGGTGATGTGGTTCGGCGCCGCCGGCGAGCGCGCGTTGTCGTGGCGCGCGCGGTAGGGGTTGAACCAGGCATGCAGCTCGAGGCCGCGCGCGTGCGCTTCCTTGATCCAGAACGCGAGCGGGTCATACCACGGCATCGGCGGCTTGCCCTGGGCGCCGGTCAGGTATTCGGTCCAGGGCTCGATCTCCGACGGATAGATCGCATCGGCCGATGGGCGCACCTGCAGCACGATGGCGTTCAGGTTGAGGCTGACGGCGCGGTCCAGGATGGCGATCGCCTCGCGCTGCTGCTGGGCGGCCGGCAGGCCTGGTTTGCTGGGCCAGTCGATGTTGGCGACGGTGGAGACCCAGGCGGCGCGGAATTCGCGCGGGGCCGCGGGCGGATTGTCGGCGCTGCCGGTACCGGGGACGGTTGGCTGCGTGGTGCAGGCGCTCAGGAAGCTGCCCAGGGTCAGCGCCCCCGTCATGCCGGCCATGCCGGCCAGGGTGAACGCACGTTTCTTCAAATCCGGCTTCAAATCCGCTCCTTTGTTCTCTTCTCAGACTTTGACGAACCACCGCTTGCGCCACATGCCGTACGCGATCGCGAACATGCAGGCGTTGAAGAGGATGGCATATAACACCGAGGTGTTGGCGGCACCCAGCGGCAGCGCCTTGATCGGCGCGTACAGCATGCGGCCGAGCGAGAGCTGGCTCCCGTCCGGCTGCGCCAGCTTGATAAAACCGAGCATCTTGGCCACGAAACCCGAGAACGCGAAGATGAACAGCGCGTTCATGCCATAGATGAGGAAGGGTTTGGCCCATGCGGCGGCGCGTTCGCGCAGCACTGCGTAGGGGTTGGCATCCAGCAGCCAGTAGAACATGCCGAAGGCCAGCAGCGCCCATCCGCTCATCCACAGGCAATAGGATACCGTCCACAGGCTTTTGTTGATCGGCATGAGCACCGCATCCAGGCTCGACCCCAGGCCCAGCAGGACCAGGCCGGCGAACAGCATCCACACGGTCTGCTCGACGCGCGGCAGGTTCGCCGCCAGCACCCGGCCGGCGAGCACGCCGAACAGCTGGCTGCACAGGGCGGGAATGGTGCTGAGCAGTCCTTCCGGATCCCAGGTCTTCGATTGCACCCACATGTGGCCATCCAGGACCATGCGGTCGACCCAGGCGCCGAAGTCCTGGCCGGGCTCCAGCACGCCGGCGCCGATACCCGGCACCGGCACCCACAGCATCAGGACCGTGTACAGCGCCAGCAGGCCGGTGATCACGGCCAGCTGCGCGCGCCAGCCCAGGTAGACCACGACCGGCGCGGCCAGCAGCGTGCACAGGGCGATGCGCTGCAGGACGCCCGGGATGCGCACGGTCTCGAAGTCGAAGCGCGGAATCAGGTTGAGCAGGAAGCCGATCAGGAAGATCAGCGCGGCGCGCTTCGCCAGCTTGAGCAGCAGGCGCGGCCTGTCGGCGCCGGCGGCCGCCAGGCGTCCGAGCGACAGCGTCATGGCGACGCCGCCGATGAACAGGAAGAACGGGAAGATGCAGTCGGTGAAGGTCCAGCCATGCCATTTGGCGTGGGCCAGCTGCGCATGCAGATTGCCCCAGTCGCCCGGATTATTCACGAGCACCATGGCGGCGATGGTGAAGCCACGGAAGGCGTCGAGCGAGGTCAGGCGCACGGGTGCGTCGCGCATTGCGGCGTTGTCTCCTTGTTATTGTCGGTGAATACGGGGCCGGCGGCCCCGTGGATCATTTCTTGCCGAATTCCGGGTCGATCTTCACCAGCGCCGCCATGATGAAGGCGGGGATCGTCGACAGGCAGGCCCAGATGAAGAAATGCTTGTAGCCGAGGTATTCCTGCAGGTCGCCGCTCCACATGCCCGGCACCATCATGCCCAGGGCCATGAAGCCGGTGCAGATCGCGTAGTGGGCGGTCTTGTGCTCGCCCTCACACACCATGATCATGTACAGCATCATCGCGGTGAAGCCGAAGCCGTAGCCGAACTGCTCGATCGCCAGCGCGGTGCAGACCACGGCGAAGCTGGTCGGCTGGGTCTGCGACAGGTAGACGAACACCAGGTCCGGCAGGTGGATCGCGAACACCATCACCCACAGGCAGCGCTTCAGGCCCAGGCGCGAGATCAGGTAGCCGCCGGCCAGGCCGCCCAGCGTCAGGAAGGCGATGCCGATGGTGCCGTAGGCGATGCCGTACTGCTCGGTGGTGAGACCCAGGCCGCCCGCGGCCAGCGGGTCTTTCAGGAACGGCGCCACCAGCTTCAGGAGCTGGGCTTCGCCCAGGCGGAAGGTCAGGATGAAGCCGAGGATCAGCCAGATGTCGCGCTTGCGGAAGAACAGGGCGAAGGTGGTGAAGAAGTCGCGCAGCGGGTTGCTGGTGCGTGCCACCTTGCGGTCGCTGTCCGGCCTGGGCAGGATGAAGCCGTGCCACAGGAAGGCCGCGAAGAAGAAGGCGGCGAGCACGAAGAACACGATGGCCCAGGCCTGGTTGACGCTCCCCAGGCGGGTCGCCAGGTAGCCGGCCAGCACCACCAGCGGGCCCTGCACCGACAGGGTCGCCAGGCGGTAGAAGGTGGAACGCACGCCCACAAAAGCCGCCTGCTGCTGCTGGCGCAGGCCGAGCATGTAGAAGCCGTCGGCCGAGATGTCATGGGTGGCGGAGCTGAAGGCCATCAGCCACATCACGGCGAGGCTGGCGATGAAGAAGTTCGGCAAGTGCAACGACAGGCCCACCGCCACCAGCGAAGCGGCCACGCCCAACTGCAGCAGCACGGTCCAGCGGCGCTTGGTGCCGAACATGTCGACGATCGGCGACCACAGGGGCTTGATCACCCAGGGCAGGTACAGCAGGCTGGTATAGAAGGCGATGTCGGAGTTCGACACGCCCATGTCCTTGTACATGATGACGGACAGGCTCATCACCACCACATAGGGGATGGCCTGCGAGAAGTACAAGGACGGAATCCAGGACCACGGATTGGACTGCGACGGGCTGGCGGCGGACGAAGGTTTGTCGAGCGAAGTCTGCATAGGTCTTTCGTGGTCGGCAGGAGCGGCGCGCACAGGAGTATGCGCCGGAGAGTTACGCGATGGCTTCGCGCACGCTGCCGTGCGCCGCCTCCAGGAGGGCTTGCGCCTGCTCGACACTGGTTTGTTTGATCAGGGCCACCACCGCGGTCTTGACGTGGTAGCCGCACTGCTCGAGCACCGCCTGGGCGGCGGCTTCCTCGGCGCCGGTGGCGAACACGGTCAGGCGGATGGCGCGTCGCACCAGCTTGGCGTTGGTAGCCTTCAAGTCTACCATCAGGTTGCCATATACCTTGTGTAAACGGACCATCAAGGCGCTCGAGAAGGTGTTCAGCGCGATCTTCTGCGAGGTGCCGGCCTTCAGGCGGGTGGAGCCGGAGATGATTTCCGAACCGGTGTCGAGGGTGATGCCGATCTCGGCGTCCTTGGCCACCGGCGCCTCGGCATTGTTGGCGAAACCGATCGTCAGCGCGCCGGCCGCGCGCGCGGCCTGCAAGGCGCCCAGCACGTAGGGGGTGAAGCCCGACGCGGCGATCAGGAGCACCACGTCGTTGGCGGTAACGGTGACCTTGTTCAGGTCGGCCGCGCCCTGTTCGAAGTCGTCCTCGGCCCCTTCGACGGCGACGAACATCGCGTCCTGACCGCCGGCCAGCAGCGCCACCGCGCGCTCGTGCGGCCAGGAGAAGGTCGGGTACAGTTCGACGCTGTCGAGCAGGCCGAGGCGGCCCGAGGTGCCGGCGCCCACGTAGATCAGGCGTCCGCCCGCTTCCACGCGCGGCAGCGCGGCGGTGACGGCGGCGGCGATGCGCGGCGCGGCGGCGCGCACGGCATTGACGGCATTGAGCTGGTCGTCGACCAGGACGTTGACCAGTTCCACGGTCGGGTACTGGTCGAGGGAAGCGTGGTCCTGGGCCGGGGTTTCGGTTTTCAGCATGCCGTGCCTTCTTGGTGCAAAGTAGTCGATGGAACCAGTGTAATACCAATTAGCGCAGGTGGCTCATGAAAGCTGCGCCTTTCATCATGCCGAAAAGTTATGCTGCACGCGTGGCCGGCAAGTGCCCGGGTCAGACGCCGGGGCGGCGCAGTTCGGCGACGAAGTCGTAGTGGTCGCTCAAGCAATACGAGTGCGTCAGCTCCACGGGCTCGCCCGATTCCAGGTAGCCGACACGGGTGATGTACAGGACCGCGCGGCCTTCCGGCACGTCCAGGCGCGCCGCCAGTTCGGCGGAGGCGTTCATCGCGCGCAGGTGCTGCAGCGCGCGCACCGGCATGTGCCCGGTCTTGGCCAGGTGGGCATACAGCGAGCCGCCGACGTTCTCGGGACGCGGCAGCACGGTGGCCGGGATCACGCTGACTTCATACGCCATCACCACCTCGTCGGCCAGGCGCAGGCGCTCCAGGCGCGCCACCCGCGTGCCCGGGGACAGGCCCAGCGACAGCTGCTCGTCGGCGCTGGCCAGCACGACCTCGCGGCGCAGCCAGTGGCTGCTGGGCGTATAGCCGCGCTGCTGGAGCTGCTCGGAAAAGCTCGACAGGTCCGACAGGGGCTGCTCGATGCGCGGCGCGATGTAATTACCGGAGCCGCGCCGGCGCACCACCAGGCCCTGGTCGACCAGCTGGTCGATCGCCTTGCGCGCGGTGACGCGCGAGACGTCGAGCTGCTCGGACAGCGTGCGTTCGGAAGGCAGGGCCTGGTCGGCCTGGTAGCGGCCATCGCGCACGTCTTGCGCGAGCTTGCGCGCCAGCTGCATGTACAGCGGCGAGTTGTCGGTCAGGTCGACCTGGAAGGCAGGGGTACTAGTCGTCATCGGCAGCATGTTCGGGAACTTGAACAAAGTGTAATGGCAACATTCGTTGACGACACACCAGGACCCATGAAAAAGCATTGTCTATGCATTCGCCTGGCTTATGAGCATACCACTTGATACCAATATAAAACGGTTATGCCAAGCTGACGGCTATTCATTTGGCAATCCTTCCTGTCACTCCGTATGCTCAACCAAAGGTTTACATGGTTCACAAATAACAACGGTCGAGAGGAGACGGGATGAACGAGCGCAGGCGTAGCTTGCTGGGCATGGCCCTGCTGGGCGCGGTCGAGCCGCTGCTCGCGGCGCCGGCTTCTCCCGCGTCCGCGCCGGCCCTCCCCGCTGCCGCCCGCCAGGCGCTCGACAGCGAACTGGCGGCCATCGTCACGGATCCGGCGATGCAGCTGGCCAGCCTGTCGGTGGTGGCCATCCGCGCCGGCCAGCCGGTGTATGAACAGGCATTCGGACGCCGCTATATCGGCAACGGCAGCCTGCCCGACAAGCCGGCCACGCCCGCGACCCTGTACCGGATCGCCTCGATCTCCAAGATGATGACCACGCTGGGCCTGATGCGACTTGGCGAAGCCGGCCGCATCGACCTCGAGGCCGACGTGTCGGGCTACCTGGGCTTCAGCCTGCGCAACCCGCATTTCCCGCAACGCGTCATCACCCTGCGCAGCCTGCTCACCCACACTTCCTCGCTGCGCGACGAAGGCGGCTATTCCTGGCCGCTCAGCACCGCGCTGAAAGACGTGCTGGTGCCGGGCGCTCCCCTGCATGGCGAAGGCAAGATGTGGTCTTCCCAGGCCGGCCCGGGCGAGTACTTCACCTACTGTAACCTCGGCTGGGGTGTGATCGGCACCGCGATGGAACGCGTGACGGGCGAGCGCTTCGACCTGCTGATGCAACGCCTGCTGCTGCAGCCGCTCGGCATTGTGGCGGGCTACAACCCGGCGGCCCTGCCGCCGGCGGCGCTCGAGAACCTGGCGACGCTGTACCGCAAGCGCACCGTCGACACCGAAGTCTGGAACGCGGACGGCCCCTGGATTGCCCAGGTCGACGATTATGCGGCCAGGCCGCCGGCGCCTCCCGCCGGCATCGCCAGCTACGTCCCCGGCGCCAACGCCACGCCCTTCAGCCCGACCGGCGGCCTGCGCATCTCGGCGCGCGACATGGGCGTGGTCATGCGGATGCTGATGAACGGCGGCGTGCACGGCAACGCGCGCCTGTTCCAGCGCGCCACGCTCGAGCGCATGTTCGCGCGCCAGTGGACCATCGACGACAAGGGCGGCAACGGCGATTCGCTGAATGGCTTCTTCCCGGCCTGGGGCCTGGGCAACGCCCATTTCCCGGACCGACCCGGCACCGGCCTGGTCGAAGGCGGCGGTTTCGACGCGGTCGGCCATTCGGGCGACGCGTATGGGCTGATTTCGGTCTTCGCGGCCGACCTGGCCCGCGGCAACGGCCTGGTCATGCTGAGCGGGGGCAGCTCGGCCGATCCGGCACTGCAGAAAGGGCGTTATTCGGCCCGGGCGCGTTTCGAGGAACGCATCCTCAGCGCGCTGTACCGCCACGCCATCGTCGGCCAACGGGCGGCAACATGATGCCAAAGCAGTCCTATATAAGCCGGTTATGGCGCCCGACGCGACTTTCATTGGCCGCTGCGCCGGCCGGCGCATAAGCTCCACACCCACGCTAAAAAGAAGAGTTCAGGATGCAGCAAATCATCGTCATCGGCGGCGGCGTGGTCGGATTGACCTCGGCCTGGTGGCTGGCCGAGGCCGGCTACCGCGTCCGCCTCCTCGAACGCGCACCAAGCGTCGGCAGCGGCTCCAGCTACGGCAACGGCGGCCAGCTCAGCTACCGCTACGTGTCGCCGCTGGCCGACGAAGGCGTGCCGCTGAAGGCCCTGCAATGGATGTTCCAGGACACCGGGCCGCTGCACTTCCGGCCTGAGGCCGACCTGCGCCAGTACCGCTGGCTGGCCAGTTTCCTCGCGCACTGCCGCGCCGACGTCAACCGCAAGACCACGGCCAAGCTGCTCGAACTGGGCGAGCTGTCGCGCCAGGGCATGAAGCAGCTCGAAGTCACCGTCCCGCTCGAGGATTTCGACTGGCGCGACGCCGGCAAGCTGGTGGTCTACCGCTCGCGCGAGGTGTTCGAGAAGGCGGCCGGCAAGCCGGGCGCCGGCGAAATCTGGTCCGCCAGCGAATGCGCCGCGCGCGAACCGGCCCTGGCGGCGGCCGAGCCGCTGCTGGCCGGCGGCATCTACAACAGCGGCGAAGCGGTGGCCGACTGCCACGCCTTCTGCCAGGCGTTGGCCGCGCGCCTGCGCGAGCATCCGCGTTTCGACGGTTTTATTCATGCCGAAGCGCGCCGCCTGGTGGCAAGCAAAGGCCGCATCACCGGCATCGAAACACGCCAGGGCATCCTCCAGGCCGACAGCTACGTGCTGGCGGCCGGCATCCAGAGCCGTAGCCTGTCGGATACGGTCGGGATCTCGCTGCCGCTTTACCCGCTCAAGGGCTACAGCCTGACGGCGCCCATCCGCGCCGACGACGTGGCGCCGGAAATCAGCGTCACCGACTTCGAGCGCAAGGTGCTGTATGCGCGCATCGGCAACAAGCTGCGCGTGGCGGCCATGGTCGACATGGTGGGCGAAGACCTGAGCCACAATCCGAAGCGTGTCGACGGATTGACGCGACAGGTGAAGGAAACCATGCCGCGCGCGGCGGACTATTCGCAGCTCTCGGTCTGGGCCGGCCTGCGTCCCGCCACCCCGAGCAGCGCCCCGATCATCGGCGCCACGCCCTACGGCAACCTGTGGCTGAACGTGGGCCACGGCCCACTCGGCTTCACCTTCGCCTGCGGCAGCGCCAGTTTGCTGGCCGGCGCCATCAAGGGCGAGGCCCCGCCCTTCTCCCTCGAGGGGCTGACCCTGCGCGGCTGACTCGCCACGCATACGGGCCGCCGGTGTCCGCCATACCGAAATGGCGGAATTATCCGCCATACCGAAATGGCGGAATTATCCGCCATACCGAAATGGCGGATAATGACGGCCATGTCCAAAACGACCACCCCTGGCGCCTGCCCCTGCGGCGGGCCGTCCCTGAGCGCCTGTTGCGGCCCGTTCATCGCCGGCGAAGCCCTGCCGCCGACGGCTGAGACCCTGATGCGTTCGCGCTACACAGCGTATACGCTCAAAAACGAGCCTTACTTGCTGGCTACCTGGCATCCGACAACGCGTCCGACTGAACCCATCATCGATGACGAGGAAGCAATCCGCTGGCTCGGGCTTGAGATAAAATCTGCTTTACGTTTACGTCAACGTAAAGTAAATTCGCCGGACGATCCAGACAGCGATACCGTGGAATTCGTCGCCCGCTTCAAGGTCGGGGGACGCGCGCATCGGTTGCACGAAGTGAGCCGTTTCCTGCGCGAGCCCGACCTCGAGACCGGGGTAAAGCGCTGGTATTACCTGGACGGCAGTTTCCCAAAATAAATACGGGAGGATCGAAGAACCGTAGCGAGCGGCAGCAATGGTGGTTGAGAAGCGCAGCTGTACGCATAGTACAGCGAGCATCGCAGACCGCCAGTGCAACGCGCAGTAGGTTATTCGAACCTCCCAGAGACAGAGGACGGCAATGCCCCAGATCGAGAGCAAACTGAACCCGCGCGGCGAGGACTTCAAGGCCAACGCCGCAGCCATGCAGGCCATCGTCGACGATTTGCGCGCGAAAGTCGCGCAGATGGCGCAAGGCGGCGGTGAAGCCGCCAGCACCAAGCACGTCGCGCGTGGAAAACTGCTGCCGCGCGACCGCGTGCAAATGCTGCTGGATCCGGGCACACCCTTCCTCGAGTTTTCCCAGCTGGCCGCCTACGAGATGTACGAGGGCGCGGCACCAAGCGCCGGCATCATCACTGGCATCGGCCGCGTCGCCGGGCAGGAAGTCGTGATCGTCTGCAACGACGCCACCGTCAAGGGCGGCACCTACTACCCGATGACGGTGAAAAAACACCTGCGCGCCCAGGAGATCGCCGAGCAGAACCACCTGCCCTGCATCTACCTGGTCGACTCGGGCGGCGCCAACCTGCCGAACCAGGACGACGTGTTCCCGGACCGCGACCACTTCGGCCGCATCTTCTATAACCAGGCCAACCTGTCCGCCAAGGGCATCCCGCAGATCGCGGTAGTGATGGGTTCCTGCACGGCGGGCGGCGCCTACGTGCCGGCCATGAGCGACGAATCGATCATCGTCAAGGAACAGGGCACCATCTTCCTGGGCGGCCCTCCCCTGGTAAAAGCCGCGACCGGCGAAGTCGTCACCGCCGAAGACCTGGGCGGCGGCGACGTCCACACCCGCCTGTCGGGCGTGGCCGACCACCTGGCCCAGAATGACCTGCATGCACTGTCGCTGGCCCGCACCATCGTGTCGAACCTGAACCGCGTCAAGCCGGTCCAGGGGGCACTACGCGACAGCGTCGAGCCGAAATACGCGCCGGAAGAGCTGTATGGCGTCATTCCCGTGGATACCCGCAAGCCCTTCGACGTGCGCGAAGTCATCGCGCGCGTGGTCGACGGCAGCGAATTCGACGAGTTCAAGGCGAGATATGGCACCACGCTGGTGTGCGGCTTCGCCCACATCTACGGCATGAAGGTCGGCATCATCGCCAACAACGGCATCCTGTTCTCGGAGTCGGCACTCAAGGGCGCCCACTTCATCGAGCTGTGCTGCCAGCGCAAGATTCCGCTGGTCTTCCTGCAAAATATTACCGGCTTCATGGTCGGCCGCAAGTACGAGAACGAAGGCATCGCCCGCAACGGCGCCAAGATGGTCACGGCGGTCGCCACCGCCTCGGTGCCGAAGTTCACCGTGATCATCGGCGGCTCGTTTGGCGCCGGCAACTACGGCATGTGCGGCCGCGCCTTCTCGCCGCGCTTCCTGTGGATGTGGCCGAACGCGCGCATCTCGGTGATGGGCGGCGACCAGGCGGCATCGGTGCTGGCCACGGTCAAGCGCGACGGCATCGAGGGCAAGGGCGGCCAGTGGTCGAGCGAGGAAGAAGCGGCCTTCAAGCAGCCGATCAAGGAGCAGTACGAGCACCAGGGCCACCCCTACTACGCCTCGGCGCGCCTGTGGGACGACGGCGTCATCGACCCGGCCGACACCCGTACCGTGCTGGGCCTGGGCCTCTCGGCCGCGCTCAATGCGCCGATCGAGGAAACGAAGTTCGGCGTATTCCGGATGTAAAGGGAGCTTGACATGGAATACCAGACCCTCACCGTCTCCATCGACGACAAGGTGGCCGCCGTCACCCTGAACCGCCCGGACCTGCGCAACGCCTTCAACGAGCACGCCATCGCCGAACTGGCGCTGGCCTTCGACGAACTCGGCCGCAACGAGCAGGTGCGCGCCATCGTGCTGGCCGCGAACGGTCCGGCCTTCTGCGCCGGCGCCGACCTGAACTGGATGAAGAAGATGGCCGGCTACTCGCACAGCGAGAACCAGCAGGACGCCGCGCGCCTGGCCGACATGCTGCGCACCATCTACCTGTGCCCGAAGCCGACCGTCGCCAAGGTGCAGGGCGACTGCTACGCCGGCGGCATGGGCCTGGTCGCGGCCTGCGACATCGTGGTCGCCAGCGAGGTGGCGCACTTCTGCCTGTCCGAAGTGAAGCTGGGCCTGATTCCGGCTACCATTTCGCCCTACGTCATCAAGGCCATGGGCGAGCAGGCTTCGCGCCGCTACTTCCTGACTGCCGAGCGCTTCGATGCGCTTGAAGCGCGCCGCATCGGCTTCGCCCACGAGGTCGTGGCGCCGGACGCGCTGGACGCCGCCGTGGCAGGCATCGTGAAGTCCCTGGTGTCGAACAGCCCGCACGCCGTGCGCGAAGCGAAACGCCTGGTGCGCGAAGTCGTGGGCCAAGCGGTCGACGACGCGCTGCTGGCGGACACCGCCAACCGCATCGCGGAAATCCGCGCGTCGACGGAAGGCCGCGAAGGCGTGGCTTCCTTCCTCGAGAAGCGCAAGCCGACCTGGCTGAACTGAGTTTTACGTATTGGATATTGGATCGATTGTGAAGCAGCAAACCTCTTCCGACTGGATCGCACGCAGCCTGCGCAGCGTGTGGCACCCCTGCACCCAGATGCAGCACCACGAAGAGGTGCCGCTGATCGCGGTCAGCCATGGCAAGGGGCCGTGGCTCTACGACCATGAAGGCCGCCGCTACCTGGACGGCATCAGCTCCTGGTGGGTCAACCTGTTCGGCCACGCCAACCCGCGCATCAACGCGGCGCTGAAGGACCAGCTCGACAAGCTGGAACACGCGATGCTGGCCGGCTTCACCCACGAGCCGGTGATCGCGCTGTCGGAAAAGCTGGCCGCCCTCACCGCCCACAACCTCGGCCACGCCTTCTATGCCTCCGACGGCGCCTCGGCGGTCGAGATCGCGATGAAGATGAGCTTCCACGCCTGGCGCAATGCCGGCTATTCGGACAAGCAGGAATTCGTCTGCCTGCAGGGCAGCTACCATGGCGAGACCATCGGGGCGCTGGCCGTCACCGACGTGCCGCTGTTCAAGGATGCCTACGGCCCGCTGCTGCGCGCCTCGCACGTGGTGCCGGCGCCGGATGCGCGCAACGCCACCGAAGGTGAATCCGCCCAGGACGTCGCCCGGCGCGCGATCGCCGACGTGCGCACCCTGTTCGAGGAGCGCGGCGACAAGATCGCCGCCATCATCGTCGAGCCGTTGGTGCAGTGCGCGACCGGCATGGCGATGTACGACCCGCTCTACCTGGAACTGCTGCGCGAGCTGTGCGACCAGCATCACGTGCACCTGATCGCCGACGAGATCGCGGTCGGCTGCGGGCGCACCGGCACCTTCTTCGCCTGCGAGCAGGCGGCCATCTGGCCGGACTTCCTGTGCCTGTCCAAGGGCATCAGCGGCGGCTACCTGCCGCTCTCGCTGGTGCTGACCAGCGACGCCATCTACCAGGCCTTCTACAGCGAAGACATCAGGCGCGGCTTCCTGCACTCGCACTCCTACACCGGCAACCCGCTGGCCTGCCGTGCGGCCCTGGCCACGCTCGAGATCTTCGAAGACGACGACGTCCTGAACCGCAACCGCGAGCTGGCCACCAAGCTGACCATCGCCCTGGCCCCGCTGGCCGAGCACGAGCGCGTGCGCCACTTCCGTCAGCGCGGCATGATCTTCGCCTTCGATGCGGTGGAGCCGGATCCTGCGCGCGCCTCGAGCTTCGCGCGCCGCTTCTTCACCACGGCGGTGGAGAACGAACTGCTGCTGCGCCCGATCGGCCGCACGGTCTACCTGATGCCGCCCTACGTGCTGAACGACGAGGACGTCGCCGGCCTGGCCGCGCGCACGCAGAAAGTCTTCGAATCGGTGATCGCGGGTTGACCATGGATCTGATCGCCGGCATCGACAAGAAACTCGCGCAGCTGTCCGCGCAAAGCCTGACGCGCCGCCGCCGCGTCACCGACGGCGCCAGCAGCCCGCGCCAGGTGGTCGACGGCCGCGAGCTGCTGGCTTTCTGCAGCAACGACTACCTGGGTCTGGCGGCACATCTGGCCGTCGTCGCGGCGCTGCGCGAAGGCGCCGGCCTGTACGGCGCCGGCAGCGGCGCGTCGCACCTCGTCAGTGGCCACAGCCGCGCGCACGCGCTGCTGGAAGAGCGCTTCGGCGAGTGGATGGCGCCTTACATCGAGCAGGCGCGCGCGCTCTACCTGTGCACCGGCTACATGGCCAACCTGGCGGTGCTCACCGCGCTGGGCGCCGATGCCGATGCGCAGATCTTCTCGGAAGCGCTGAACCACGCCTCGCTGATCGACGGCGCCCGCCTGGCCAAAGCCGGCGTCAGCGTCTATCCGCACGGCGACGTCGCCACCCTGGAGCAGCAACTGGGCGCCAGCACGGCCGCAACCAAGATCGTCGTCACCGACAGCGTCTTCAGCATGGACGGCAACCTGGCGCCGCTGCCCGCGCTGCTGGCGCTGTGCGAACGCGTCGGCGCCTGGCTGGTGGTCGACGATGCCCATGGCTTCGGCGTGCTCGGACAAAGCGGCCGCGGCGCGCTCGAACACTTCGCATTGCGTTCCCCGAACCTGGTCTACATCGGCACGCTGGGCAAGGCGGCCGGCGTGGGCGGCGCCTTCGTTGCGGCGCATGCCAGCGTGATCGAGCTGCTGGTGCAGCGCGCCCGCCCCTACATCTACACCACGGCCGCGCCGCCGGCACTGGCGCATGCGCTGCAGGCCAGCCTTGATATCATCGGCGGCACCGAAGGCGTGCAGCGCCGCGCCCACCTGGCCGCGCTGGTGGACCACCTGCGCGATGCGCTGCGCTTGCAACGCTGGCAGCCGGCGCCGTCCCATACCGCGATCCAGCCTATCCTCATCGGCAGCAACGAGGACGCGCTGCGCGTGGCCGCCGGCCTGCACGAACAGGGCTTGTGGGTGCCGGCGATCCGTCCGCCGACCGTGGCGCCGGGCACGGCGCGCCTGCGCGTGACCTTGTCGGCCGCGCACAGCCACGAGGACGTGGCAAGGCTGGCGCACGCACTGAACGAACTGGAAAGGGCCACCGCATGAAGAACCTGAACGAACCAGACCGGCCGCTCGCGCTGACGCCCGTGCTCACGGTGCCGGGAAGCGCCGGAGCCCCGGCCGCCACCGAAGCGCCGGCCGATCCGCAGCCGGAAGCGCTGCCCGTCGAGGGCGTGCCCTCGCGCTTCTGCTGCTTCGTCACCGGCACCGATACCGAGATCGGCAAGACCCTGGTCTCCGCCGCGATCCTGCACAAGCTGGCCTCCAGCGGCCGCCGCGCCTGCGGCATGAAGCCGGTCGCGGCCGGCGCCGAGATGCGTGACGGCGAACTGCACAACGAGGACGCCGACATGCTGCGCGCAGCCGGCAATGTGCACCTGCCAGGCAGCATCACCACGCCCTTCATGCTGAAGGAGCCGGCCGCGCCGCACATCGCCGCCGCGCTCGAAGGCGTGACCATCGAGCCGGTGCCGATCCTGGCCGCCTATACCGAGATCCACGCGGCCTCGGACGCCGTCGTGGTCGAAGGCGTCGGCGGTTTCCGCGTGCCCTTCAACGACGATTTCGACAGCGCCGACCTGGCCGCGCAGCTCAACCTGCCGGTGATTCTGGTGGTGGGCATGCGCCTGGGCTGCATCAGCCACGCCTTGCTCACCGTGGAGGCCATCGTATCGCGCGGCCTGGTGCTGGCCGGCTGGGTCGCCAACACGGTCGACCCGGACATGCCCTTCGAACTCGACAACATCAAGGCGCTGGAACAACGCATTCCGGCGCCACTGCTGGGCCATGTGCCCCGCCTGCAAGACCCGACGGCGCAAGCCGCCGCAGAATACATCGACCTCGCGGGACTGCCGGGCTGGCATTCTCCGCGCGTCCAGACTTAAGGAAAATCGAGATGTCCCAAACTAACACCGTCGCCCTGCATCGCCCTGTCGCCATCAAGCAGGCGGACAACGCCACCTGGCCGCTGGCCGACGTGCTGGCCCTGTTCGAGCTGCCCTTCAATGAGCTGATGTTCCGCGCACAGCAGGCGCACCGCGCCAACTTCCCGGACGGCGACGTCGAACTGGCCACCCTGCTGTCGATCAAGACCGGCGGCTGCGAAGAAGACTGCGGCTACTGCCCGCAGGCCGCGCGCTACGACACCGGCGTGGAAGCCAAGAAGATCCTCGACCTCGACACCGTGCTGGACGCTGCCCGCGAAGCCAAGGCCAATGGCGCCACCCGCTTCTGCATGGGCGCCGCCTGGCGCAGCCCGAAGGAGCGCGACATGGAAAAGGTCGAAACCATGGTGCGCGAAGTGAAGGCGCTCGGCATGGAAACCTGCGCCACCCTCGGCATGCTCGAAGAGGGACAAGCCGAACAGCTGAAAAAAGCGGGCCTGGACTACTACAACCACAACATCGACACCGCGCCTGACTTCTACGACAACGTGATCTCCACCCGCGAGTACCAGGACCGCCTGGACACCCTGGGCCGCGTGCGCAACGCCGGCCTGAAGGTCTGCTGCGGCGGCATCGTGGGCATGGGCGAGACGCGCGCGCAGCGCGCCGGCCTGATCGCCCAGCTGGCCAACCTGAACCCGTATCCGGAGTCGGTGCCGGTCAACCACCTGGTGCAGGTGGAAGGCACGCCGCTGCACGGCATCGAGAAGCTCGACCCGATCGAGTTCGTGCGCACCATCGCGGTGGCGCGCATCACCATGCCGCAGGCGCGCGTGCGCCTGTCCGCCGGCCGCCGCGAGCTGGGCGAGGCGGTGCAGGCGATGTGCTTCATGGCCGGCGCCAACTCGATCTTCTACGGCGACAAGCTGCTCACTACCGGCAATCCGGAAGCGGACGACGACCGCGTGCTGCTCGGGAAGCTGGGCCTCAAGACGCGCGCCGCGACGCTGGATTCGGCGCCGAAGGCTGCCTGCGGCTGCTAATCGTACGACACTGCGCTGCGGCCGGGGAGACACGGCCGCAAGCAACCAATTCGAACAACCAGAAGCGAAAGACAAACGCATGTTCACCAAAATCCTCATCGCCAACCGTGGCGAAATCGCCTGCCGTGTCGCCGCCACCGCGCGCCGTATGGGTATCCGCACCGTCGCCGTCTACTCGGAAGCCGATGCGGGCTCGAAGCACGTGGCGGTCTGCGATGAGGCGGTCCTGATCGGCGCGGCAGCCGTCAAGGACAGCTACCTGCGCGGCCAGAAGATCATCGAGGTGGCCAAGGCGACTGGCGCCCAGGCGATCCACCCGGGTTACGGCTTCCTGTCCGAGAACGCGGAGTTCGCGGAAAGCGTGCAGGCCGCCGGGCTGGTGTTCATCGGCCCGCCGGGTTCCTCGATGCGCGCGATGGGCTCCAAGTCGGCTGCCAAGCAGCTGATGGAGGCTGCCCGCGTGCCGCTGGTGCCGGGCTACCACGGCGACAACCAGGAGCCGGCTTTCCTGCGGGAGCAGGCCGACCGCATCGGCTATCCGGTGCTGCTCAAGGCCAGCGCCGGCGGCGGCGGCAAGGGCATGCGCGTGGTCGAGCGCTCGGAAGACTTCGAAGCCGCGCTGGCTTCGTGCAAGCGCGAAGCGATCAGCTCCTTCGGCGACGACAAGGTGCTGGTCGAGAAATACCTGATCCGCCCGCGCCACATCGAGATCCAGGTGTTCGCCGATACCCATGGCAACTGCGTCTACCTGCACGAGCGCGACTGCTCGGTGCAGCGCCGCCACCAGAAGGTGCTGGAAGAAGCGCCGGCGCCCGGCATGACCCAGGACCGCCGCGCCGCCATGGGCGAAGCGGCCGTGAATGCCACGCGCGCGGTCGGCTACGTGGGCGCCGGCACGGTGGAATTCATCGCCAACCAGGACGGCTCCTTCTACTTCATGGAAATGAACACCCGCCTGCAGGTGGAGCACCCGGTCACCGAGATGATCACCGGCACCGACCTGGTCGAGTGGCAGCTGCGCGTGGCAAGCGGCCAGCCGCTGCCGAAGAAGCAGCACGAGCTGGCGATCCACGGCCATGCGATCGAGGCGCGCATCTACGCCGAGAACCCGGAGAAGGGCTTCCTGCCGTCGATCGGCACGCTGCGCCACATGGACACCCCGCAAGCGGTCGAATTCCAGCTCGGCGCGGACGGCAACGGCCCGGCCGCGGTGCGCGTCGACTCGGGCGTGCGCGAAGGCGATGCGATCTCGCCCTTCTACGACCCGATGATCGCCAAGCTGATCGTCTGGGGCGCGGACCGCATCCAGGCCCTGGCGCGCCTGTCGCAGGCGCTGGCGGAATTCCAGATCGTCGGCCTGGCCACCAACATCGCCTTCCTGAAACGCCTGGTCGAGGGCGAAGCCTTCTCGACGGCCGATCTGGACACCGGCCTGATCGACCGCCACGGCGCCGCGCTGTTCCCGGCCCCTGGCGCCGCGCCGCTGGGCGCCCTGGCCCTGGCCGCGCTGGCGCTGAGCAGCGGCGAAACCGTGCGCGGATCGGCCAACCCGGCCGATCCGTGGGCGCAGGCACGCGGCTGGCGCATGAACAGCGCCTACCGCCGCGTGCTCTCCTTTGCCGATGAGTTCAGCGGCGAGCAAGGCTACCAGGTCGGTTTGACCTACGGCGCCCACGGCTGGGAAATCGACGCGGGCGGCGAACGCCAGCCGCTGGCGCTGCTGCGCCACGAAGGCGCCGAGCTGAGCATCCGCCTGGGCGAAACCTCGTTGCACGGCAGCGTGCGCCGCGACGGCGATCTGTTCCACGTGTTCACGGGCGGCCGTCATTACACCCTGTCGTACAATGACCCGATGGCGCATGCCGGCGAGCTCGAGGCCGCGGGCGGGCGCCTGACCGCGCCGATGCCGGGTAAAGTGGTGGCGGTGCTGGCCTCGTCCGGCCAGGAAGTCAAGAAGGGCGAGCCGCTGGTCATCATGGAAGCAATGAAAATGGAGCACACGATTTCCGCGCCGAGCGACGGCCTGGTGGAAGAAGTGCTGTACCAGGTCGGCGACCAGGTGGCGGATGGCGCGCCGCTGCTGGCGTTCAAGGCGGCATAAAGGACCACAAAACCATAAAAAGAGAGGGGGAGACCATGCGCATACTCCTGTTCCGTGGAGACGGCGTGATCGAGCCATGGGTGCGCGAATTCGCCGCCCTCATGCCGCAGGTGGAGACCGTCGCATGGAAAGAAGGCGCCGCCCTGCCGCCCTGCGACTACGCGGTGGTATGGAGCCCCACGCCGGGCCTGCTGGACCAGCTCGCGCACGTGCGCGCGATCTTCCTGATGGGCGCCGGCGTCGACGCCCTGCTCAAGCTGGGCAACGCGCTGCCGCCGGTGCCGATCGTGCGCCTGGGCGACGCCGGCATGGGCGTGCAGATGGCGGAATACGTGTCGCATGCGGTGCTGCGCTACTACCGCCACTTCGACGACTACGAACAGCAGGCGCGCCACGGCGTCTGGGATCCGCTGCCGCTCACGCCCAAGGAAGAATTCGCGGTCGGGATCATGGGACTGGGCAGGCTGGGGCTGCCGGTGGTCGAGGCGATGCGCCTGTTCGGCTTCCCGGTACGCGGCTGGAGCCGCACGCCCAAGGACATCCCCGGAGTAGAGTGCTTCCACGGCGAGGAAGGGCTGGAGCCTTTCCTGCGCGCTACCCGCGTGCTGGTCTGCATGCTGCCGCTCACGCCCGAGACGGCCAACCTGCTCGACCGCCACCGGCTGGGCAAGCTGCAGCCGGGCGCCTTTCTCATCAACGTCTCGCGCGGCGCCATCCTGGCCGAGCCCGACCTGATGACCCTGATCCGTTCCGGCCACATCGCCGGCGCCACGCTCGACGTGTTCCGCCACGAGCCGCTGCCGGCGCCGCACCCGTTCTGGAACGAGCCGCGCATCAGCATCACCCCGCACATCTCGGCGCTCACCGTGCGCCATGACGCCGTGCTTCAGATCGCCGACAAGATCGCGAAGCTGGAGAGCGGCCAACCCGTCGACGATATCGTCGACCGCGATCTAGGATACTGAAAGAATGAACCAGCAAGCCAGCCTGCCGAGGAAAGTAAAAATTGTCGAAGTGGGGCCGCGCGACGGCCTGCAGAACGAGAAGGAAGCGCTGTCCGCCGAGGTAAAAATCGAACTGGTGAACCGCCTCGCGCGCGCGGGCTTTCCCAACGTCGAGGCGGCGTCCTTCGTCTCGCCCAAGTGGGTGCCGCAGATGGCCACCAGTAGCGAGGTGATGGCCGGCATCGAGCGCCTGCCCGGCACGATCTACTCGGCGCTGACGCCGAACATGCAGGGTTTCGAAGCCGCACTGGCCGCGAAAGCCGATGAAGTGGTGATCTTCGGCTCGGCCTCGGAAGCTTTTTCGCAGAAAAACATCAACTGCTCGATCGCCGAGTCGATCGCACGTTTCGAGCCGGTGGCCAGGGCTGCCAAGGCCAACGGGCTGCGCCTGCGCGCGTCGATCAGCACGGCCTTCGGTTGCCCCTACCAGGGCGAGGTGCCGCTGGACGCCGTGGCCGACGTGGTGCGCCGCATGCGCGACCTCGGCGCGGATGAAATCGACATCGCCGACACCATCGGCGTGGCGACCGCGCGCAAGACCCAGGCCGTGATGCTGCGCGCGGCGCAGGAATTTCCGCTGGAACGTCTGTCGGGCCACTTCCACGATACCTACGGACAGGCGCTGGCCAACATCTACGCGGCGCTGGAAGTCGGCGTGGCCATCTTCCATTCGTCGGTGTCGGGACTGGGCGGCTGCCCGTATGCGAAGGGCGCGACCGGCAACGTCGCCACCGAAGACGTGCTCTACCTGATGAACGGGCTGGGGATCGAGACCGGGATCGATCTCGACCAGGTGGTCGATGCGGGGCAGTTCATTTCGCAACAGCTGGGGCGCAAGGGGGCAAGCCGGGCGGGCAATGCCATCGCCGCAAAACGCGCCGCATGATCTGCTGGATGGCCGGCAACACCGGCCACCAGTCAACACCCCTGCCAAAACGAAAAAGGCCGACAGCTTTCACTGTCGGCCTTTTCCTTTATGCTGGTCGGAGTACAAGGATTCGAACCTTGGACCCTCTGGTCCCAAACCAGATGCGCTACCGGGCTGCGCTACACTCCGAGAAGAAGAATCATACCGTCTCAGGCACATCCGGTCAAGGTTTCAGGCCAAATTAAGGAGAGCTGTCGTATTCTGCGACAACAATTTGGCCAGGAACATGATGAGTTTGACAGCAGCTTTCCGCGACGATGCAGACATGATGCAGGGGAACAAGGGCGTTCTTGTCGGCGTCGGCGTCTCCATGGCCGTGCACATCCTCTTGCTGCTTGCCTATCGTAACTCCGGGCCGGGCCTACCCCCTGTCGAGTTGGAAGCGCCCGCATCCATGACGGTGCGGATCATAGCGCCGGCGCCGCCGCCCGAGCCGCCCCGCGTCCAGGCGGCCGCGCCGCAGCGTAGCGGCGCGGCCGCCCGTCGCGGCACACGCAAGACCACGCCGGCGCCCGTGATTGCCGTCCCGGCATCGCCGCAACGGGAAGAAGCGCCCGATGCCTTCACGGTGCAGCAGGCAGAGGAGCCGGCACCCGTGCCAGGTGACGCGCCCCGGTTCAATATGAATTCCGCCAGGCAGACAGCACGGCAACTGGCAGGTCAAACCAAACTGGGCCGTGAAGGACAGGCGAACGCGCAATTCCCCGATCCGCCCCTGGAAACGGAATCGCCGCTCGGCAAGGCCATCGGCAAGGCCAAGCGCCGCAACTGCAAGGACGGCATCCCCGGTGGATTGCTGGCGCCGCTGCTCCTGGCCATGGACAAGAAAGACCACGGCTGCAAGTGGTGAGAGCTCAGGCGCCCTTCTTCGGCTTCAGGTAGCCGCGCATGTCCAGCCAGCGCGCGAAGCCGTCGAACCAGCCGGTGCTGGTGGTGCTCTTCCGGTACATGCCGAAACCATGCCCGCCCTGCTCGTAGAGGTGGAATTCCACCGGCCGCCTGGCGGCGCGCCAGCTGTCGACCAGGCCATAGCCGGCATTGCCGAACAGGGGATCGTCCGCGGCGAGGGCGATGAACAGCGGCGGCGCGTCAGGCGGCGCCTTCATCGGCGCGAGTGGACCGTAGACGTTCCCGATGAAGGCGGGTTTGGCGTCCTGCCCATGCAGCGCGGTCGCCATGGTCAGCATCGCGCCGGCGGAGAAGCCGACCATGCCGATGCGCTCGGGGTCCACCCGCCACTCTTTCGCGCGCGAGCGCACCAGCGCAAAGGCGGCGCGCGCGTCGGCGATCTGCGGCGCCAGGGTCACGGCCGGATCCTGTTGCGAAGCGCGCCGCGCCGCCTGTGCGCCCGCCGAGAACATCTGCGCCATCGAGCGCGCGAAGTCGCCCATGTCCTGCGGCGTCTAGTTCAGGCGGTACTTCAGCACGAAGGCCGCCACGCCCCTGTCGGCAAGCGCGCGGGCCACGTCCCAGCCCTCGTTGTTCATCGACAGCGTGCGAAAGCCGCCGCCCGGCGCGACGATCACCGCGGCGCCGGTCGCCTTGGCCGGATCCGGCAGGAAGGGCGTCAGCGTGGCCAGCGTCACGTTGCGGGCGAACACGCTGCCGTACTGGCTGTGCCAGCTTTCCTTGGTGGCCGCGCCCGGCAGCTCGCCGGTGCCCAGCACGATCGCGTCCGGCTGGGCCGGGATCGCGATCGGCGTCATCCTGTCGTCCTGCGCCAGCGCCGGCGCGGCCAGGGCGCACACCAGGCCGGCTACCCCGGCAGCCAGGCCCATGCGGATTGTCCTCATCATCTGTTTTCTCCTCTCCAAGTGGTCATTGCGCCAGAACGGCGGCCCGGTTCAGCGTGAACATGGATTCCTGCCCCGCCACGCCAGTCCCCGGCTGTCCCGAACCGACGCTCAGCCGATGCTGGCCGGGCATTAGCTGCCTGACGCCGTCGCGCGTGACGAAGCTCAGGTCGCGCGGCGACAGGCGGAAGCTGATCCGGCGGCGTTCGCCCGCCTTCAGGGACACGCGCTGGAAGCCGCGCAAGGCGAGGCGCGGCGCGCCCTCGAAGCCTGGCGGCGTCAGGTACAGCTGGGCGATCTCGTCGCCATCGCTCGTGCCCGTGTTGGCGATCTCGGTGCTGACCACCACGCCGCTTTCAAGCGCGCCGTCGACCGGCTCGAGCTGCAGCGGGGCGTAGCGGAACGTCGTGTAGCTCAGGCCGGCGCCGAAGGGATACACGGGCGTGCCCGCGTAGTAACGGTAGGTGCGGCCCTTCATCGCGTAGTCGTCGAAAGGCGGCAGGTCGGCCAGGCCGCGGTAGAAAGTCAGGGGCAGGCGTCCGCCCGGGTCGGATTGCCCCGCCAGCACCTTGGCGACCGCCAGGCCGCCGGACTGCCCCAGGTACCAGGCCTCCAGGATGGCCGCGGCATGCTCCTTCGCCCACGACAGGTCGATCGCGCTGCCGTTCATCAGGACCACGACCAGGGGCTTGCCCAGGGCCTTGGCGCGTTCGAGCAGCCGGCGCTGGTCGACGGGCAGGTCGAGCGAGGTCTTGTCGCCACCCGAAAAGCCCTCGACCTGCACCGCCATCTCCTCGCCTTCCAGGTCGGCCGTCAGGCCAACCACGGCGACGATCACGTCGGCATCCGCGGTGCCGGCCTCGAAGTCGGCGTCGGGATCGCTCGAGATGCGTTTCCAGTACAGACCGGGCACGCCGGTGGAACCGGTCTCGGCATGGAAGCGCAAGGGGTAGCGCTGGCCCTTCTCGAGCCGGACCTCGCCGAGCGTCAACGGCTCGCCCCATGCCGAATAGGCGGCGGCCTGGATGGCAGGCTTGCCGCCGACTGTCAGCTCGCCCCGCACGCCGCTCACGCCGAGGCGGTAGCTGCCGGTTTCCGGCGCCACCAGATAACCGGTCCAGACCACCCGGTTGTGATCGGTGACCTCTTTCAGGGCCACCGCATGCGAGTGCAGGCCCTCCTCGATGCGCGTGACGACCGGCTTGCTGTCGAACTTGCCATCAGTCCGGTTGAAGTACTCGGCGCGCAGGCCGGGCTTGCCGTCCGGCGTACGCGAGGCCGAGCCGGGAACCAGGTCGCCATCGGTGATCGACGCCGCGCCGTGCACCAGCTTGAGTCGCGCCTGCGGCAGCACGCGGCGCAGGCCGTCGATGACCGACACCGGGGGCGCCGAGATCGTCGACGAATAGTTGCCGCGCAGGACACGGGTCGCGTCGGCCAGGGGGCCGATCACCGCCAGTTTCAGGCCCGGCTTGAGCGGCAGCACGCCATCGTTCTTCAGCAGCACCAGGCTGTTGGTCGCAGCCTGCAGCGCCAGCGCCTGGTGCGCCGCGGTGTTGATCGCGCTGACCGGAACGGCCTTGCCTTCGCGCCCGGGCAGTCCGGCCAGGTCGCCGTTGCGATAGCGCGCCGAGAACAGCCGCACCAGCGCCCGGTCGATGTCGTCCACGCCGATCAGGCCGCGCTGCCAGGCTTCCCGGTAACGTGCGCCCAGGTCCTGGGGCTCGCCCAGGGTCCTGGTGCTGCATTCGTTGTCGGTCCCGGCCTTCAGGGCCACGGCGACCGCGGCGGCGGGATCGGGCGCGTACTTGTGGTGCTCCGAGATGTCGGTCACGGCATCGCAGTCGGACACGACATACCCCTTGAAGCCCCAGGCGCCGCGCAGGACGTCCTTCATCAGGCGTTCGCTGCCGCAGGCGGGCTGGCCGTTGACGCGGTTGTAGGCGCACATGATCGATCCGGCCCGGGCATCGACGATGGCGGCGCGAAAGGCCGGCAGGTAGCTGTCTTCGAGATCGTGCGGCGATACGTGGACGTCCGCCGAATGGCGCGTCGATTCGGGGCCGCTGTGCACTGCGAAGTGCTTGGGCGTGGCGACCACCTGCGGCAGGTCCGGATCCGGTCCCTGCATGCCCTGGATGTAGGCGACGCCCAGCGCCGCCGTCAGGTGGGGATCTTCGCCATAGGTTTCCTGGCCGCGTCCCCAGCGCGGATCGCGGAACAGATTGATGTTCGGCGACCACGTGTTGAGCCCGGTGCCGATGCGTCCCAGGTGCCCGGTCTGACGCCCCAGGGTATGCAGCGCGCGCACCTCGACACCGATCGCGGCGGCCACCTGGTGCACGAGCGGCGCATCGAAGCTGGCCGCCAGCCCGATGGGTTGCGGAAAGTTCGTGGTCGGCACCGGTCCGATCGCTCCATGCAGGGACTCGGTCCACCAGTTATAGGCTGGAATACCCAGGCGCGGCAGGGCCGGCGCCACGTTGAGCAGCTGGCCGATTTTTTCGTCCATCGTCATGCGCGCCACCAGTGCCCGGGCACGCGCATCCGCGTCCGCACGCACGTCGGCGGCCTGGACCAGGGCGGGTAGCGCCGCTGCCAGGACCAGCGCAAGCCCTGCGCGGCCAAACTTCCCGGACTTCTCTGTTCGCATCTCGTCCCCTTCTGGAGTACCGCAATGATTGCGCTAACATTTTGCGTCAATACCTCATCCAGGGACTAATAACTTTTTATCGCAAGCCGATATCCGAATCGGTATCAGGCTTCGCTGAAGTAGAATGCCCTGGAAAGCCGGTCGCACCGACCGGCCGGCAACGCAGGAGCGGAAAGCGACATGGCAAAGAAGGAAGAACTGGACGAAGAAACCCTGGCATTCATCCAGTGGCTCACCGAGGTGGAGAAATTCCTGGTCGCCGGCGGCGCCACCGTCAGGCAGGCCCAGGACCATATCGAAGAACAGGTCGAATGGTTCACCGACCAGTTCTACGATGGCTTGAGCCCGGAAGAAGCTGCCAAGGAGGCGCTCGCCTGAAGGTATGGACGGCCGCTCAGGCCTGCGCCAGCAACTGGACCGGCGATCTGTCCACGCCGGCGTGGCCGGCTGCGGCCGCGGCCTTGATGCCCGGGGCACGCAGGCGGAACGTGCCGACCGCCTGCGCCAGGCTGTCGGCCTCCTCGCGCAGCGCCTGGGCCGCGGCCGAGGCCTGCTCGACCAGGGCGGCGTTCTGCTGGGTGGCATGGTCCATCTGGATGATCGCCTGGTTCACCTGTTCGATGCCGGTGACCTGTTCCTGGCTGGCCGCCATGATCTCGGCCATGATGTCGGTCACGCGGCCGACGCTGCGGACGATCTCTTCCATCGTGGCGCCGGCCTGCTCCACCAGTGCCGAGCCTTCGCTCACCGTGCGTATCGAATCGTCGACCAGCGTCTTGATCTCCCTGGCGGCGGCGGCGCTGCGCTGGGCCAGGTTGCGCACCTCGCTCGCCACCACCGCGAAACCGCGTCCCTGCTCGCCCGCGCGGGCGGCCTCCACCGCGGCATTCAGGGCCAGGATATTGGTCTGGAACGCGATGCCGTCGATGACGCCGGTGATGTCGCCGATGCGCGCCGCCGAGGCATCGATCGCGGCCATGGTATCGACCACCTTCGCCACCACCTGCCCGCCCTGGTTCGCCACCGCCGACGCCGACTGCGCCAGCCCGTTGGCCTGGCGCGCATTGTCGGCATTCTGCTTGACGGTCGAGGTCAGCTCGTCCATCGAGGCCGCGGTCTCCTCCAGCGAAGCCGCCTGCTGCTCGGTACGCGCCGACAGGTCCAGGTTGCCGGCCGCGATCTGGCCGGAGGCGGTGGCGATGGTGTCGGTGCCGCCGCGCACCCGTCCGACGATGGCGGCCAGCCCTTCGTTCATGTCGTTCAGGGCCCGCATCAGGCGGCCGGTCTCGTCGCGCCCCTGCACATCGATGTCCCGGGTCAGGTCGCCGTCGGCCACCGCACCGGCGATCCGCACCGCCTGCTCGAGCGGCCCGACGATGCCGCGCACCAGCACCACTCCGACGGCGCCGGCCAGCAGCAGGCCCAGGCTCATGCCGCCCAGGCAGACCGCGCGCACCACTTCGAACTGGTGGCGCGAAGCCTCGTTCGACTTCCTGGCCTCGTCGAGCTGCAGCTGGATGAGCGCGTCGATGGCGGTGGCGGCGGGCCGGAACAGCGCCACCAGCGGGCCGTGCACGATCTGCCCTGCACGCTCCAGGTCCCCGGCGCGCAGGGCCGCGGCGGCCGGCTCCAGGCCGCGCTCGACGAAGGCCGCGCGCGCCCGCAGGAAGCGCTCGGCGGCTTCCTGCTCGCGCCCCGCCAGGCTGGATCCGGTGTAGGCCTTCCACTGTGCGTCGATCACGGCCTTGTTGCGCTCGATGTCGTCGAGCAGGGCCTGGACCTTGCCGGCATCGGCCGTCAAGGCCTCGGAGACGTTGAACTGGTTGCGGTTCAGCCGGCGCACGATCTGGTCGAGCTGGCCCAGGCGGACCAGCCGGTCGGCGTACAGGGAATGCAGCTGGTCATTGGCCTGTCCCAGGCTGAACAGCCCGACCGCAGCGCCGACGACCAGTTCGATGCCGAGCAGGGAAAGCACGAGCAGGAGACGGATCTTGATGCTGAGTTGATTGAATAGACGCATAGGATGGACTCTCACATGGTTGAACGCATGGCCGGCGCTTGCTCCGCCAGCAGGCGCGTGACCTCGTCGGGCCAGACGGGCCGGCTGAAGTAATACCCCTGGATTTCGTCGCAGCCGTTTTCCTTCAAAAAGGCCACCTGTTCGGCGGTTTCGACGCCTTCCGCGACCGCCGACAGGCCGAGCGAGTGGGCCAGGGTGATGATGGCGCGGATGATCGCCGCGCCGGTGGCATCGCCTTCCATGTCCCGAACGAAGGCGCGATCGATCTTCAGCACGTCGAGCGGGAAGCGCTTCAGGTAGCTCAGCGAGGAGTAGCCGGTGCCGAAGTCGTCGATCGACACGGTCACGCCCAGCTCGCGCAACGAACGCAGCACGTCGGCGGCGTCCTCGGTGTCGTGCATGACGGTGCTCTCGGTGATCTCGAGCTCCAGTCCGGCCGGCGCCAGGCCGCTGTCCGCGAGCGCGCTGCGCACCCGTTCCGCCAGCCCGGGCTGCTGGAACTGGCGTGCCGACAGGTTGACCGAGACACGGCCGCCGAACAGGCCCTGCGCGCGCCACGCGGCGGCGCGGGTGCAGGCTTCGCGCAGCACCCACAAGTCGAGCTCGTTGATCATGCCGCTCTCCTCGGCCAGCGGAATGAAGCGCGCCGGCGACAGCAGGCCGAGTTCCGGATGGCGCCAGCGCACCAGGGCCTCGACGCCGACCATGTGCCCGTCCTTCATGCTGATGCGCGGCTGGTACTGGAGCACGAATTCCTTGCGCTCGATGGCATGGCACAGCATGGTTTCCAGATCGACCCGCTCGCGGATCGCGCCGCCCATGCGCGGCGTATAGAAGCACAGGTGGGCCGGTCCTTCACGGCGGGCGCAGGCGCCCGCCACCTGGGCCATGTGCAGGAGCTGGGGCGCCTGGCAGGGTTCGGGCGGCAGCATTGCGATGCCGACGCTGGCCGACAGGAACACGCAGTGCCCGCCGGGCGCGAACGGAAGGCGCATGCATTCCTGCAGCCCCCTGGCAAGCGCCGTCGCGCCGTCGCGGTCGGCCTGCCTGCGCACGACGATGAATTCGTTGCCGCCCTGGTGCGCGAGGATATCGCTTGGGCCGAGCCGAGCCGACAGGCGCGCCACGCATTCGTGCAGCACCTGGTCGCCCCCGGCCCAGCCATAGTGGCTGTTGATCTTCCTGAAACCGTCGATGTCGAGCACGATCGCCGCCACCGAATCGCCGTCGCGGCGCGCGGCATCGATCGCTTCTTCCAGCACCTCCAGCGCATGGCGACGGTCCGGCAGGGGAACCGGCACGTCTTGCGTGGATGGCGCGCACACGGCGTGTTCCGGCGGGCACACCGCGCCCGCTTGCGGCACGCGGCGCGCCCGCAGCGCCAGGATCAGGGCAGCGCCGGCGCTCACGCCGAGCGCGATGCTCGGCACGCTCGCGCAGCCCAGGGCCAATCCGATGGTGAGCCCGGCCAGCAGGGCGCTCAGGATCGCCAGGCGCGCTCCGCCCGGCATACGCTGCAGCAGTGTCTTCATGCCGCCGCGTCCACGCATCCGCCGCGCAGCAGCCGTTCGATCTCGGCCGCGGGCACCGGCTTGCCGAAGCGGTATCCCTGCATGTGACGGCAGCCGTGCGCTTCCAGGAAGGCCTGCTGCTCTACGCTCTCGACGCCCACGGCGACCACGTCGAGCTTCAGCGAACCGGCCAGTGCGATCACAGCATGCACGATGGCGGCCGCGTCGCTGTCGCCCGGGATGTCGGCGATGAAGGAACGGTCGATCTTCAGGCCATGGATCGGGAAGCGCTTGAGGTTGGCCAGGCTCGAGTAACCGGTGCAGAAATCGTCGATGGCCAGCTGGATGCCCATGTTCGACAAGCGCAACATGGCCTCGGCCGCGGTGCCCGGGCTTTCCATCAAGAGGGTCTCGGTGATCTCCAGCGTCAGCGCGCGCGGGTCGCAGCCCGACGCTTCCAGCAGCTGTTCCACCTGCGCGGCGATGTCCTGCTGGTGGAACTGGCGCGCCGAGACGTTCACGCTCATGCGCAGCGGCGCCAGCCCCATGCGGGCGAAGTCCGCCAACTGGCGCATCGCGGTGGCCAGCACCCATTCGCCGATCGGCACGATCAGGCCGGTTTCCTCCGCCAGCGGGATGAAGTCGGCGGCCGGCAGGACCTCGACGCCGTCGGCTTCCCAGCGCAGCAGAGCTTCCAGCCCGACGATGCGGCCGCTGGCGATGTCCACCTGGGGCTGGTAGTGCAGGCTGAGTTCCCCGCGCTGCAGCGCGCGCTGCAGCCTTGCCTCGACATGCAGGTGCTCTTCGGCGCGCATGCCCATGTCCTCGGTATAGAAATGGAAATGGTTGCCGCCGTTCGCCTTGGAGCGGTACATGGCGGTGTCGGCGGCCTTGAGCAGGGCGGTCGGGTCCTGCCCGTCGCGCGGGTAGAGCGCGATGCCGATGCTCCCGGTCGGGAACAGCTCGTTCCCGGACAGCATCAAGGGCTGGAACAGCTCCGACAGCACCTTCTGGGCCACCAGGGCCGCGTCGGCGCTACTCGCCAGGTCCGGCAGCACCACCACGAATTCGTCGCCGCCCTGGCGCGCCACAGTGTCGCTCTCGCGCAGGCTGCGGCTCAGGCGCCGTGCGATCTCGATGATCATCTGGTCGCCCGCCTCGTGCCCGAGACTGTCGTTGACGTGCTTGAAGCGGTCGAGGTCGATGAACATCACCCCGACCAGGCGGCCGTTGCGCTGGGCCTGGGAGATCGCGTGCGAGAGCCGGTCCTGCAGCAGGATGCGGTTCGGCAGGCCGGTCAGCGCATCGTGGTTCGCCATGCGCATCAGGGCCTCCTCGGCTTCCTTCCTGCGCGAGATGTCTTCGACCGCGACGATCAGGCGCAGCTGGCCGCTGACGGCCTCGCGCATCGCGGACGCGCTGACCGTCACCCAGACCGGGTTGCCGCGCTTCGAGATGAAGCGGGTCTCGCGCTGGAAATCGCGGATCTCGCCGTCGATGAGCTGGCGGAACAGCGCGCGGTTTTCCAGCAGGTCGCTCTGGTAGGTGATCTGGTAAAGGAAGCGCTGGAGCAGCTCGATCTCGGTGAAGCCGACGATCTGGGTCAGCTTGCGGTTGACCCGCACGAAGCGGCCTTCGCGCGACAGCAGGGCGATGCCGACCGCGGCCTGGCTGAAGGTCAGGCGGAAGAACTCCTCGCTTTCCTGCAGGCGCAGGCGTGCCTGGCGCTTGAAGGTGACGTCGTGGCCGATCAGCAGCAGGATCTTCTCGTCGGCCTGCCGGGTGCGGCGGATGTTGAACTCGACGTAGCGCACCCCGTCGGCATGGCCGTCGAGCGTGACGACGATCCCGTCCTGCGGCGCGCCGGACGCCAGCGCGGTGGCCATGCGTTCGGCCAGCTCGGGCGAAGGCAGCAACGATTCCAGCCAGGGAGTCGCCGCCAGCGCATCGTCCGGGATGCCGAGCATGTCCTGCATCGTCGTGTTCATCGAACGGATCCGCCCGGACGCATCGGTGACGATCAGACCGGCGGGCATGCCGCCGATGACCTGCTCGAGGTAGTTCTGGTGCTGCACCACGCTGCGCCGGTCGGCATGCGCATAGGTGTCGAGGGCCAGGCCCATGTCCAGGCAGACCACCTTGAGCACGCTGTTGAACATGGCCCGGAAGCGCTCCGGCTCGGCGTGGAACTGCGTCCACAGGAGGTCAAACATGCCCGCCACGTACTTGCGGTAGGCCCCGATATACCATTTCGGCTCCAGCCCGATGCGTTGGTGGACCAGCCCCACCCGCAGGCGGTCGCGGATGTAGGTGCCCTCGTAGTCGCCCGAGATCAGGCTGCGGAAATAGCTGGCCTGCGAATGCTTCAGGCGCTGGATGGTGGCGTCGTCCTTCACCAGCTGGCGCAGTTGGGGGAAACCGAGGATGTGCTCGTAGAAGTCGTCCGAAAAGGTGTCGGTGTCTTCCATGGCCAGCCCGTGCAGTTCGCGCAGCAGGGCCAGATCGTCCGGGCCCAGGTCGAGGAAGGCCATGCGGTCCGCCACCTCCTGCTGGTCGAGTCCAATTTCGCGTCCGATCGTGTCGACCGTCTCATCCAATGCGTTCGTCGGCATTGACCTCACAAGCTGCGCGTGCTGCACCATAGCGGATACCCATCGTCGTTAATTGAAGCCACAAGAGAACGCCACTGCCGCCAGGCAGGTCGTGATTACTCAGCAATCGATCCGGAAGGATGCTCGAACGAGCGGGAAGGCCACTGGCTTTGAGTGAACGACGGTAGCGATGCGAGTTCTTGCGGTTGAAAGGCTAATTCATGATTCCCACAAGATATTTAAGTGAATACAGAGCAATATTGTAGTTACGCAACTTGTGCTAATCAAACCATCTACTTGATCTGAATCAAAAATTGCTTAACTAAATATTTACTAACATATCTAACCAGCAACATGCCATGCCGCAAGGATAGAAGTGAAGGTGGATCGGGAAGGAGCCCGGGCGGACAGCCCAGGCGATCAGGAAGGAGGCCGGAAGGATGGCGGCCGGGCGGCCGCTGGCATTATTCGCCCTTGATCTGCAGGGCGCGTTCGTACAGGGCGTTCTTCTTGCGACCAGTAATTTGCGCAGCCAGATTGGCTGCCTGCTTGACCGAGCATTCGCCCAGCAGGATCTGCAGGATGCGTTCCGCCTCCGCATCCTGGGCATCGGTTTCCAGGGTGGCGCCTTCCACCAGCACGACGAATTCGCCGCGCTCGCGGTGCTGGTCTGCCGTGACCCAGGCCTGCGCCTCGCTCAGCGGGCAGCGGTGCACTTCCTCGAACATCTTGCTCAGCTCGCGCGCGAACACCACCTGGCGGGTCGGCTCGAAGACGCTCATCAAGCCCTCCACGCACTCGACGATGCGGTGCGGCGCTTCGTACAGGACCAGGGTCGAGGTCTCGCGCACCAGCTCGGCCAGCGCGCTTTCGCGCTGTTTCGATTTTGCCGGCAGGAAGCCGACGAAATGGAAGCGGTCGTTCACCAGCCCGCTGGCCGACAGGGCCGCGATCGCCGCCGACGGTCCCGGCAGCGGCACCACGTTCAGGCCGGCCGCGCGCACCGCATCGACGATCTTCGCACCCGGATCCGAGACCGCCGGCGTGCCCGCGTCCGACACCAGGGCCACGCGCTGTCCGGCCTGCAGGCGCTCGACGATCTTGTCGGCCACCTCGCGCTCGTTGTGCATGTGCGCGGCGATGGTCTGCTTGCTCAAGCCGAAGCGTTGAAGGAGCGCGCCGGTCTTGCGCGTGTCTTCGCAGGCCACGACATCGGCGAGCGCCAGCAGGTGCAGTGCGCGCAGCGTGATGTCGGTGACGTTGCCGATCGGTGTAGCCACGACATACAGCGTTGCGGTAGGATAGGACTGCTGGGCCGCTTCGCCCATGACGGGAAGCCGGGCGATGTCGATGGTCTGCTGATCTGTCATAAGGGGTTCCGATGTTGAAGAAGAAGAATATCAGGGCGCTGCTGGCGACGGCCGCGCTGGGCTTGTTGGCGTCTTCATTGGCGGGCTGCAGCAGCTCGCCAATGCCGCCGGACCTGGGCTGCGGCGTACCGGGCGGATTTTGCGCGCCCGCAGCGCCGAGTGCAAGCCCGCCACCTGCCGAACCCGGCTATACGCCGCCGCCGGCATCCGCCCCGGTCCGCACCAATCCGGTCGAGCTCGGCCCGTCCGATGGCCGTCCGCTGGCATCGGGCGTCGAGCGCCGCGACCTGCAAGGGGTAAGGATTGCCCTGCTGCTGCCCATGCAATCCGACGCATTCGCGCAGCCTGCCGAGGCGCTGCGCGCCGGCTTCATGGCCGGCTACGAACGCGACCGCGGCGGCGTGACCGTCAACCTGGTTCCCACCAGCGATTCCGCGCAGGCCACGCTCGATGCCTATGCGCGCGCCAGCAAACAGAACGACATCGTGGTCGGCCCCCTCACCCGCCCCGCCGTGGCGGCACTGGCCACCAGCGGCCTCGTGAGCAAGCCGACGGTGGCCCTGAACCATCCGCAAACCAATGGTCCGCTGCCGCGCCAGATGCTGGTGGTCGGCCTGTCGCTCGAAGAAGAAGCCAGCCAGGTGGCCGACTGGGCCGCCGCGGAACAGCCGGGCGCACGCGCCCTGGTGCTGACCGGAAAGACCGCATGGCAGCAACGCCTGTCCGGCGCCTTCGCCGCGCGCTGGGCGCAGCTGGGCCTGAACAATGCCACCGTCGAGTTGCCCAGCAGCGATGGCTACGTGGATCCCAACGCGCTGGCTCAGCTGCGCGCGCGCATGCAGGTCGACCCGCCGCAGCTGGTGTTCGCCGCCCTCGACCCGGTCCAGCTGCGCCAGGTGCGCAGCGCCATCGGCACCTCGCTGCCGACCTACGGCACCGGCTCGATCAACCCGGGCCCGGACCCGGCCATGAGCGGACCGGAACTGACCGGGGTGCGCATCCTCGACCTGCCCTGGACCGTGCAGCCGGACAACCCGTTGGTGGCAAGCTATCCGCGCTGGAGCGGCGAGACCGGCGGCTACGACATGAAGCGTCTGTACGCGCTCGGCATCGACGCCTTCCGCATCGCGCGCGAACTGGCCGCGCGTCCCGGCGCCCGCTTCGAGCTCGATGGCGTCACCGGCCGCCTGTCGGTCGACATGGGTGCTGGCGAAGGGGGCTTCCGCCGCGTCGAGACCGGCACGGTGTACCGTGACGGCATGTACGAAACGGTCGCCTTCGGGCGCTGAGCATGTGGCCGCTGCGCCTGTCACCGCGGCAGGCCCAGGGCCGCGACTGGGAGCGGGTTGCCCTGCTCCACCTGCGCCGCCACGGCCTGCAGCCGGTCGAAGAGAATTTCCGCTGCAAGGGCGGCGAAATCGACCTGGTCATGCGCGATGGCGATACCCTGGTGTTCGTCGAGGTGCGTCAGCGTGCTGCTAGCTGCCACGGCGGCGCTGCCGCCAGCATCACTCCCGCCAAGATCCGCCGCCTGGTGCGTGCGGCCCAGGTGTACCTGTTGCGCTTTCCCGTCACGCCGCCTTGCCGCTTCGACGTGGTCGCCATCGATGGCGAGCAGCTCGCATGGCTGCGCGATGTGATCAATTAGGCATTTTTAAATGTAAGCAATTTTTAACGTGCTTGCCCGACCCGGGTTGCCACTGCACTATAATTCTCGGCTATGAACACTCAACGCATCCTCGCTCACTTCCAGGAGAGCGCCGATCTCAAGATGAAATCGGCTGCTGCCCTGGCACAACCCATTTCGCAGGCGGTCGAACTCATGTTCGGCGCCCTGTCCAACGGCAACAAGATCCTGGCCTGCGGCAATGGCGGTTCCGCCGCCGACTGCCAGCACTTCGCTGCCGAGCTCGTTGGTCGCTTCGAGCGCGAGCGCTTCCCGCTGCCGGCGATCGCGCTGACCACCGACACCTCGATCATGACGGCGGTCGGCAACGACTACAGCTTCAAGGAGATCTTCTCGAAGCAGGTGCAGGCCTTCGGCCAGGCCGGCGACGTCCTGTTGGCGATCTCGACCTCGGGCAATTCGGCCAACGTGCTGGCCGCGGTCGAGGCGGCGCTGGAACGCGAGATGCGCATCGTCGCCTTCACCGGCAAGGACGGCGGCGCACTGGCGAAGATGCTGACCGACGCCGACATCCACATCAACGTGCCTCACGCACGCACCGCGCGCATCCAGGAAGTCCACCTGTGCGCGATTCACTGCATCTGCGACGGCATCGACGTCGCACTGTTCGGAGGAGAAGAGGAATGACCAAACTGCGCCCGCTGGCCGGCCTGCTGTCCAAAATCGTCCTGGGTACCGCGCTCGCGGTATCGCTGTCGGGCTGCGTGGCCATGGCCGTCGGCGGCGCCGCCACGGCCGTCCTGTCGGCCAACGACCGCCGCACCCTCGGCATGCAGACCGAGGACAAGGCGATCAACGTCAAGGCCGAGCTCAAGCTGCGCGAGCTCACCGGCGAGAACGGCCACATCAACGTCACCAGCTACAACCGCAAGGTGCTGCTGACCGGCGAAGTGCGCGACGACGCGATGAAGCAGGCGGCCGAGCGCGAAGTGCGCGCGATTGACAACGTGGTCTCGGTGATCAACGAGCTGGAGATCGCCGGCCCGTCGAGCTTTACCTCGCGCTCGAACGACGCCCTGATCACCACCAAGGTCAAGGCCAGCCTGGTCGACAAGAAGACCGTCTCGGCCACCGCCTTCAAGGTGACCACCGAGCGCGGCATCGTCTACCTGCAGGGCCTGGTCACCGCGCGTGAAGGCAATATCGCCGCCGACGTCGCCAAGGGCGTGCCGGGCGTGGTCAAGGTCGTCAAGATCTTCGAATACATCGCCGACGAAGACCCGCGCGCCAACCAGGCGGCGCCAAGCCAAGGTTAATGCCAACGGCAGGACTGCGGTCCTGCCGTTTCTTTATCCGCTCCCATCATGACCGCACAGACTTCCTCCCGTTCCTGGATCAAGCCCGCCGCCGCTGCCGCCGTGGTGCTGGCCCTGGCCGGCATCGGCTACGCCTCGTTCACCAGCGCCCCGCCCGCGCCCAACGTCACCTTCATCAGCATCGCCGGCGACAAGGTCAGTATCGAGTCCCTGCGCGGCAAGGTGGTGATGGTGAACTTCTGGGCGACCTCCTGCGTCACCTGCGTCAAGGAGATGCCGCAGATGGTCGAGACCTACAACAAGTACAAGGCGCAAGGCCTGGAGTTCGTGGCGGTGGCGATGCAGTACGACCCGCCCAACTACGTGCTGAACTTCACCGAGACGCGCCAGCTGCCCTTCAAGGTGGCGATCGACTCGGCCGGCGACATCGCCAAGCAGTTCGGCGACGTCACCCTGACCCCGACCACGTTTGTCATCGACAAGCAGGGCAGGATCATCAAGCAATACGTGGGCGAGCCGGACTTCCCGGCCCTGCACAAGCTGATCGAGAAAGAGCTGGCTTCTTAGGCTTTCGGGTACAAGATCATCTGGGTGCAGCGGAACAGGGCGATGGTCTTGCCGCTGTCCTTGTCGGTGACCACAGCATCCCACACCTGCGTGGTGCGTCCCAGATGCACGGCGGTCGCCACCACGGCGATCGTGCCCTGGCGCGCGGTGCCCAGGTGGTTCGACTTCAGTTCGATGGTGGTGAAGTTCTGTGCGCCTTCCGGCAGGTGGGCGACGCAGGCGTAGCCGGCTGCGGTGTCGGCCAGCGTGACCACGCTGCCGGCGTGCAGGTAGCCGTTCGGCGCCAGCAGCTGGGGCGTGACCGGAAGTTCGGCGCAGACGCGGCCTTCGGCGACTTCGGTGATCCGGATGCCGAGGTGGCCGGGGAGGAAGGACTTGCCGAAGTCGTTGAAGGATTCAGGGGTGTACTTGGGGTTCATGGCGGGTACTGTCGTTAAAAAAAGCGGCATCGTACACTGCCCGGGGTGAAGCCGGCTATTAGCGCCTGCGCTTGCCCCCGCTTGAACCGCCCCGCTGCCTTGCCGCCGTGTTCTGCTGCTGCAGCATCGCATCGACCCGTTCGGATGCCTCGCGCGCCAGCTGCTGCGCCAGTTCGATGCTTGGGAAGTGTTCCGGTTCCCGGTAGCCCAGCCAGGCGTAGGCGGAGTACATGCGGCAGGTATCCTCGACCTCCTGCAGGTTCATGTAATACAGCTCCTGGGCAGGCGGCGTCAGCTTGCAGATCTTCTTCTTGGCCAGCGACAGCGCCCAGTGCTCCCAGGCGCTCTGCAGCACCGGCACCCGGCTCGAGATCGGCACCAGCGACAGCATGAACTTCTCGGCCACCGACAGCGGCAGCGTGTCGAGCCATTCGGCGCGCTCGTTCTGCTCCTCCGTGATGCGCGGATAGAAGAAGCCGTCCGGCACGTCGATGTTGTGCACGAAGCGTTTCAAGAGCTTCACCAGCGAGGTCTCGCCCGTCACCGAGGAAATGCGGTGCAGCTGCTCGAGCGAAGGCGCCACCGCAAAGCCGGTGGCCGCTACCGGCGGAATCTTCTCCTTCATCAGCGCGCGCATCACCTGATGGGTGTCCTCGTCGTAACCGGCGACGAAGCCCTCCTCGTGGACTCCGTAACGCCCTGCCCGGCCGGCGATCTGCTTGGCCAGCGCCGCCGAGATCTCTTCTTCCTCATAGCCGTTGTACTTGACGGTGGTGGTCATCACGATGCGCGCGATCGGCATGTTCAGGCCCATCGCCAGCGCGTCGGTGCCGACCACGATGTCGGCCTGCCCTTTGCGGAAGCGCTCGGCCTGGGCGCGCCGCACTTCGGGCGACAGGTTGCCGTACACGGTGGCCACCGACAGTCCCTTCTCGGTGATCATGTCGCGCCACATCAGGACGTCGCGCCGCGAGAAGGCGATGACGGCGTCGCCGCGCCGCAGGTTGCCGAGCTTGCGCACCGGCGAAGGCTCCATCGCCAGCGGCGCCATGCGTTTCAGCACGTGGACTTCGAGCGGCACTTCCAGGCGTTCGGCCAGCGCCTCGATCGCGCGCCGCGCTTCCGGCGCACCCACCAGGAACACGGTGGAGGCTGGGGCGCCGCACACGGCCGCGGTCCAGGCGGCGCCGCGGTCGCGGTCGGCCAGCATCTGGATCTCGTCGATCACCGCCACCTCGACCTGGGTCTTGGTGTCCAGCATCTCGACGGTGCTGGCGACGTGGGTCGCGTCCTCGGCGATGCGGCGCTCTTCGCCGGTGATCAGGCTGACCTTGATCTCTTTGCCGTGCGGACGGGCGTTCTGCAGGCGCTCGTAGTTTTCCAGCGCCAGCAGGCGCAGGGGAGCCAGGTAGACGCCGCTTGCGGCCTTGGCCAGCGCCTCCATCGCGCGGTGGGTCTTGCCGGAGTTGGTCGGCCCGAGCAGGGCGATGAACTTGCGCCCCATGCGGCTGGCCAGCTCGAAGGATTCCGGATATTCGGCCAGGTTGATGCTTTCCTTGGTGCGCGCGGCGTGGCGTTCTTCCTGCTCGCGCTCGATGGCGTGGGTCAGGCGCTGCGAGATACGCTGGAACACGAATTCGGCCGGCTCCGACGTTTCCAGCTCGTCGAGCACGTGCAGGAACAGCATCGGGTTCCAGCCGAAATCGTCGGCTTCCTCGGCGATCTCGCGCACGAACGCCTCGGCTTCGGTCTGCAGTTCTTCGATGGCGTCGGGGGTGGCGCGTTCCTCCAATAAATCGCGGCGCGCCGGCATGTCCATCTTGCGCCACTTGCTCGGTTTGGCCAGCACGCCGCGCGAAGGCACCAGCCGGTAGGGCACGCGCAGGCCTTCGTAGCGCACCTCGCCCGAGAAGCGCAGGAAGACGCGGCCTTCCATCTTGACCAGTTCGATGCCGCGCTCGGCGAAGTCGAGTTCGCGCTCGAGGAAGGCGTCGTCGTGTTCGGTGTCGTCCAGCGGAGGATGGGATTGATTCATGGTTGCTTGCGGGATGTCATGTTGCCGTCACTATATCGCAGCGCGCGCACATGCATGGCTCCGTTCCCATGCGCAAGCCCTTCCCTCGACCGCTATCGCTTGACCGGATAGTAGGGACTTTCCGGCGGCCCCAGATAGCTCGGCTGCAGCCCACCCGCGTCGATCACCAGGCGTTGCAGCACCAGGCCCGGATCCAGTGCCCAGAACTTGACCGTGTGGCGCCCCGGCCGCTCCACCCGATGCGTGGTGACGAACCTGGCCACGCCGTCCGACACCAGCTTGTTCCAGTACTGCTCGGATTCGTCGGCATGCACGTTGACTTCCTGGACCGGACCATCGTCGATCGACACGGCGAAGCGGAAGCCCTTCCCCGGCTGGAACTTGAGCGTCGGTCCCAGGGTCGCGTGCAGCTTCAGTTCGCCGGCGGTGAACAGGTGCACCTCGTACTCGAGCCGCATGCCGTCGTCGACCGACAACGCAGGCGCGGCGCCCGGCAGCGTGGTCATGCCCGACAGGGTGTGGCCATAGCCGGGAATCCTGAGCCATTGGCGTCCTTGCGGTGCATGCGAACGGCTGAAGTGCTCGGCCTCGATCGCGACCACGCCGCGGCTTTCCACGTGTCCCTGGGCGGACTGCGGAGACAGGTCCGCAGGCTTGTGCACCGGGACCTTGACCAGCACCCTCGCTCCTTCCGGCCCGGTCACCGTCAACTCGGCCTCCAGGCTGCCGGCCGGGACGACGTTCCAGTCCACGTCCACCAGGATGCGCTGTTCCTTGTCGACCCGCCCTGCCGCATGGCTGAGCCGGATCCACGGATGGCTCGCCTTGACCGCGTAGTCGAAAGGCTCCCTGCTGCGGTTGAACAGTTCAATGTAACGCGGCTGCCGGTCGAACACGTCCAGCGCCGGCACGCGCATGTGCTGCAGCCCGCAGGCCGGCCACACGGCCTGGCTGCCCTGCACTACCACGCCCATCTGGTCGGCCGCGCGGATGCCGCCCGGCACGCTCGGCTCCGGCAGGCGCAGCCGCGATACCGCCGGCATCACGTCGCGGTAGGGCTGGGCCCAGTTGGTGTAGCCGAAACGGTTCTGCGACATCATGTGATTCCATTTACCGCGGTTGGCGCCGTGGTACTGGCGGGTCAGCCCGGCGTCGCGGTCGAACAGGCGCTGCACGCGCTCCGCCATGTCGTTCGTCGTGGCGCGTCCCTGGCGCGCGTACAGGGCGTTCCTGCCGCTTGAAACCCACATGTCGAGGGCATTGGCGGACGCGCGCACCGGGTACTCGACCAGCTGGAAGTAGGCGTCATGCATCGTCTTCGGCAGGGCCTGGCCGACTTGCCGGGCTTCTTCCACCAGCGCGTTGTAGTCGTTCACCACCCGCTCCGCTTCATCGTAGGCGCTCAGGCTGTAGGTGCTCGGTTCCACCTGTTCCGGACGGCGGCGCGCGTTGTAGCGGGTATAGCGTTCGACGATCGAGGCGATGCGCGCGGCATGCCGGACGCCGAACTCGCGTGCGGCCCAGGCTTCCAGGTAGGCCGGCAGTTTCTCGGCCGGCCAGGCTCGCGGATTCCAGGCGTAGGCCAGGAAGAATTCGGTCGGCACTTCCATCGGCTTGAGGTCGCCCACGTTGACGATCCAGAGCCGGTTCGCGCCGTACTCGTTAGCCAGGTTCATCTGCTCCCAGACCTTGGCAATCTGGGTCACGTTCAGCCATTTGTAGGAGCGCGGGCCGCCCACGTAATCGAAGTGGTAGTAGACGCCGGCGCCGCCGCTGCGCTTGCGTTCTTCGAGCGTGGGCAGGCGGCGGATGTTGCCCCAGTGTCGTCGCACCAGAGCAGCAGCATGTCGTCCGGCACCTGCATGCCGTTCTCGTAGTATTCCTGGACTTCCTTGTACAGCGCTCACAACTGCGGGACGGTGGCCGGATCGCGCTTCAGTTCCTGTTTGATGAGCGAACGCTGGTCGCGCACGATGCGCTCCAGCAGTTCGACGTTGGCGCTCTCCGACATCGGCTCGTCGCCGTCGCCGCGCATCGCCATCGTGATCACCTTCTCATGGTCGCGCGTGTTGCGCAGGCCCTGGGCCCAGAACGCGCGCAGGGTGTCGGCATTACGGCTGTAGTCCCACGGGCCCTTGCCATGGCGCAGCCACTCCTGGTGGGCGCGCATCATCGGCTCGTGGTGCGAGGTGCCCATCACGATGCCCATGCGGTCGGCCAGTTCGCCGTTGCCTTTGTCATCATCGTAGAAGGCCGAACCCCACATGGCCGGCCACAGGTAGTTGGCACGCATGCGCAACATCAGTTCGAACAGCTGCTCGTAGAACTTGCGGTTGTAGCCGCCGAAGCGTTCCTTGGCCCAGTTGGTGAGCGCGGGCGCCTCGTCGTTCAGGAAGATGCCACGGTACTGGACCGCCGGCTTGTCCATCAGGCGGGTGCCCAGCGGGACGCTGAGCGCGGCATGGCGCGCCACCGGCACGTCACCAGTGCCAGGGCGAGACGCCGATCTGCTCGGACAGCGTGTAGATGCCGTAGATGCTGCCGCGCTTGTCGCTGCCGGCGATGACCAGGGCGCGCTGTACGCCGGGCAGCGGGTCCTCGACTGCCTGGATCAGAAAACCTTCCCACTGGCCGGCCAGCGCGCGCGTATCGATCCTGCCCTGTCTGGCCAGTTCGTCGATGAGGGGGTGGCGGCCGAGGGTGCCGACGATGATGACGTCGCTCGCAGCAGCGCTGGTGTGCCACTGCGGCGCCTTCCCGGTCACCTTCTGGATGTCGCGCTGCAGGTCGCGCGCCGCGCGCAGCACGCCGGGGTAGTCGTCCTTGCCCACCACGATCGGGGCGGCGTGCTTGCCGGCGACGAGCTGGACGCCCTCTCCGCCCGCACGTCGACGAAGCGCGCGGTGCCAAGCGCCTGGACCTCGGCCGGCAGCGACAGGCACAGGCCGAGCGCCAGGCAGCACAGCAGCCGTTGCATGATGCGTGTTCCGATCCCGCTGCCGGGCCTCGCTGGTGCTGCCATGTCTCCTCCGATTGTTATAGCCAACAATTAATGTTAGCGCAATCATCAGAGTCTAGTATTGTCCGGGCAAGGAGTCAAACGAAAGCCGGGTTAACGAAAAAGGCCGGCGCCGCTTGCGCGGGCCGGCCTCGTAACGAGGTGACGATATTTACGCTGCGACGCCCGCTTCGTGCGCCTGCTGGTCGGCGTGGTAGGACGAACGCACCATCGCGCCCACGGCGGCGTGCACGAAGCCCATCTCGTAGGCCTTCTCTTCGAACATCTTGAAGGTGTCCGGGTGCACGTAGCGGCGCACCGGCAGGTGCGAGTTCGACGGCGCCAGGTACTGGCCGATGGTCAGCATGTCGATGTCGTGCTCGCGCATGTCGCGCATCACTTCCAGGATTTCCTCGTCGGTCTCGCCCAGGCCCACCATCAGGCCCGACTTGGTGACCGCGGTCGGGTACATCTTCTTGAAGTCGCGCAGCAGCACCAGCGAGTGCTTGTAGTCGGCGCCCGGGCGCGCTTCCTTGTACAGGCGCGGCACGGTTTCCAGGTTGTGGTTCATCACGTCCGGCAGGCCGTCGGCGAAGATGTTCAGGGCCTTTTCCAGGCGGCCGCGGAAGTCCGGCACCAGCACTTCGATCTTGGTGTTCGGGCTCAAGGCGCGGGTCTTGGTGATGCACTCGACGAAGTGGCCGGCGCCGCCGTCACGCAGGTCGTCGCGGTCCACCGAGGTGATCACGACATAGGACAGGCGCAGGTCGGCGATGGTCTTGGCCAGGTTGCCCGGCTCGTTCACGTCCAGCGGATCCGGACGGCCGTGACCGACGTCGCAGAACGGGCAGCGGCGGGTGCACTTGTCGCCCATGATCATGAAGGTCGCGGTGCCCTTGCCGAAGCATTCGCCGATGTTCGGGCAGCTCGCCTCTTCGCACACGGTCACCAGCTTGTTGGCGCGCAGGATGTCCTTGATCTCGTAGAAGCGCGACGAGGCGGTCGCGGCCTTCACGCGGATCCAGTCCGGCTTCTTCAGGCGCTCGGTGTCGGCGATCGGAACGATCTTGATCGGGATGCGCGAGGTCTTGCTGGCGCCCTTCTGCTTTTCGGTGGCGTCGTAGGCTTGGGCCGCGCCGTTGCTGGCATTGCTGGTTTCGGTAGTCATTGGCTCGTGCCCTGGCGGGCTTCCATTCAGAGATTGTTCGGTTCCGGCTCGACCGCTTCGGTCGATGCCAGTTGGCGCACCAGTTCCTGCGCCAGCGCCTGCTGGACATCCGCCAGCGGGGCTTCCACACCCATGGTGCGCATGTCGACCGTGGCCAGCCCCGAATATCCGCACGGGTTGATCCACGTGAACGGGGCCAGGTCCATCGCCACGTTCAGCGACACGCCATGGTAGGTGCAGCCGTTGCCGCGCACCTTGAGGCCGAGAGCGGCGATCTTCGCGCCCTTGCGCGGGCCTTGCGCGATATAGATGCCGGGCGCCCCGGCAACGCGTTCGCCCGCAAGATTATACGCCGCCAGCACCTCGATGACCGCCTGTTCGATTTTTGCCACAAACTGGCGGGCATACAGCTTGCCGCCAGGCTTGTTGCGGCGCAGGTCCATCAGCAGGTAGATCACGACCTGGCCGGGACCGTGGTAGGTCACCTCGCCGCCGCGGTCGGTCTGGACCACGGGAATATCATGGGGCGCCAGCACGTGGGCGCGGTCGGCGCCCAGGCCCAGCGTGTAGACGGGAGGATGCTCGACGATCCACAGCTCGTCCTGCGTGTCGGGCGTGCGCGCATCGGTGAAGGCGCGCATCGCGGCGAAGGTCGGTTCGTAGTCGGCGCGGCCGAGCTCACGGATCAGGGGCGTGGCGGGACGGATAGCGGACATGTGGGTATAGGGCGGGAATATGGACAGCCCTGTGATTATAAGCCAGCGCGATGCATCGTGCCCGCCGGCCGTCCATGCCGCATGGTCTTCAAAGGACCATTTTCACCATATGGTGCGAGGACAGGGCACGGTAGACGTCGTCCAGCATCTCGCGGCTGGTGGCACGTACGGTGACGGTCAGACCAGTGTAGTTGCCCTTGGATGATGGACGGCTTTGCATCTTGCCAGCATGAAAAGTCGGATCCAGTTGCGTAATCACTTCGACGATTGTCGAAGCGAAATCGACATGCGTCGCGCCCATCACCTTGATCGGGAAGTCGCTCGGGTATTCGATGAGGGATTCTTTCTGGTCCATGGTATTTGTCCTGTGCAAAGCGGCATTGTAGCCAATCCCATATGGCGCTGCAGCGGCGAAATAAAAGGCCGGCGCTGTGGCCGGCCTGAACTATTTCTTTGGAATGGGAAGAATAGCGGGACATGGGGTCGCTCGGAGCGCCCCCTCGCGTCAACGCTCCCTTTCGTGGGGCCGGCCATGGTCCAAGGTCTCGGACCGCTGTTCCAGCCTGGCGCGCGCCGGCGGCGCCGCGGGCGGGGCCGCCATCGGCGCAGGCGGCGGGGCCATCACGCGCGCCGGTGGGGGAGCAAGCGCCTGTGGCGGCGGCATGCTGGGCGCGGCCGGCTGCGGCATCGCCATCGGCTGGGGACGCTCGCGGCGGCCCTCGAATCGCTCGCCGCGGTCCCAGCGCTCGGCGCGTTCGGGCCGCTCGGCGCGTTCGGGACGTTCGCGGCGCTCATCGTCGCGTCCGCGTCCCCACTGCGGACGGGCCGGTTCCTGCACCACCGCCGGCGCAGGCGCAGGCGCAGTCGTGATCGCACCCGGCTGAAACGGCTGCTGGCCCGGCGTCGCCGCCACCGGCGGACGCGGCGCCGGGTTGGTCGTCAGCACCGGCGGACGCTGGCCGCGTTCGGCGCGGTCCCGGCCCCAGCCATCGCGGTCGAGCCGGTCCGGAATGCCGTCGCCGTCGCGGTCACGCAATCCCTGGCTACGCTCGACACGCTGGCGCATGCCGTCGGCGTCACGGTCGGCACGGTCGCGGATGCCGCCCGGCCGGCTGTCGACCCGGTTCGGAATGCCGTCACCGTCGCGATCCCGGTCGACGCGGTCGGGAATGCCGTCGCGGTCGCTGTCGCGGCGGGCCGCCCGCTCGCGCCAGGCCAGCGGCGCCGGCGGCGCGGCGCCCGGACCGCCCGGGATGACGCCCGGCAGGGTGGCGCGCGGCGCGTCCGGCACCACGACCTGGCCGCGCTGGCCGAAGTTCGCATGCGGGACCACGGTCAGGCCGCGCTGGCGGTAGTCGGGCACACCGTCGCGGTTGCGGTCGCGGTCGCGGCGGCCCGGTCCGTCGCCACGGTCGTTGCGGTCGCGCCAGCCCCAGCTGTTGAGGCGGCGCAGGCGCTCGTCCGACAGGCGGTAATGCGGCACATAGTGGTCGCGCGGGCCGAGCGGGTACCAGCCGGTGGCGGGGCGCGAACCGTGCTGGTGGAAGCTCGCGCTCCAGCCGCTGCCGCCGACCCAGCCGACCAGCGCCGGCGCCCAGATCGGACGGCGGCCATAGTGTTCCTTGCGGCCCGGGGCCCAGGCCCAGCGGTTCCTGACCTGCACCCAGCGGCCGTAATGGAAGGGCGCATAGCCCCAGGGCGCATTGTCGACCTAGGTCCAGCCCCAGGGAGCGATCCAGCTCCAGCGGCCGTCGCGGTAGGGCACCCAGCTGGCGGTGACCGACGGGATCCACAGCGGACCGTACTCGAGGTCGTCCTGCCAGATGCCGTAGCGGTCCAGCTCTTCATAGCCGGTCATCTCGGTGGTGACGTACTGCGCCGAACGCGCACCATCGAGCTCCCGGTCGCGCGCCAATGCCCAGTCGTCGAAAGCGTCGCGCTGCGCCTGCAGGGTGCGCACGTCGTCGTCGCGCAGCTCGGCGCTGCGGCCGGCGCGGATCGTCAGGCTGGCGCCGCCGCCCTCGACCTGGGCTTCGCCGTCGAACACGCTGACCACGCTGGTATCGCGCACGCGCTCGGCATCCACGCGCAGGCGGCCGGGCCGGAGCATGCGCACGCGGCCCTGGGGCGTGCTCAGTTCGAATTCCGGCAGCACGTCCTCGCTCAGGATGCGGATGCTGGCGCTGCCGTAGTGCAGGCGCAGGCGCAGGCTGTCGTCGTCCAGTTCGGTCACTTCGAGCGAGCTGTCGCCGTCGATGCGGATCGCGGTCGAGCCGATCCGCACTTCGGTGCGCCCGTTCACCTGGGTGGTGATCAGGTTGCGGCTGGTGACCGGCCAGTTGACCAGGGCATCCTGGGCGGACTCGCCCACGTCGCCGCTGATGCTGACCTTGCCCTGGGCGAGCGAAACGCGGCCGACGCGGCCGGGCGGCTCGGTCTCCAGCGTGCCCTGCGCCAGGGCGGCAGTGGATAGAGCCGTGAGCGCGAGCATCACGGCGGTACGGGCGAATCGCTTGTTCATGGGGGCTCCGCTAGGTGGACGAAGAACGGCTACCTGATTACAACGCACGACCGCGTGCGGGGAATACGTAACTTACAGAAAGTTGCAACTGCCGTGTAACGGACACAGCAGGATACATGGCTCAAGCGCGGCGGCCTGGCTCGACCAGGAACAACAGGGTGCCCATGACGACCAGCACGGCGCCGAAGATGCGGTTCTGGAGCTTCACGGCGCGCACGTCGCGCAGGAAGCGCTGCATCATCGATGCCATGCCGGCATAGCCGTGCATGACGATCGAATCGATGGTCACCATGGTCACACCAAGGATGGCCAGTTGCGGCAGCAGGGGCGCTTTCTGGTTGATGAACTGGGGCAGCACCGCGACCATGAAGATGATGCCCTTGGGGTTGGTGGCATTGGTGAGAAAGCCGGTCATCACGCGCTTGCCGAAGCCCGGGTGGGCGGGCAGGCCGGCACTGCCGAGCGCGCCGGCATCGGCGGCCGGCGCCGCCGGCGCGCGCCACTGTGCAATGCCCAGGTAAATCAGGTACAGCGCGCCGACGATCTTCACGGCGGTGAAGGCCACCGAGGAGGCCAGCAGCAGCGACCCCACCCCGGCGCCGGCGATCACCAGCACCAGGATCAGGCCGAGCTGCAGGCCGAGCACGGTGGCGCTGGCTTTCTTCAGGCCGTAGGCGAGGCCGTGCGACATCGACAGCACCGCGCCGGAACCGGGCGAAATGGCGATCAGGGAACCGGCGATGACGAAGGCGATCCAGGTAGCGAAGCTCATGCTGCTAGGGGAAAAGGAAGGGAAAGGGGAGGAGGGTAATGCGAAACGGGCCAGCGCGCGCGTCCGGATCAACCGGAGCGCGGCGCAAGGCCAGGGTACTGCTTACTTCTTCTTTGGGTTGACGGCTGCTTTCAGCGTCGCACCGGCAGCGAAGCGCGGGGTCTTCGATGCTGCGATCTTGATGACATCGCCGGTTGCCGGGTTGCGGCCCTTGCGTGCAGCGCGCTTGGTGACCGAGAAGGTGCCGAAGCCGGTGATGCCGACCGTGTCACCCTTCTTCAGGCGCTCGGTGATGATCTCGATGATCGTGTTGACGGCGGTGTTGGCAGCCGCGCCGGACATCTCGGTGCGCTTCGCGAATTCCGCGATCAGTTCGCCTTTTTTCATAAGTCCCTCCGGGGTTAAAAGAGCGGGAAGATTAGCACAAAAGAATTGCTCTATGTAATCCCGTCCGGAGGCAAACCCTGATGGAGACTCAGGCCAGGCCGTTTTCGACGCCCGACGCCGCCAGGCGGTGACGCAGCGCGGCGTTGATCAGGGTCTGGTAGCCGGTGCCGCAGCGTTCCGACAGGTTGCGGAATTCGTTCAGGACTTCGTCGTCAAGGTAGATCGTGATGCGGGTCTTGCGTTTCGGCGGACGGGCACGGCGCACTGGTGCCGCGATCTTTGCTGCTGGCAGGGTCGATTCGGTATTCATGGCATCTCCTTCGGTGGCGAGGCTGCAGTACCGCAGCCAACAGCCTGCACTATACGTACGCGGTTTTGCGGGCGCCCGGCAAAAGCGACGAGATGCAGATTTACGCGACTGAAATGCATAAAGCCGCGCTGAACCGTGTGACCGGCTTTACGGGCTCGGGTAAGATGTGGTGAACTTGACATGATTGGAGTATGAACAATGGCTGCAGGCAGTTTGCTGGCGTTACTAGACGATATCGCGACGATCCTCGACGACGTCGCGGCGATGAGCAAGGTGGCGGCAAAGAAGACCGCCGGCGTGCTGGGCGACGACCTGGCGCTCAACGCCCAGCAGGTCACCGGCGTCAAAGCCGAGCGCGAATTGCCGGTGGTGTGGGCGGTGGCCAAAGGCTCGTTCAAGAACAAGGCGATCCTGGTGCCGGCGGCACTGGCGATTTCCGCCTTCGTGCCCTGGCTGATCACCCCGCTCTTGGTGATCGGCGGCGCCTTCCTGTGCTACGAAGGTTTCGAGAAGATCGCGCACAAGTTCCTGCACAGTAAGGAAGAAGACGAGCAGCGCCGTGCCGAGCTCGCCGCTGCCGTGGCCAACCCGGCGGTGGACATGTGTGCGATGGAGAAGGAAAAGATCAAGGGCGCGGTGCGTACCGACTTCATCCTGTCGGCAGAGATCATCGTGATCGCCCTCGGCACCGTGGAGAACGCGCCGTTCAGCCAGCAGGTGCTGGTGCTGACCGCCATCGCGCTGGCGATGACGGCCGGCGTGTACGGCCTGGTCGCCGCCATCGTCAAGATGGACGATGCCGGCCTGGCCCTGAGCCAGAAGGCCAGCGGCCTGGCACGCGGCATCGGCAAGCTGCTGCTGGCCTCGGCGCCGAAGCTGATGAAATTCCTGTCGATCGCCGGCACCGCGGCCATGTTCATGGTCGGCGGCGGCATCATCGCCCACGCCTGGGAGCCGCTGCACCACTTCGCCGAAGGCGCGGCGCAGGTAACGGCCGGCGTGCCGGGCATCGGCGGCGTACTGGCGGCGATCACCCCGACCATCGTCGACGCGCTGGCCGGCGTCGTGCTCGGCGCCATCGTGCTGGGGGTCGTGACGGTCGTGCAGCGCATGCGCGGCAAGAAAGCCGCCCACTAAGCACCAGGGCGCATCTCGGACAGTCTACTGGGCTGTCCGGGCCGATCTTCTCTTCCCTGTGGCCTCCCCGGCCAGCCACCCCACATACACGGGCGGGAGGCTGCGCTGCGCCCTGTCGCTTCCCTGCATCAAAGCGCACGCACGGCGCATGATATTTACAGAACATGCTACATACATAGACAACTTCTTGACGAATAGTCAGCATGGATACTCCACCAACAAGTCATTCGCAGTAGCAATATACCTACGGCGACTGATACAACAATATCTATAACCAGGAGCATCTATGCGTTTCTCATCCGGACGCTGTCAGCTTAGCGTCGCCGCAATTGCAGTGGGTATGTTGATTTCCTCTGTCGCCGTCGCACAGAGTTCCGAAGGCTCGATTTATGGCCGCGGCAAGCCCGGTGACAAGGTCACGATCACCAGCATCGAGAACGGCGCGACGCGCCAGATCACCGTCGATGCGAACGGCACCTATACCGCCGCCAAGCTCCAGCCGGGCTCTTACCGCGTCGAAGGCGGCGGCCTCACCCGCGACGTGAACGTCGCGATCGGTTCCGGTACCGCGGTCGACCTGGCGGCCGACAATGTCTCGCGCGTGGTCGTGAAGGGCGTGCGCAGCGTGATCGACGTGTCGAGCGTGGAATCGAACACGGTGTTCACCGCCGAACAGATGGCCGCGCTTCCGGTCGGGCGCGACGCGAACTCGTTCGCACTGCTCGCCCCTGGCGTGATCAAGGGCGACGCCGACCGAGGCGCCGGCGGCCTGCCGTCGTTCGGCGGCTCATCGGTTGCAGAGAACGGCTACTACATCAACGGCTTCGACGTCACCAACATCCGCAACTTCCTGTCCTATGCCGACCTGCCGTTCGACGCGGTCGGGGCGCAACAGGTCAAGTCGGGCGGCTACGGCGCCGAATTCGGCCGTTCGCTGGGCGGCGTGGTGAGCCTGGTGACCAAGCGCGGCACCAACACCTGGAAGGGCGGCGCAGCGGTGTACTAGGAACCGCAGGGACTGCGTTCGAAAGGCAGGAACATTCCTGACCTGAACCATCCGGGCGCCAACAACTACATTTCCTTCCGCAAGGCGCGCCAGGAGACCGACCTGTCCTTCAACGTCTACGGCGGCGGCCCGATCATCCAGGACAAGCTGTTCGTCTTCGGCCTCGTCGAGGGGCGCCACGACCGCACCGACACATTCTCGGAAGCGATGAGCAGCCGCACCACCTCGCGCAAGCCGAACGGCATGATCAAGGTCGACTTCATGCCGACCGACGCGCACCGCCTGGAGCTGACCGCGATCTCGAACGAGCGGGAAGAAGAGATCCTCGACTACAACCGCGACATCGTCACCCGCCCCAACCAGAAGAACCTGACCTACCACCTGGGCGAACCGGCGATCAGCAAGGTCACCTCGGGCGGCGAGATCCTGATCGGCAAGTACACCGGCTACCTGACCGACAACCTGACCGTGTCCGCCCTGGTCGGCGCGGTGAACGACCAGGTCGCCCATACCGTCGGCGCGCGCAACGCGGGCCAGGATTGCCCGGTCGTGCTCGACGTCGACCAGACCGAGATCGGCTGCTGGGCGATGCCGTTCCCGGGCGCGCCGGTGCGCGACGCGAAGGCACGTCCGACCGATGAAGACAAGCGCCGCGCCTTCCGCTTCGACGTCGACTATTCGCTCGGCAGCCACACGCTGCGCGCCGGTGTCGACCACCAGAAGTTCACCTCGTATGCGGGCGGCCAGTCGTCGTACTCGGGCGGCTACTACTGGCGCTATTTCGTCTCCCCGAACGGCACCGTCAACGGCGTGCCGAACGTCGTCGCGCCGGGCGGCCAATACGTGCGCCGCCGCGAGTCGGTGACCACCGGCGGCAGCTTCGAGGTCGAGAACAGCGCCTACTACGAGGAAGACAACTGGAAACTCACCCAGAACGTCCTGCTGTACGGGGGCCTGCGCTCGGAATCCTTCGACAACAAGAACGGCGACGGCGTCAGCTTCGCCAAGGCCGACCACCTGCTGGCGCCACGCCTGGGCTTCGCGTGGGACGTGCAGGGCGATGCGACGCTCAAGGTATATGCCAACGCCGGCCGCTACTACATCCCGATCGCGTCGAACACCAACATCCGCGCTACCCAGGGCGAACTGTTCGAGCAGCGCTTCTACACCTTCACCGGCCGCGATCCGCGTACCCAGGGTCCGGTGGGCGTGAGCGCCAACGACTTCGGCGTGCCGCAGATCGTCGGTGACGGCTCGCTGCCGCACCCGGCGACCATCGCGGACACCAAGCTCAAGCCGATGTCGCAGGACGAATTCATCCTCGGTTTCCAGAAGGCGCTGGCCAGCGGCTGGAGCATGGGCGTGAAGGCAAGCCACCGCAAGGTCCAGAACGGCATGGACGACTTCTGCTCGCACATGGGCTTCGAGCGCTGGGCGGCCGATAACGGCCACAAGAACTTCGACTCCAGCACGATGGCGCAATGCATCCTGCTCAACCCGGGCAACGACGTCAACCTGCAGATGGACCTCAACAACGACGGCAAGCTGACGGAAGTGGTCGTTCCGGCCAAGTACCTCGGCCTGGAGCGGTACACCCGCAACTACTCCTCGCTCGAGTTCACCGCGGAGCGTCCGTTCAACGGCACCTGGGGCGTGGCCGCCTCGTACACCCTGTCCAAAGTCAAGGGTACGGCCGAGGGCTATGTGAACTCGGTCATCAACCAGGAGGATGCCGGTATATCGCAAGACTTCGACTTCGCGTCGCTGACCCACGGCTCGCACGGCTACCTGTCCAACGACCGCCGCCATATGTTCAAGATGTACGGCAACTATGCCCTCACCAGCGAACTGCGCCTGGGCTTCAACGCCGTGCTGTCGTCGGGTCGTCCGGTCAGCTGCATCGGCTTCGTGCCGGAGTCGGCAGACGACTACGCCGACGCGGCCAACTACACCACCGCGTCGTCGTACTACTGCCTGAAGTCGGGCGGCACGTCCACGCTGGTGCCGCGCGGTACCGCGGGCCGTACCCCATGGACCGGCTCGCTCGACCTGCAACTGGCCTACATGCCGCGTATCGGCCAGGGCAAGCTCACCCTCCAGGCTGACGTGTTCAACGTGTTCAACAGCCAGAAAGCGGTCGAGTTCGACGAGCGCCGCGACTATTCGCGCGACACCGTCGGCGAGGGCAAGCTGAACCTGAACTACATGCAGCCGACCTCGTTCCAGATCCCGCGTTCGGTCCGCGTGACCGCACGTTACGAGTTCTGACGCCTCTCGGATAGGGGAATCGGGGGCCGCCTTCGGGCGGCCCTTTTTGTTTCAGGAAGAACGTCGCGTCCAGAAAGCCGATGAGCTCATGTGCTATTAACGCAAAGACATAGGGCGGCACGTTTTTCGCGCCTGCTCTAGACTACTTGCGGCGCATTAGCGCGGCGCCCGCGGCCAGGCCCAGCGCAAAGCCGGCATACACGACGGCCAGCGACGGCTTGGACAGGTGCTTTTCGTAGCCGGGGCGGAAGCGCTTGGGCGTCAGCTTGTAGTCGGCGAAGCAGGCGAAGGCCGAGGTGGCCGCCGCCGCCGTCAGCATGCCGACCGGCGTATTGCGGTCGAGATACTTGCCGGCGAAGCGTTCGAACAGGATCGACCAGAAGGTGGCGCTGGCGTGATGGATCAGGTAGCCCGGCACGGTATAGCGCATCGAAGGTCCGCTGTGGCGCGCCGCCTTGTCGCCATAGATCCAGTGGCTGACCGCATTGGTGGGGGCGAAGGCGCTGCCGGCTTCCTTCTTGCCGAGGGCCGCCAGCGCCACCGTCGACAGGATGCTGGAGGTGGCGCCACCGATGAGGCCGCGCTGTAGTACCGAGTTCCAGGTGTGCGTTTGCATATGGTCCTCTTGCCTGATGGCTCGAACTTTGAATTGCGTGAAAGGAAGCATGGATGCGGATCTTGCTGACGGGAGCCAGCGGTTTCATCGGACAACACCTGTTGCAGGCATTGCTGGCCGAAGGCCACCACGTCGTCTGCGCGGTGCGCCGGCCCAAGACCAGTACCGAACCGCGCCTCGCCTACATCCATGCGGACTTCGCCCAAGATACCGATAAATCCGTCTGGCTGGCGCGCATGCATCAACTGGGCGGCGTCGACGTGGTGATCAACACCGTCGGTATCTTCCGCGAAAGCGGCAGCCAGACTTTCGCGCGCCTGCATACCGACGCCCCGCGCGCCCTGTTCGCCGCCTGCGCCGAATCGCACGAGGTGCAGATGGTGATCCAGCTCTCGGCCCTGGGAGCCGACCGTGGCGCCGACACCCGCTACCACCTGTCCAAGAAGGCGGCGGACGACTACCTGGCCGCGCTTCCCATCCGCGCCTACATCGTGCAGCCCTCGCTGGTATACGGCAGCGAGGGCACCAGCGCCAAGGTATTCCGCACCCTGGCCAGCATGCCGCTCACGGTGCGCTTCGGCAATGCGCCCCAGCTGGTGCAGCCGATCCACGTCGACGACCTGGTGGCGGCCATCGCCGGCCTGCTCAAGCATCGCCTGCCGCTGCCGCCAGGCAACGGCACGGCCCTGCGCGTGCCCCTGGTCGGACCGCAGGCGATGCCGTTCACCGACTATCTGCAGGCGCTGCGGACCAGCATGGGGATGGGACGCCAGCCGGTATTGCCGCTGCCCGGCGCGCTGGCGCGCCTGATGGCGAAGTTCGGACGCGTGCTGCCGGGCGGACTGCTCGACGAGGAGGCGCTGCGCATGCTCGACCGCGGCAATGCCGGCGACGTGTCGATGACTACCCAGCTGCTCGGCCACCCGCCGCGCCCGGTGCAGGACTTCATCCGCCATCCCGGCGCCGAGCGCACCCAGGCCAAGCTGGGCTGGCTGCTGCCGGTCCTGCGCCTGTCCATTGTGGCGGTCTGGATCGTCACCGCCATCGTCTCCTATGGCCTGTACCCGGTCGCGGCCAGCTACGAGCTGCTGGCCCGTACCGGCATTCCGCCCGCCCTGCAGCCCCTGATGCTGTACGGCGCCGCCACCTTCGACCTGTTGCTGGGCTTAGGGCTCCTGCTGCTGGCGCGGCGCCGCTGGTTGTGGCTGGCGCAGCTCGGCCTGATCGGCTTCTATACCGTCGTCATCGCCATCAAGCTGCCGGAATTCCTGCTGCATCCCTACGGGCCGCTCACCAAGAACCTGCCCATGCTGGCGGCCATCTGGCTGCTCTACGAACTGGAGGAAAGATAAATGGACTACGTCGTGGTCAAGTGGCTGCACATCCTGTCGTCCACCTTCCTGTTCGGCACCGGCATCGGCTCGGCCTGGTACATGCTGTTCGCCAACGTCAGCCGCGACGTGCGCGCGATCGCCGTGGTGGCCAAATACGTGGTGATCGCCGACTGGCTGTTCACGGCCACCACCGCGGTCGCGCAGCCGCTGACCGGCTTCTACCTGATCCACCTGGCCGGCTACCCGCTGCACAGCAAGTGGATCATGTGGTCGATCGCCTTGTACGTGCTGGCCGGTGCCTGCTGGCTGCCGGTGGTGTGGCTGCAGATCCGCATGCGCGACATCGCCCAGGAAGCGGCGCGCACGGGCACCGAACTCACGCCGCAGTACTGGCGCTATTTCCGCATCTGGGTCACGCTCGGCGTGCCGGCCTTCATCGCCTTCGTGGTGATTTTCTGGCTGATGGTGGCCAAGCCGATGTGACCTTTCATTCTCAGGAGACCCCCATGAAGGCATACCAGATTCTCCCCGGCGCAAACATCGAGGCGCTGCAGTGCATCGACTACCCCGACCGCGATCTCGGCCACGGCGAAGTGCGCATCCGCGTGCATGCGGTGTCGCTGAACTACCGCGACCTGATGGTCGCCAGCGGCAACTACCTGGTTACCGTGGACGATCCCATCATCCCCTGTTCGGACGGCGCCGGCGAAGTGCTGGAAGTGGGGCCGGGCGTCACGCGCGTGCAGGTCGGCGACCGGGTGGCCGGTTCCTTCTTCCCCTACTGGCAGGACGGCATGACCTCGCCGGAAAAGATCCGCCATGCCCTGGGCGGCGACATCGACGGCATGCTGGCCGAGGAAGTGGTGCTGCACCAGGATGCGCTGGCGAAGATCCCGGCCTCCCTGAGCTTCATCGAGGCCGCCACCATGCCTTGCGCCGGCGTCACCGCGTGGAATGCGATCTTCGTGTCCAGCAACGGGCTCAAGCCGGGCGACACCGCGCTGTTCCTGGGGACCGGCGGCGTCTCGGTACTGGGCATGCAGCTGGCCAAGGCGGCCGGCCTGCGCACCATCATCACCTCCTCGAGCGACGAGAAGCTGCAGCGCGCCCGCCATCTCGGTGCCCACCACACGATCAACTATGGGGCGATCCCCGAATGGCACGAGGAAGTGCTGGCCATGACCCAGGGCCGGGGCGCCAACGTGGTGCTGGAAGTCGGCGGCAAGGGCACGGTGAACCGCTCGGTGTCGGCGGCGGCGATGGGCGGGACGGTGGCGATCATCGGCGGCGTCAGCGGCTTCGGCGGCGAGGTGAACCCGGCTTCGCTGCTGGCCACCGCCAAGCGCATGGTCGGCATCTTCGTGGGCAGCCGCGCGATGCTGGAAGACGTGATGCGCTTTGCCGACGTCACCGGCATGAAGCCGGTGATCGACCGCGTGTTCCCGTTCGCGCGGGCCCAGGAAGCCTACCGCTACATGGAATCAGGCTCGCACTTCGGCAAGGTGGTCATCGACGTGACCAGCCAGGATCACTGACGCTTCTGCGGCACCAGTTCGATCTCGTACAGCCTGGGCCACAGCTTGCCGGTGACGAACAGGCGCTTGCCCTTGGCGTCCCAGGCGATGCCGTTCAGGACCGCGTCGGGGTCGGCGGTGCCGCGCTGCGCGGGCGGCAGCAGGCCTTCGAGGTTGATCACGCCCTTGACCTTGCCGCTGCCAGGGTCGATGCGCAGGATCAGGTCGCTGCCCCAGACGTTCGAGAACAGCTCGCCCTCGACCATCTCGAGCTCGTTCAGCTGGGCGATCGGCGTGCCCTGGTGCGTCACCTGGATGCGCCGCAGTTCCTTCATGCTCTTCGGTTCCAGGACGCGGATGAAGGAGCTGCCGTCGCTCATGTAGACCGCCTTGGCGTCGCTGGCCAGGCCCCAGCCTTCGCCGGCATACTTGAAGGTCTGCTTCAGCTTGAAGGTCTTCATGTCGAACACGTAGCCGACCTGCGAGGTCCAGGTGAGGGCAAGGATGCTGTTGCCGACCGGGGTCGAACCTTCGCCGAAGACATCGGCAGGCATGTCGGCCTGTTGCAGCACCTTGCCGCTCTTGAGCTCCACCTTGCGCAGCGAGGAGCTGCCGTTGCGGCCCGTCGTCTCGTACAGGTGGCCGTCGCGGAAGAACAGCCCCTGGGTGAAGGCCTTGGGATCGTGCGGATAGGTGTTCTTGACGACGAAGCCGTAGACCGGGACGGCTGCCTGGGCCGGGACGGCAATGGCGGCGGCGAGAGCGAAGGTGGCGAGTGGTTTCAGCATGGTACAGAAACTGTACCATGATCGTAGGGTGGGCGGCTTGCAACCCGGGCCACTGGCCCGGGTTACCCCATGCGGTGATAGTTCGCTGCGAGATCATCCGGCACGACAACGGAGCCGTTAGCGATCACCGCGTGGGCGGGAGACCCGCCCACCCTACTAAAACAAGGACAGGTTCGGCGACGGCTCGGGGGTTTTCCTGACCGTCTGCGGCGCCTCCCAGGTCTTCATGCGCTCCGCCGGATAGTGGCGCAGAAAGCTGCGCGCCGTCTCGACGTCGCGGCAGGCCAGCCAGTCCTCGAGTTCCTCCGGCCCGAGCACGACCAGCGAGCGCTTCTCGTCGCCCGGCTTGTGCATGCGCGACATCAGGGGGTGCTCGTCGGCGTTGATCGTGATCTGCGTGAAGGAGGACTCGATCCGGCCGTCGGCCTCGGTCCATTCGCGCCACAGGCCGGCGACAAAGAAGGGGCGGTCGTCGTGCATGCCGATCGCATGGCGCAGCGCACGGCCGCTTTCGTAGCAGGGCTCGTAGAACCAGGTCATCGGCACCGCGCACAGCTGCAGGCGGCGCCAGCTCGATGCGAACGAACGCCGCTCGCCCAGCGATTCGGCGCGCGCATTCATGGTGTCGAAAGGCTTGACGCCGGGCGGGATGTGGCGGCGCGGCACCATGCCGTAGCTGGCCAGGCAGACCGCGGGACTGCCGTCGCGGCCGCGGCGCACGATCGGCGCGCTGTAGTCCTTCCAGACTTCGTCGGGCCAGCGCCAGTCGGCCGGCAGCTCGCTGAAGGCGCCCAGCGTGCCGAACTGTTCACGGGTGGGGGTATGGTAGTTGACGCACATGATCCATCCAGCATAGTGCAAGTGCTAGAAATAGGCCAGCAGACGCCCGCAGGCGATCACGCCGAACCACAGGCCGAGCGAGAGCAGGGCGTGCAGCATGGCGCGCCGGGGCGCGCGCTCCGGCCAGGCGTCGGCCTGGCGGTAAGGTCCGGCATGGAAGGCGAGCGCATTCAGGCCGGCCAGCACCATCAGGCCGAGCTTGAGCAGGAATACCCGGTTGGCCAGCAGCGCCAGCGGATCGGCCACGAACAGCAGCAGGCCGGTGGGAACGACCAGCAGCATGCTGCCGGCCGACCACGGCAGCAGGTGGCGCGCCAGGGCCGTGACCGGCAGCTGGCGGCCGCAGCCGAGCACACGCAGGTCGAACATCGCCACCGCGCCCACCAGCACCGCGAAACCGATGATGTGCAGCGTCTCAACGCCTGGATACAGCCAGGCGCTTTCGCGCAAGGCCTGCGCCAGCGGCATCAGCGCAGTTCCGTGGTCTTGTCCTTGATGGTGATGCGTTCGGCGCGCAGCTCGCTCGCATGGCTGCGGTGTGGATAGCCATAGACCGTGGCCTGGCCACCCACCGCCAGGTTTTCCTTGGGCAGCCCGCGGTTTTCCATCCGTCCCGGCGGCGCCAGCACCACCAGCCAGGTCTTGTCGGCGGTTTTCAGGCGCACGAAGCCGTGCGGCTGCATGTACCCGGACTCCTCGATCGTGCCGGACAGGGTGAGCGGCTTGTCGGCATTGTATTCGCTCCAGCCGTGGTGGGCGGAAGCGGTGGTAGCTACCAGTGCAGCGAGTAAAAACCAGCGTTTCATGGTCAGTCTCCCGTCAAGGAAAAGGCAAATTATTGTACGCCCAGATCTGATGAACCCAGCCTCCCGACCACGTCCAGCCGGTCCGGTCCAGGCCGTGCCACCACGATCTCTCCCTGCGCCACATACTCGTTCACCAGCGCACGGATGTTGACGTCATGCGTGACCAGCACCAGGTTGGCCTTGTTTCCACGCCATGCGTCGGTTTTGTCCAGCACTTCGCGGACCTTGGCGCGTGCCTCGGCCTCGCTGTCGCGGAACATGGAATCGAGCATCGGCGCTTGTTCCACCCGGCCGAAGGCCAGGCGGGCGGTGTCGAGGCAGCGGCACCAGCGGCTCGACAGCACCGGGCCGAGCGGGATGCCGCGCCTGCGGAAGGCTTCGCCGAGCGCGCGCGCCTCGCGCTTTCCCCGGTCCGACAGGTTGCGCTGGGTGCTGCACACGGCCAGCCGGAAGCCGGGCGGATCGCCGATGCCGGGATGGGTGGCGGCATGGCGGATCAGCAGCACGTAGCTGCCGTCCTGCAGGCGCTGCCACAGGTCGCGGTCGGCCGCGGCCAGGCGGCCGCTGGCCAGCAGGGCAGGTATTGCCAGGAAGCGTCGTCGCAGCATGCTTGTCCCCTCGGATCGGCTGGGGGCATTATCCTGCCCCAGCACATGGACGAGCGCACGGCTGCGGGGTAAGCTGACTGACATGGACGGTAGCGGGGCGTCCCGCTACACTGGATCGACGATGAACTGGAGAACACGATGCGCCTGACTGCCACCCTGCTCGCCGCCTGCCTGGCCTTGCCGCTGTCGGCTCTTGCCGAAGAGTCCTGCGACGGTCTTGCCGACGACCTCGCGGTCATGAAGGAGGCCGGCCAGGCACTGCGCAAGCGCATCGACTACCTCGACCCCGAGAGCCCCGTTCAGCAGAAGCTGATGCGGCACATCGAGCTGGTCGATCGCGTCAACACCGGGCGCCTGAAGGACCTGGTGATGCATTGCGGATGGCCCTCGACAGCGACGCATGGCGCGCGGGCGGCGGCGGACGCCTGGCTGCTGGTCGAGCATGCGGAGCGCGACCGCGCTTTCCAGAAGCAGATGCTGGTCCTGGTCGAGCGGGCGGCCGGCGCGAACGGCGAAGGCCTGAACCGGCCCTTCGCCTACCTCGACGACCGCATCGCGGTGGCGGAAAAGCGTCCCCAGCGCTACGGGACACAGCTGTCGGCGCGCGGGGACGATCACTGCGCGCTCGAGTTCGCGCCCTTCGATAACCGGGAGCAGGTCGAGGCGCGTCGCGCGCAGCTCGGCCTGCCTCCCCTGGACACCTACAGACGCATGGTGCTGGACATGCAGAAATGTCCAGGCCTGCTACCGGTTCCCCCAGTTCACTACGTAGGCTCGCAGCCGCTTACACGAAAGTGAAGGTCAGCTCTTCCGGCAGGCGCGACTTCGGCAGGCCGGCATTGAAGTCGGCGCCGGAACGGTAGCCGAAGCTGGCCAGCACCACGCTGGCCAGGCCCTGTTCGTGCAGGCCGAATTCCTCGTCCAGGATCTTCTGGTCGAAGCCTTCCATCGGCGTGGCGTCGATGCCGAGCGAGGCCGCGCCCAGCAGGGCGGTGCCCAGCGCCAGGTAGACCTGCTTTTCCAGCCACTGCGGCAGGTCGCGGGTGGTGTAGCGGTGGGTGCGCACGTAGCTGCGCCGGCCGGCATCCTGGCCCGCACGGGCGGCATCGTCGCGGAAGCGCCCGTCGCGCGCTTCCTGCGCCAGCAGGCGCTCCAGGTGGGCGTCGTCCATGTCGATGCGCGAGCAGAACACGATCACGTGCGACGCATCGAGGATTTTCGACGCGTTGTAGCCATAGCCGCCCTGCGCCGCCTTGGCCACGCGCGCCTTGCCCTCGGGGGTATTGGCGACGATGAAGTGCCAGGGCTGCGAGTTCACCGACGAAGGGCTGTGGCGCAGCAGGCTGTAGACCTGCTGCATGAGTTCCTCGGGGACGCGGCGTTCGCTGTCGTAGGCCTTGGCGGTGTGGCGCTTGCGCGCTGCTGCGAGAATATCCATCTTGTTGACTTCCTTTACTGACTTAACAATGTTCGAGCACGATCTTGCCGACCGCGCGGCCGCTCTCGATCAGGGCGTGCGCGCGGCGCAGGTTCTCCGCCGAGATGCTGCCGTAATGCTCGCCGAGCGTGGTGCGCAGGCTGCCCTCGTCGACCATCTGGGCGACCAGGTTCAGGAGCTTGTGCTGCTTGATCATGTCGTCCGTCTCGAACATCGAGCGCGTGAACATCAGCTCCCAGTGCAGCGAGATCGACTTGCGCTTGAGCGGCACGGCGTCCAGGCTGGCCGGGTCGTCGATCAGCGCGAACTGCCCCTGCGGCGCCAGCACGTCGACGATGGCGGGATAGTGCTTGTCGGTGTGCGTCAGGCTGATGACGATGTCCGCCGCCGGGAATCCCAGCGCTTCGAGCTGCGGACGCAGCGGCTGCGCGTGATCGATGACGTGGTGGGCGCCGAGCTCGCGCACCCAGTTGCGGGTTTCCTCGCGCGAGGCGGTGCCGATCACGGTGAGCGCGGTGAGCTTGCGTGCCAACTGTAACAGGATCGAGCCGACTCCGCCGGCGGCGCCAATGACCAGCAGCGACTTCCCGCTACCGCCGCCCTCGGCGATACGGAGCCGGTCGAACAGCAGTTCCCAGGCCGTGATCGCGGTCAGCGGCAGGGCGGCCGCCTGGGCGAAGTCCAGGGACGCCGGCTTGCGCCCGACGATGCGCTCGTCCACCGCCTGATACTCGCTGTTGGAACCGGGGCGCAGCAGCGAGCCGGCATAGAACACTTCGTCGCCTTCCTTGAACAGGGTGACGGCGCTGCCGACGCCGCGCACGATGCCGCTCGCGTCCCAGCCCAGCACGCGCGGTTCGGTGACCGGGGCGCCCAAGCGGATCTTGGTGTCGACCGGATTGACCGAGACCGCGCGCACTTCCACCAGCAGGTCGTGCGGACCGGCCAGCGGCATCGGCAGCTCGACATCCTGCAGGGATTGGGGGTCACTGATGGGCAAGCCGTGCTGGGTATACACTACTGCTTTCATGTTGAATCTCCGGTAAGTTTTACATTCAATGACGATTCTATGCAGGAGCCCGGCAATGAAAAACCCGGCTGGAGCGATTTCACTTTCTCAGCTGGAGAGAAAATGATCAGGCTGGATGATCTGGCGCTGTTCGTCCGTTCCGCTGCCCTGGGCAGCTTTTCGAAGGCCGCGCGCGAAGTCGATCTGCTGCCCGGGCAGGCCAGCGCGGCGATCGGGCGCCTGGAGCGCGAGCTCGACATCCGATTGTTCGCGCGCTCGACCCGCAGTCTACGCCTGACCGAGGAAGGCAAGCGCTACCTGCCCTTCGCGCAGGACGCGCTGGATGCCTTGCGCGAGGGCTACGAGGGCATCCGGGGCGACGCCGACTGCCTGACCGGCACCCTGCAGATCGCGGCGCCTTCCGACTTCGGGCGCAACCTGCTGCTGCCCTGGATCTCGGAATTTCGCCGCGCCCATCCGGGGCTCGACATCCAGCTCCTGGTGTCCGACCAGGTGGCGGATGTGTTCCGCGACCCGGTCGACATCGCCCTGCGCTACGGGCAGATCATTGATGCCAGCTACGTCGCCCTGCCGGTCGCGCCCGGCAACCGCCGGGTGCTGGTGGCCTCGCCGGCCTACCTCGCCCGGCATGGGCGCCCGGCCTCGCTCGACGCGCTGGCCGATCACAACTGCCTGCAATACCGGCTGCGCGGCCGCACCTACGACCGCTGGTCCTTTCCGGCGGCGGAGGGCGCGCGGCTGGTGCCGGTAGCAGGGCGCCTGGTGAGCGACGATGCCGAGGTGGTGCGGCGCTGGGCGCTGGCCGGCGAGGGCATCGCCTACAAATCCTGGCTCGACGTCAGCCAGGACGTGGCGCAGGGGCGGCTGGAGGTGTTGTTGCCGGAGCTGCCGGGCGAACCCACGCCGTTGAACCTGGTCTGCCCGCACCGCAGGCAATTCTCGCCCGCGGTGAAACTGCTGCACGCTCTGGTCGAGGAGCGCTGCCGGTCATTGGCGCGTGAAACCTAAACGGCTTTGTCCAGCTCCGCCGCCAGTGTGGCGACCAGTTCGCCCGCCGGCATGGCGCGCGCCTGGGCGAAGTTGACGCCGCCCCAGTTGACCGAATAATCCTGGCTGCCCTTGCTGGACGCAGCCGCATGCAGGGCCTTGGCGGCGTCGTAGGCGATCGGATAATTCGGCAGCGGAGGATGGCCGTCCGCGCCGACTTCCAGGAACAGCCTGTTGACGATGCCGCGTGCCGGCCGTCCGGAGATCACGGCCGTGAGTTCGGTCTGCAGGCTTCCTCCTTTCGTGATCAGCGCGCGGTGGTGCGGCGGGGCCGAGGACTCGGGACAGGCGATGAAGGCGCTGCCCATCTGGACCGCGCTGGCGCCGTGATGCAAGGCGGTGCGGATCTGTCTACCGTCCATGATGCCGCCGGCCGCGACCAGCGGCAGCGTCACCTTGTCGCGCAACTGTTCCAGCAGCTCGAAGGTGGGCAAGGCCGGATCGGGCGCGGAAGGATCGAAGATGCCGCGGTGACCGCCCGCCTCGATGCCCTGGGCGACGATCACGTCGATGCCGGCGGCCTCGATGCGTTGCGCCTCTTCCAGCGAGGTCGCGGTGGTGAACAGGGTGATGCCGGCGCCTTTCAGCGCGTCGATCCAGTCCTGCGGCGGCAGGCCGAAGTGGAAGCTGACCACGGCCGGGCGTGTTTCCAGCAGCAGCTCGAGCATCGCCTCGTCGGCCAGGAAGCTGCGGTAGATCTCGGACAGCGCGGCGGGTGGCTCGGCGCCGAACTGCGCGAAGTGCGGGCGCAGCCAGGCGAGCCAGGCGGCTTCGCGCGCCGGATCGGCCTGGGCCGGCGCATGGGTGAACACGTTGGCGTTGAAGGGGCGGCCGGTCCGCTCGCGCACCGCCGCGATGGCGGCGCGCGCCGCCTGCACGGTCGAGGTGCCCAGGGCGATCGAGCCGAGCCCGCCCGCTTCCGAGACGGCGGCGGCCAGCGCCGGGGTGGAGACGCCCGCCATGGGGGCCTGGATGATGGGGTAGCGGATGTCCAGCTTCGACAGCAGGTCGTGGCGCATGATTGCGGCTCCGTCAAGGTGACATCATGAGTATAGCGAGCGCCGCGCGTTCACGCTCCGCGTACCAGCAACCAGGCCAGCACCAGCATCAGCGTGCCGGTCAGGGCTTCGATCGCCCGCCACACCGAGGGACGGCCGAGCACCGTCGCGAAACGCCGGGCGCCCAGGCCGAGCGCCGAAAACCACAGCACCGAGGCCGTCATCGCACCGAGCGCAAAGGACAGGCGCGCCTCGCCCGCCAGGCTGCTGCCGACCGCGCCCAGCAGCACCACGGTATCGAGGTAGACGTGCGGGTTGAGCAGGGACAGCGCCAGCACGGTGGCCAGGGCGCGGCCCAAGGTCTGGGCCTTCTCGTCCGGCGACGCCGCAAGCGACGCGCCGCCGCGCAGGCTGCTCTTCCAACAGCGCCAGCCATACCAGACCAGGAAGGCCGCGCCGCCGTAGCGCGCCACCGCCATCGAGGTGGGCGAGGCTTCCACCAGCGCGCCCAGGCCCGCGATGCCGAGCCCGATCAGCAGCACGTCGACCGCGATGCAGGCGGCCACCGTCGCCAGCACGTGCTGGCCGCGCACGCCGGTACGGATCACGTGCGCGTTCTGCGCGCCGATCGCCATGATCAGGCTGGCCCCCAGGCCCAGCCCCTGCAGGAAAACCTGTTGGGAAAACATGATGCACCTCGATGAAAACCGCCATGTTTGCTTACCCAACAGCAAAATTCAAATATATTCATGTTTTCTAAACTTAGTTAAGCAAAACTGATCCATGCAGATCGATCCCCGCCGCAGCGCGGCCTTCATCGCCGCCGTCGATACCGGCAGCCTGGAAGCGGCGGCCGTGCAGCTGTCGCTCAGTCCCTCGGCCGTCTCGCAGCGCATCTCGGCGCTGGAGCAGGATTTCGGCACGCCGCTGCTGGTGCGCAGCCGGCCCTGCCGGCCGACCGGGCCGGGCACGCGCCTGCTGCAGTACCTGCGCCGTTCCACCCTGCTGGAATCGGAATTCCTGGCCGAGATGGGCATGGACGACGGGCCGGCCCGGGTGGCGATCGCGGTCAACAACGACACCCTGGCCACCTGGCTGCTGCCGGTGCTGGCGCCGATCCTGGCGCAGGAAGCACTGCTGGTGGAATTCGTGCTCGACAACCAGGGCCATACCTTCGCGCTCCTGGCGCAGGGTCGCGTGGTGGCCTGCGTGGCGGGCGAGGCGATGCCGATGCACGGCTGCAGCGTGAGTCCGCTGGGCCAGATGCGCTACCGGATGGTGGCGTCGAAGGACTTCGCGCGCCGGTGGTTCGCCGACGGTTTCAACCGCGAGACGGCGCGGCGCGCGCCGGTGGTGGTGTTCGACCGCAAGGATTCGCTGCAGTCGGCCTTCCTGCTGAAGCATTTCGGCCTGCCCGAGGGTTCCTACCCGTTCCACTACGTGCCGGCCAGCGACCCTTTCGTGGCGGCGATCCGGATCGGCATGGGCTACGGCATGCTGCCGCTGGAGCAGTGCGGCGCCATGCTGGAGGACGGCAGCCTGGTGGACCTGGCGCCCGCGCTGCACGTGGACGTGCCGCTGTACTGGCACGCCTGGCGCGTCCAGCCGCCCCGGCTCGAGCGCATGGGAGCGGCACTGGTCAAGGCCGCGCGCGCGGTGCTGCTGCCGGCTTAGGACGCGTGCACGAGCTTGAGGCCCGGCCGGTTGCCGCGCCGGGCGCTGCGCGAGGGCGCCACCGGCCACCATTGCGCCACGCCCCACAGCAGTTCCGGCACCAGGAACAGCCAGACCAGCGGCAGCCCGCCCTGGGCCAGCGCCCACAGCATCCAGGTCGCGAACAGGAAGCGCCCGGCGCCGTCGTAGCGCCCCAGCGCCAGGCTCGGTTCCAGCAGGCGCCGCACGGACCACAGCAGCACCAGGCTGCCCATCAGGCAGGTGATCAGGATGTGGAGCTGCGCGAAAGGCGGCAGCGCCGCGCCGCCCATCGACAGATTGAGCCGGTCCAGCTGCGGGTACAGCAGCTGGAAGCTCCAGGGCGTGGCGAACGGCGCGACGACGAGGACATCGAACAGGGCGCTGGCGCGCGTGATGCGGAGATAGGTGGACAGCGTGACGGTCGGCATGGCGTGCTCCTGCGGCGTGGAATGGCGCATCCACGATGCTGGCATGCCTGGCGCTCACAGTCCTTGCGATGGACGAAAAAAAGGCTGGACGCTTGCGCGTCCAGCCCCAAAGGATGGAGAAGCTGCCTGGCTCAGGTGCCGATCCTGCCGCCGTCGTTCTTGGTGATCACGATGGTCGCCGAGCGCGGACGCTTGCCGGCGCCGTAGCCGGCGTTCGCCGGCCACTGGCTGGTGTACTTGCTCGGGTCGGCGATGCTGCTTGCGGCCGTGGTCTCGCCCGGGTGCTGGATGTTCACGAACAGCGCCTTGCCGTCCGGGGTCTCGGCGATGCCGGTGATCTCCGAACCGACCGGGCCGACCAGGAAGCGCTTGAGCGTGTCCGTGGTGGCGGCCAGGCCGACGTAGGTGTCCACGCTCAGGGTGCTGCCGTTGGCGCGCGGATAGTTCAAGGTGACCTTCTTGCCGTCGCCCACGCGGCCCGGCACGCCGGCCAGCATCATGCAGTTGGTGACGTCGGTGTAGGCGCCGTCGTCGGTCTGGATCCAGCAGATGCCGGTGGAGGCGCTGAAGGCCAGGCCGTCCGGGCTCGAGAAGTCCTGGTCGGCGGTGAGGCCCGACAGGTTCACGGTTCCCGCCGGCGCACCAGACTCGGCGCCAAACAGGTAGACGTCCCAGGTAAAACCGGTCGCCGTGGAACCCGCGCTGCCTTCCTTGACGCGGATGATGTGGCCGTTCGGGTTGCCCACCTGCGCGCTCGTGCCCTTCATGTCGGTGTAGACGCGCGGATTGACGGCGTCCGGCGCGGCCTGGCTCGCGCTGCTCGGCTCGACGCGGCGGTTGCTGTTGTTGGTCAGCGTGAAGTAGATCTCGCCGGTGCCCGGATGCACCGAGCACCATTCCGGGCGATCCATCTTGGTCGCGCCCACGGCATCGCCGGCTAATCTAGCATTCACCAGCACGTCGGCCTGGTCGGCGAACTTGTAGCCGGCGTAGGCGGCGATGGCCGGATTGCTGATCGACAGTTCGATCCACTGGCCGCTGCCATCGGCGGCAAACTTGGCCACGTACAGCTTGCCGCTGTCGAGGTACTTGTCGCCGGTGGCAATGCGGTCGGCCGCGGTGGCATCGGACGCGCTCCACACTGCGTTCGAGACGAACTTGAAGATGTACTCGTTGCGCGAATCGTCGCCCATGTACACGGCCAGCGGCTGGCCGGCGACCGGCTTGCCGAACACGGCGCTCTCGTGGGCGAAGCGGCCCAGCGCGGTGCGCTTCTTGATCGACTTGGTCTTGTCGTAGGCATCCATCTCGACGATGTAGCCCATGCCGTTCATCTCGTTGCGGTAGTCGTCGCTGCCGTCGCTCGACGCCCCGCTCTTGCTGATGTTCCAGCGCTGGTACTTGTCATCGAGACCGCCGGTTTCCCAGCCGTGGCGCGAGCTGGCGCCCTGGCTGCGGCCGTAGCGGTTGAGCGAGACCACGCTCTTGTCGGCGCGCGCGGCATCGTCGCCGGCGGCGCGGGTGAAGTAGCCGGCCCAGTTCTCCTCGCCCGACAGGTAGGTGTTCCAGGGCGTCTTGCCGGTGCCGCAGTTGTTCAGGGTGCCGCGGATTTTCGTGCCGTTGGTCGAGTATTTGGTCACCACCAGCGCGTTGCCGCGCACCGGGCCCGAGATCTCGACCTCGGTCTGCTGGTGCACGCGGCGGTTGAACGACGAATCCTTCTGGTAGGCCCACTTGCCGCCGCTCTGGCGCACTTCGACCACGGACAGGCCGTGCAGCGCCATTTCCTTGTCCACCTCAAGCGCCGGGCGCGGCAGGGTCATGGTGCCGCCGTTCGCGTGCACGAAGAACGAGGACAGCTTTTCGTCGGTGGTGGCTTCATGGTTCATCGCCAGCAGGCCGCGGTCGCTCACGCTGGTGGAAGCGCCACCGGTGGCGGACAGCGGGAAAAATTCCATGCCGTCGTGGTGGTCGCCGGCGCGGTTTTCGAAGTCGCCGTCGGTGCCGTCGTTCTTGTAGGCGGCGGTATTCGCAGTCAATGGATCACCCAGCGCATACAGGACGCTGGCGGTATAGCCGGCCGGGACCACGACCGTATCGGCCAGGCTCTTGGAGACGGCGCCGAAGGCGAGCAGCTTTTCGGTCGGGGGCGGATTGGACGTGACCGGCGGCGTGGGGGCGGTGACGACGTCGTTGTCGGAGCCGCCGCATCCGCTCAGTCCGATGGCGCCCAGCAGGGCGGAGGCAGCCGTCGCGGCGCCGCCGCGCAGCAGGCTGCGGCGGCTCAGGCGGGCTTCGAGCACGGTGCTGAAGTGTTCGTTCGACGAAACGTTCGTATCGATGTCGTCATGGTCGACAGGGATGCGGGCGAGGTCGGTCGGCTTGTTCACGGTGGATCCTGTTGGTTGTTAGGAAAAGTCAGTGCATGGTAGGAAGCGAACATGACTCCTTTGTGACGATTCGGTAACAGTTCCGTGACATCCGGAAAGCTTGCGACGAGCGCTCATGTATGCAGATCATGTATGCAGATATACTGCCGAGACTCAAACAGGATCCCACCATGCAGGACAGCCGTGACGCCTTCCAGGCGCTCGACCCCGCCACACTCGGCTACCAGCTCTTCGAAGCCAGCCCCGACTGCGTCAAGCTGCTCGACGCGGCGGGCCATATCGTCGCGATGAACGGCAATGGCCTGCGCGCCCTGGAACTGGGCAGCATCGACGCCGTGCGCGGCCAGCCCTGGGCCTCGCTATGGCCGGAGGCGAGCCGGGCCGAGGTCGACGCCGCGATGGCGGCGGCCCGCAGCAGCGGCGTCGGACGCCTGCGCGCGTCCTGCCCGACCGCCGCCGGCACCGTCAAATGGTGGGACGTCACGGTCAGCCGCGTCGGCCGCGACGGCCTGCTGGCGAACTCGCGCGATATCACCGACCAGGTGCGCGCCGACGCCGAGCGCGAAGGCCTGCTGGCCCAGCTGCGCAGCGCCAAACAGCGCCTGGACGACGTGTTCCGCCAGGCGCCGGCCTTCATGTGCGTGTTCAGCGGCCCGGATCACGTGTTCGAGCTGGAAAACGAACGCTACCTGCAGCTGGTCGGCGGCCGCTCCAGCATCGGCGTGCCCCTGCGCGAGGCGCTGCCGGAACTCGCCGGCCAGGGCTTCCTCGAACTGCTGGACGGGGTGTACCGCAGCGGCGAGCCGGCATTCGGCAACGATGTGCCGGTGATGCTGCAGCGCCGTCCGGATGCGCCGCTGGAGCGCCGCTTCGTCGACCAGGTCTACATGCCGTTGCGCGACCCCGCCGGCCGGGTGACGGGCATCCTGGTGCATGGCATCGACGTCACCGACCGCAAGCTCGCCGAGATCGAGCTGTACGAAAGCCGCGAACGCTTCCAGAAGATCGTCAGCCAGGCCGCCACCGGCGTGGTGCAGTTGGACCACGAGGGCCGCATCAGCCTGGTCAACCAGAAGTACTGCGAGATGGTCCAGCGTAGCGAGGCGGAACTGCTGGGCCTCAGCGTGCTCGACGTCACCGCCCCGGATTCGGTGCCGGTGACGCTGGAGGCGGTGCGCCTGCTGGCCGGCGGCGAGGCGGGCATCGTCATGGACAAGGAATACCTGCGCCGCGACGGCAGCCGGATGCCGGCCACCAGCAGCGTCAACGCGCTGCGCGGCCCGAACGGCGAATTCCAGGGCCTGGTGGCGATCGTGGTCGACACCACCGAAAGCCGGCGCGCCGCCGAGAAGCTGCGCGCCAGCGAGGAACGCTACCGCACCCTGTTCGAATCGGTCGACCAGGGCTTCTGCATCTTCGAGATGATCTTCGACGCGCAGGAGCGGCCGGTCGACTACCGTTTCCTCGAGATGAACCCGATGTTCGAGTCCCACACGAGCCTGCGCGACGCGGTGGGCAGGACGGCGCGGGAAATGATCCCGACCCTCGACGCGTTCTGGTTCGAGACCTACGGCCGGGTGGCGACGACCGGCGAGCCGGTGCGCTTCGAGAACGCGGCTCCCGCGATGGGACGCTGGTTCGACGTCTACGCCACCCGCCTGGGCGGGCCGGACAGCCGGCGGGTGGCCCTGCTGTTCAGCGACATCACGGCGCGCAAGCAGTCCGAGGAGACCCTGCGCAAGCTGGCCCGGGACCTGGAAGAAGCCGACCGGCGCAAGACCGAATTCCTGGCCACCCTGGCGCACGAGCTGCGCAACCCGCTGGCGCCGATCCGCAGCGGGCTGTCGGTCATGCGCCTGAAAGGCGACAACGCGGCCTCGGTGACGCGGGTGCGCGAGATGATGGAACGCCAGGTCGGCCACATGGTGCACCTGATCGACGACCTGCTGGACGTCGCCCGCATCAGCGGCGGCAAGCTGGAACTCAAGAAGGAACGCGCCGACCTGCGCGGCGTGCTCGCCAGCGCCGTCGAGACCAGCCTGCCGCTGATCGAGACCGGCCGCCACGAGCTGTCGGTGGACGTGCCGGCGCATGCGGTGCCGGTCGAGGCCGACGTCACCCGCATCGCCCAGGTGGTGGCCAACCTGCTCAACAACGCCGCCAAGTACACCCCGAGCGGCGGGCGCATCGGCCTGTCGCTGCGCACCGACGGCGCCGAGGCGCTGGTCGCGGTCTCGGACAACGGGATCGGCATCCCCCGGGAAGAACTGTCCTCGGTGTTCGAGTTGTTCAGCCAGGTCGGACACCACCTGGAACGCGCCCAGGGCGGGCTGGGGATCGGCCTGTCGCTGGTGCGGCGGCTGGTGGAGATGCACGGCGGATCGGTGACGGCAGCGAGCGGCGGGCCGCAGGCGGGCAGCACCTTCACCGTGCGCCTGCCGCTGGCCGAGGACGCGCAGGACACGCCGCAGCCGGCCGCCTCGGACAACGCGGACAACGCGGATGACGGCGCCGGCGGCACCCGGATCCTGGTGGTGGACGACAACGTCGACGCGGCGATGACGCTGTCGATGATCCTGGAAGCCTGCGGCCACGTGACGCAGGTGGCGCACGGCGGCAGGGAGGCCCTGGCGGCCGCGCAGGCCTTCCGGCCGCAGGTGGCTTTCCTCGACATCGGCATGCCCGGCATGGACGGCTACGACACCGCGCGCGCGATGCGCAAGCTCGACGGTCTGGAAGACATCACCCTGGTGGCCCTGACCGGCTGGGGCGCGGAAAGCGACCGCCGCAAGTCGAACGAGGCCGGCTTCGACCGGCACCTGACCAAGCCGGTGCAGCTGGACGTGGTGCAGGAGCTGCTGGCGAAGCTGGCCGCCTGAAGCCCTACCCCTGGCGCTGGCCCAGCGCGATGCAGGCGGCGCCCGTGAGCGCCAGCGCCACGCCCAGGTAATCGCTCCACACCGGCTTGATGCCGTCCACGATCCACAGCCAGGCCAATGCGGTGGCGATGTAGACCGCGCCATAGCTGGCGTAGACACGCCCGCTGGCGGCCGGGTGCAGGGTCAGGAGCCAGACGAAGACCGCCAGGCTGAGGGCCGCCGGCAGCAGCAGCCAGGCCGAGCCTTTCCCGGTCAGCCACAGCAGCGGCAGGTAGCAGCCGAGCAGCTCGGCGATGGCGGTCAGGAAGAACAGGCCGGCCATGCGGCCGAAGGGCAGGAGATCGAAGGGCATCGGGAACGCGCTTGTGGAAAACGCCCATCTTATCCTCAGTTCACCACGTGGCGCCGCCGATCCGCGATCCGGCGTATCCTGCGGGGACGGATCTTGTTTCGGCGGTGGTTACATGAGCGAGCAGACACTTTCAGCAATCAAGCTCGGCGCGCAGCAGCTGGCGGACGTGGTCACCCTGCCGGCCCGGCAGCGCTATGCGCGCTTCGTGCAGCAGGTGACGGAGTCGGGCGAAGTATGGGGACTGTACCGCGACGGCTGGGCGCTGGCCAAGGCCGACGACGGCACCCTGGTGTTCGCCATGTGGCCGGCCAGCGAATTCGCCGACCTGTGCGCGGAATACGAATGGGACGGCTACGAGCCGCAAGCCTTTGCGCTGGACGACCTGATGAGCGATTTGCTGCCCCAGCTGGAAGAGGACGGGGTATTGCCGGGCATTTTCTACACCCCGGGCGACCGCGGGCTGACGCCGACGGCCACCGCCTTGCGCATGGACCTGGAGCGCGAGACGAGCCGGCGCTGAGCGGCGCTAAAGACTGAGCTCGTAGCGCACGTCGCGCCGGTCCGCGGTCTGCAATCCTTCGACCAGGTAGGCATCCCAGCCCAGCCGCCCCGTATCCCCCTCCAGCCGCACGTTGCGCACGTCGGCCGCCAGCAGCACCAGCTCCACCTCGTACTCGAGCGACAAGCCGGTGAACATCGCCAGCATGCTGCGCAGCGCCCGCGCGGCCAGGCCGCCCGGCAGGAAATCGTTGAAGCCGGCCCGGTCCAGCGGCCCCACCACCAGGCGCAGGCGCAGGTCGCGCTGCCAGACGCGCGCGCCGGCAATGGCGCCGGCGCCGAGCACCGCATTGTCGCTGCCCAGGATGGTCTGCTGGCTTGGGGGCACGTCGTACCAGCAGCCGACGAACTGCTCGGCATGGATGCGCTGCCCAAAATATTCCGACAGCACCCGCCCCAGCTGCACGCTCGAGGCCGGGCGCTGGCGCATGACGCCGGCAAAGTAGGCGATCGACTCGTCCAGCACCGCCCCGTCCTCGGTGCCGGCCAGGCGCCGCCGCAGCGCGCCGCTGCCCAGGCCGGCCAGGCTCAGGAGCAGGGGCAGGAAGGCGTCCTGGCCGTCGAGCTGGTATTGCAGCGCCAGCCGGTACTTGCGCCAGGCGCCATAAAACAGGGCCAGCGTGCGGTTCGAGAAAGTGTCGAGGAAGGCACGCGCGCCTTCGGCTTCCGGTTCTCCCTTTTCCAGCGACTGGTGCTCGGCGATGCGCTCGGTGTAGTGCAGGGGCAGCACGCCCTGGCCGCCCAGCAGGCCCATGAAGGAGGGCGTCAGGCGCACGTACGCCAGCCTTCCCTCCTGCAGCGCGGCCGCCAGTGCCGCAGGCCCGGTATCGATATCGCGCGGCTCGGCCTGGATCGCCTCCAGCTGGCTGGCCGGAAAACCGAGCGACACCGAATTCTGGAAGCGCAGGTAGTGCGCCACCAGCTCGCGCGAGGGCTTGCCGCGCCGGCGCAGCCACAGTTCGAGCATGCGCACCGCCTGAACGTATTCGAAGCGGTAAGGCTCGCGGAACAGGCGCTCGATTACAGCAGGCTCAAATCGCCGCTGCGGGGCTGGCATGTCAATATCTCTTCTCCGGTTTTGCTCGATGCGATCACCAGCTGGGTGAAGCTGTTGGCGTGCACGTACAGCGCCAGGAAACGCTCGACCACCTGGGCAAAGGCATGGATGCCACTGCCGACAAAGGCTTCCTCGTCGATGCTCAGCCGGACTTCGACGCCGCGCACCAGGCAGGTAAAAGGATTCCCGGCCAGCCAGGCGGTGGCAGGACGCTGGGCGATCGCCTTGATGCCGCCGATCTGGCGCTGCGAGGACGGCGAACGCGGCAGGTCGTACAGCGCCAGCATCTCGCGGAAGGCATCGACGCCGCCGTCGGCCAGCGACAGGTGGTTGAGCGCCAGGTGCGAGATCAGGCGCCAGTGCGCGCCGCGTCCGCTGGCGAAGCGGTGGGAAGCCGTGGGCTTGCGCAGGAAGGCGATCGCGCGCAAGTTCGAGCCGCCCTCCAGGAACAGGTCGCCGCCTTCCTGGCCATAGCTCAAGCTGGCCGGCAGGTCGCGGTTGGTGCAGGTGAGTTCGATGTTCAGGGTATCGGTTTCCACCTCGCCCGCGTCGAAGTCGATGTCGACGATCGATACCTGGGTTTCGAAACCGGGACTCTTGTCCGCCAGCGACTCGTCGCGCCGCACCGCGTAGTAGTGGCCGGCGTCGTCCGGCATCTGCGCGTGCTTCAGCGCATAGAAGGGACGGAACTGCACCAGGGTCTCGCCCTGCGGGGTCTGGCGGATCAGGCTCAAGGACTCGATCGCATAGACCTCGTAGGCAAACGCGCGCCGCGCGTCGGCCAGCACCGGGTAGCTGGCGCTGGTATGCGTCACGCGAATCGGTTCGCCGCGCTGGCGGAACAGGTTGATCACCGGGGTGCAGCCCAGCAGCACGTTGTTGGTGGACAGGGTGCCGAGCATGCGCGCCAGGTTCGAGTCCGACCGTATGCCGCTCAAGGCCAGGTGCAGGGTCAGGGTGCGTGCGCCGGGCGGCGCATGCGCGGCCAGCGCCCGCAAGTCGATGTCGACGAAGTTGAACTTCTCGGGGAAACAAAAATATTCGGTCAGCAGGCGATAGGCCGCATGCGAGCGCGCCGGGAAGTCGATCAGCGCTTCCTCTTCGTCGAAGCCGGCCGGCTGCACCGGAATGGCCGGCAATGGCGTCCAGCGGCCGCTGTTGTCGGCTTCGACATACGCCGCGACGCCGCGCATGAAGAGCGCATCGCGCAGGGCCGCGCAGAACGAGGGTTCGCCGTCGATGAAGACGCGCAGCAGCGGCAGCGCGAGCTGGGCAATCGAACCCTGCTCGGCGGTACTGGACACGGTGAGGCTGATGCCGGAGGACGCATTGCCCGGCAGGCGCACGGCGTCGGGCGCGTCGATGATGGCCGAGAAGGCGGCGCGGGTGAGCGCCAGCGGCGCCACCGTGACCGGGTAGACCGTGCGGAAGGTGCAGGCTGCGCCGCGCACCGGGCGCGTGTTCAGCTGGGTGCCGCGCGCGATGATGCTGGTCCCCGGCTGCTTGCCCGCGCCGCCGAAATCCATGTGCGCGATCGAGCACGAGGGAAAGGGGCGCAGGTAGTGCGGATACAGCACCTCGAACAGCGCTTCCGTGAACTCCGGATAGTCGTCGTCGAGGCGTTTGGCGATGCGCGCGTTGAGCAGCGCGCAAGATTCGATCATGCGTTCGGTATGCGGGTCTTCGCACACCTCGCCGCTGATCAGGAGGCGCCCGGCGATGCGCGGATAGCGTTCGGCGAACTCGCGCAAATCGCGCCGCAGGAAGCCAAGCTCGCTCTCGTAATAGGGCAGCATCTGGTCCATCGTCACGCTCCCAGCGGCGCGCTGCGCGCTGCCTTGCCTGATGTCTTGCCGGCCTTGCTGATGCTGTATTGCAGGGTCGACGGCGTCAGGACGGCATCAAAGTTGACCGGCTCCTGCGACACGCTGGCCACCAGTACCGCCGTGATCGAAAAATTCAGCCGGTTGACCGAATCGCCGTGCAGATCGAGCATGGCGCGGATGTTGCGCAGGCGCGGCTCGTGGCAGGCGATGGTCTTCTCGATGCTGGCGCAGATGGCCGCGCGGTCGGTGGGACTGGACAGGCAGCGGTCGGCGAAGTCGTTCAGCCCGTAGGTGACCATCGAGCGGCTGCATTCGGGATAGGCCTTCAGTGCTCCGTCCGGAATGCTGGAACGCGTGTTGAGCAGGGACTCGAGGTCGCGCGCCACGGTGTCCTTCAGCTCTTCGATCGTCAAGCGCTGCGCCGCGTTCTTGCCTGGCCCGCGGTTCGGCATGCCCAGCAGGCGGTCGAACAAGCCTGGCGTGTATCCCTTCATCAGCTTCCCCTCTCAGCCTTGCCTGTGGACGGCAAAAAACGAAATCCGATGTTGCCATGGCAGGCAGCGCCAACCTTTGATCAACTTCACATGGCAACCCTTTCCAGTTGTTATGGTTTCGCGGGTAGGGTCCACCAAATTCGACAAAACCTTGAGGGAAGGCAGAGATGACTACCAAAGTTCTCTGGGGCGAAGGCCTGTTATTGCGTCCACAGCACTTCCAGCGGCAAGACCACTATCACGAGCAATGCCTCCACAAGAGCATCAAGGCCGTGCACCCCTACGCCTGGGGCGTGGAGGCGCTGCAGGTCGACCGCGAGGCGCTAGCCAACAGCGTGCTGCGGCTGCTGTCCCTGGCGGTGCGCTTCCAGGACGGCGAGCTGGTCGACGCGCCGGACGTCGATGCGCTGCCCGAGACGGTGGACCTGAGCCTGCTGCCGCCATCGCAGCAGACCATCACCTATTACGTCGCCCTGCCCGGCATGAAGCCGTTCAGCGGCAACTTCACCCCGCCCGGGCAGGCCAGCAACACGGCGCGCTTCGTGCAGGCAAACCAGGAAACGCCCGACCTCTACACCCAGGCCGCGCCGGTGCAGCTGTCCTACCTGAAGAAGTCGGTGCGGCTGGTGTCGGAGGCGGAGCCGCGCGACTCCTACATCCACTTCCCGCTGCTGCGCCTGCGGCGCGCCTCCACCGGCGGCTTCGAGATGGACGAGAGCTTCGTGCCGCCGACACTGTCGACCGGGGCCGCGCCGGTGCTGTTCCAGCAGTTGCGCCGCCTGCTCGATGCGCTGCAGGCCAAGACCGCCGCCCTGTACGGGCACCAGCGCGAGCCGAGCCGCAACGTGGTGGAGTTCCGTTCGGGCGACATGTCCTCGTTCTGGCTGCTGCACACGGCCAGTTCCGCCTATGCGACGCTGACCCACCACTTCAACCATCCGGCCCTGCACCCGGAGCGCCTGTACGAGCAGCTGCTCGACCTGGCGGGTGGCCTGATGACCTTCTCCAAGAGCTGGCTTCTTTCCGATTTGCCGCCCTACCAGCACAACAACCCGGGACCATCGTTCGCCAAGCTGCATGCGATCATCCGTGAACTGCTCGACACGGTGATCTCCTCGAAATACTTCGCGATCGCGCTGAGCGAGGTGCGGCCGTCCTACCACATCGGCGCCCTCGATTCGGGCAAGATCGACGAGCGCACCACCTTCTACATCGCGGTCTCGGCCGCCATTCCCGCGGTGGAGCTGGTGGACGTGGTGCCGCTGCGCTTCAAGGTCGGCGCGCCGGACGATGTCGAGAAGTTCGTGCTGTCGGCGCTGCCGGGCGTGCGGCTGCAGTACGCGCCGCAACTGCCGGCGGCGGTGCCGGTGCGTCCCGAAACCTGCTACTTCGTGCTGGAGGCGAAAGGGCCGATGTACGAGCGCATGCTCAAGGCCCAGTCGATCTCGATCTACGTTCCGGCCGGCCTGAAGGAGCTGCGGCTGGAGCTGCTGGCCGTCGCCGCATGAACGGCCCTCTGGGCATCTTTGGCACAGGGCTGAGCCAGCACGCGCGGCTCATCACGCTGGCGAGCAGCCAGGAAAGCGGCCTGCCGGAATCCCTGGCCGCGGAAGCGTTCAGCGGCCTCGAGGCGGTCAACGCACTGTTCGCCTTCGACATCGATGCGCTCAGCACCTCGACCGACCTCGACCTGGGACCGTTCATCGGCGAAGAGCTGAGCATCGGGCTGCTGCAGCCGGATGGATCGCGGCGCATGTGGCATGGCCTGTGCACGGCGGCCTCCTGGCTGGGCGCGGATGGCGGCGTGGCGCGCTACCGCCTGCGGCTCGAGCCGGCGCTGTCCATGCTGGCGCTGCGGCGCGACAGCTACCTCTTCCAGGACAAGAACGTCCGCGACATCGTCTGTGAATTACTCGCGGATTATCCACAAGTGCGCTTTGATTTCGACATCACGCAGGAGCTGCTGCCGCGCACGGTCTGCACCCAGTACCGCGAGAGCGATCTCGATTTCTTCACGCGGCTGCTGGCATCGGAGGGCCTGAACTGGCGCTTCGAGCACGACCAGGCAGAGGATGCGGGAGAGGGCGCGCACGGCCAGGCAAAGCACCGGCTGATCGTGTTCGACAGCAGGGCGATTGCACCTGCCACGCCGGGCGGCGAGGTCCTGCGTTTTCACGGCGTGCGCGCTACCGAGCAGGATGATGCAATCGACGGGTTCCGGGCGCGCCGCACCGTACAAGCCAACAGCGTCGCCATCAGCAGCTGGGATCCGGCGCAGCTGCTGGCGCCCGCCTACGAACATGCCTCGCACCTCGACGCGGGGAACCTGCCGGCGCTGCACCTGTACGACGGCAGCGGGGAACGCATCGCCACCGGGCGCGGCGCGGCCGATACGCACAGCGAATTGATGCTGCAGGCGCTGGAGCTCGATAACAAGGTGTTCGAGGGGACCGGGGCGGTGCGCAGGCTGGCGGCAGGGCATGCGTTCTACCTGAGCCATCATGACCGTTATCCCGACGGCGAGAATGCCTTCAAAGTGCTGTCGGTGCGCCACGAAGCGCGCAACAACTTCCGGACCGGCGTCCCCGGCGCCGTCTCGGCTGGTGTCGAGCATGGCACCTACCGCAATACGTTTTCCTGCGTGCGCGAAGTGGTGCCGCTCGTTCCCCGCATGACAGCCCCGCCGCATCGCACCACGGCGCCGGGGCCGCAATGCGCCCTGGTGGTCGGGCTGGCGGATGCGGTATCGACCACCAACCGCGATCACCAAGTCCGGGTGCAGTTCGCCTGGTAGCGGCGCATGCGTCCGAACCCGGGCGGGACGGCACACAACACGGACGGCAAGGGCTGCGCGCCGGGGAACGAGAGCTCCGGCACCTGGGTGCGCGTGGCCGAGGCGCTGGCCGGGCCGAACTGGGGAACGGTGTTCACGCCGCGCATCGGCACCGAGGTGCTGGTGGACTTCATCGAAGGCGATATCGATCGCCCCGTCATCGTGGCGCAGCTCTACAACGGGGTGGATCTGCCGCCGTTTTCGGCCGGCGTCGATTCCGGCGCCAACCATGCGGGCGTGCTGTCGGGGATCCACACCCGCAACTTCGACGGCAGCGGCTACAACCAATGGCAGATCGACGACACGGCCGGGCAGCTGCGCATGCGCTTGGCGAGCAGCGTCGGGCTTAGTCAACTCAATCTGGGTTACCTGATCCATCAGGAGCCAGGCACCGCGCAGCGTGGCACTTATCGCGGCAGCGGCTTTGAACTGCGCACCGATGCCTGGGCGGTGATTCGCGGTGGAGAAGGTGTGTTGTTGTCGACGCGTGCACGGCCTGCACTACCCTGATCATCGACGGTAAACCAGCCGCCCGCCACGGCGACAAAACCGCCTGCGGCGCCACCCTGATCGCCGGCCAACAAGCAACGATCGACAAGGTCTGAGACCAACATGACAACAACTACAATGACACCGGCACGCTTGCCTGCCGAGTGGTTCAAACTGGGTGCGATCTTCATCACGATCTTCATTGCCTGCTGGGCCATCGCGCTATGGTATTGGCGCCGGACGGATCACAGTCCCGGAACCGGTGAACTGGCACTGGGCCTGCTCGTTTTCCCTCTGGGTGTCCTGTTCGCGTTATGGGGCAGCCAGAAAGCCATTGTGGCGCGTGCCGCGTCCATCCCAGCGAGTAGCTCCAAGCCCGCTTCCTCCACGCCGCGCGCTGATGCGGCACCAGGCACGCCAGTGCTGGCCATCCTCGCCACGGCACTGCGCTCCCCGCACGGCAGCTCTGCCGAAGAACTCGCCAGCGCCATCGCCGATAACGAAGCGCGCGCCGACCTGGACAAGGAGCTCGTCGATGACAACGGGTTCCCGGTCATGACGGCACGCAGCGACGATGCGCATGACGAGCGCTGCAGGACGAGATCGCCGACTGGCTGTCGAGCCAGGGCTTGCTAGTCCATCTCTCCGAAGAACAATGGCGTGCACTCACGCTCGCTAGTGGTGTAACGGCCGAACTCGGCAGCATCGCCGCGAGCGACTTGCTGCCCTGCGAGGAAAACCTGCCAACGCTCCAGCTCAGCTTGATGCTGCCCATGGATTGGCCGGCCGACATCCGTCGCGCGGCGACCATGTGGATCAAGCGTACGGTTAGCCAGTACGGCTGGCCGGAAGCCGGCATCGCCGTCCCTGAAGCGCCTGAATACGATCACACTTCGCCGGCAAGCATCGTCACGCGACTGATGCCAGGCACATCAGAGGGTAACGCCCCAACGGTGGCCCTCGTCATCGCCTGCGCTTCGCTGATCGGACAGGAAAGCGTCGACCGCCTGGCGGCGCAGTCGTCCCTGTTCACCTCCTCGCAATCAGGCGGCCAGATTCCTGGCGAAGGCGCTGCCGGATTGCTGTTGATCGACCTGAAACTGGCGCATGCCTGCGGCGCCGAGTTCAGCTTGCTCGACCCCATCACCGAGCGCCGCCGCGACACCTCGGCCGACGACAGCAAACGCGTGGATGCAAGCCTGCTGCTCGCGCTGGTCGAGCAGGCAAGCAAGGCGGCTGCAGTGGATATCTCCCAGATCAGCATGGTTGTCGCGGACACCGCGCACCGCCCCAACCGCGTACTGGAACTGATGGGCCTGAGCGCGCCGGCGATCGCGCAAGTCGATGCCGCGGACGACATCGTCCGCGTCGGTCTCGGCAGTGGAAGCTGCGGCGCCGTGCCTTTCGTGACGGTGCTGGCACTGGCACGGCACTATGCGCTGGAGCGCGGCGCGCCGGTCCTCTGCATCGGCAACGAAGATCCTTACCTGCGCACTGCGGCCCTGGTGCGTCTCCCGGCATAAGCCGCCGGGAGTCGCGATCAGGTCGTGAGCGAATTCACCACCAGCTTGCGCTTGCCGTTCGGCGCCAGCGGAATGTCGCTTTCTTCCTGCAGCGAGATGTCGAAGAAACCGCCCCAGCGGCGTTGCTGGGCATCCAGCACGAAGGCGCGCTGTTCGTCGTTCAGGCTGCCGTGGCGCGGCACCACCGCCAGCGTGATCTCGCCCGCCTTCTTCTGGCGCACCTGGTACAGGCGCACGAAGTCCCAGGTGACTTCGTCGATGACGATCGACAGCCCCGGAATGCGCTTGCCGGAGCGGTCGACCAGGTATTCGTGGCCGCGGCCATCGATGCCGGCGCAGCGGCCGTCAGCATCGATCAGCCCGTAATCATTGGTCCGGTAGCGGATCAGCGGCATCACGTCATTCCACAGCGAGGTCCCGACGATCTCGGGCCGGTCTCCATCCATGCGGTTCTCGTTCCACCCGTACAGCGGCTGGAACTGGTAGTCCGAGGTGCCGCGATCATCGACCTGCAGGAAGGCCAGGTTGGTTCGTTCCGACAAACCATAGTTGAGCGACACGGGCGCACGGAACAGCCGGCGCATCGATGCGAGCTGCGCCGGCGTCGCCGGTTCGGAAGCCAGCAGCACCGCCTTTACCTGTACGTCGAGTTCCCCGGCATCGACCAGCTCGGCCAGTGCCGTCACCGAGCTTGGGTAACCGTGCACATATTCTGGTTGGAAGCGCTTGATTGCTTCCACGATGGCAGCCTTGTGCTGTTCATGCACGTGATAGGGCGACAGCATCAGACGGTTGCCGACCACGCGCGCCGGTTCTTCGTGGGCCAGGCGGCGCGCGTCGGCGCCGATGCGCAGGATGCGCGACTTGTCGAAAGAAAAGCCGAGCTTGCCCCATTCATGGGTAAAGAAGGCTTTCTCGATGTCGGCCAGGCGCTTGGTGCGCCACAGGCCGATACCCTGTCCGGACGAGCCGCCGCTGGTTGCATACATCAGCTTTTGCGGATCGAGCCGGCGGTCGAGGAAGTCGCGCTGCTGCGACATCACGTCTTCCTTGGCCAGGAAGGGGAAGGCCGCCAGCACGTCCTGCACCGGCTCGTTGTTCGCCTCGTCGATGCTCAGTTTCACGGTGCGCCCGTAGTAGGGCACGTGCTCGAGGGCATGGACCAGGATCTTGCGCAGGCGCTGCTGGGCCAGTTCGGCAATCGCGGCCTGGTCGCGTGCCAGCATGTCCTGCACGCTGAAGAAGTCCGGGTGGTACAGCACGCGGCTCGGGATGTAGCGGCGCCAGGCGTAATAGGGTTTGGCGAGCAGGTCGTGGATGCTCATGGCCTCACCCGTTGAGTACGCGCTTGAACTCTTCCGGCGACTTGTCGCCCAGCCCGAGCTTGTCCAGGGTCCGTGCCTCGGCGGCGAAGTCGCGGTCCAGCAGGCCGCTGGCGATGACGGTCAGGGCGTCGGCGGTCGGCGTCGGCACGTTCATCAAACGGCCGATCGAGGACAGCAGCGCCAGGCCCATCGGCACGTCTTCGGTGATGAAACGCGTCTGCAGGGTGGCCGGCCCCTTCGGCCCGCCCTCGCGCGCATAGCGGCGGAACACGGAGATCGACGGTTGCGACAGGTCTTCCTCGTTGCGGAACTTGCACTCGTCAAAATAGGGCGAGGGCTTGCCGCCGGTGGCGGCGATGACCGCGTTCTTCTCGGCATCGAGCTTGTACAGGAGGTTCAGCACCGAGGGCGTGAAGGCTTCGCGGTACATCCAGAATTCGCCTTCCGCATGCTCGATGCGGCTGGCCGACAGCAGGGTGCCGATGGTGTGCACGATCAGGTTCGGATTGTGCATCGCGGACTCGACCACGTTGGTACGGGTCGCGACATAGGTCGGGAACAGGCGCGCGGCGCGTTCCAGCCCTTCGGCGGCGCGCTCGCGCGGCAGGAAGGCCAGGGCGTTGCGCGTGTTGCGGAACAGGACGTTGACGACGCCCGGCTCGACGATGCGCGCGTCGTAGGGCAGGCTTTCGCCTTCCGCCAGCAGGAAGGCTTCCTTTTCCTGGTAGGGCAGGAAGTAGCAGGACCCCATGTAGCCGGGCGCCAGCAGCACCAGCTGGTGCGCTTTCAGATAAGGGCCGATCAGCGCGGCGATCTCGGCATGGCACTGGGTCTGGGTGGTGATGATGATCGCGTCCGGCGTCTCGGCGAACGCCTCGTCGACGTCGCGCGTGGCCAGGGCAATCGATGCCGTGCTGGTTTCGCCGCCTTTGGGATTGCTGATGAGTTTGATCGTGCGGGTTTCGCGCACGATATCGAAATTCTGGTCGTGCAGCGAGTGCGAGGTTTTCAGCAAGGCGACCCGGTGCCCGTCCTGTGCAAGGATCGCGCCGAGCGCGCATCCCGCATTGCCTGCACCTACCATTAACACATTCATGCGTCCTCCATTGGACCGGCCCAAGCGGCACAACGCGGCGAGCGTCAGTGCCAGGTCCACCAGAGGCGGCGGCCCGGTCATCGGGTTCATCAAGGCGGCAACAGCGTCATGGAATGTCGCGCAAACGCTTCCCCAGGAGAAGTCGCAATGCCTCTCTGCGTCACCGCACGAATCGAAAATTATCAAACGAGCACGAATATGGGCTGCTCATCGATGAAATTAAGATAAGTTTGTTTAATTGGGAAGTCAACCGAATTCCCGCTTGGGTGAGGCTGCAAGAAGCGCACAGATCGTCAACAAAGAACACATTTGCCGATTATTAACAATCTTTAGTGCAACTTTCCAATTGAAGGTTTGGCCGTTGTTTCGCTCTGCAGGTAGGGTGGAGGCAGACAGCTGAGCAGTAACACGCGGCATCGTTCATCTGCGTGAACGTGTCTTTGTGAAGCGCGGCAGCAGGATTTAGGAAACGGCACCCATACACATCTTGTTACACTTTTGCTCATGTTTTGGCAGCGTCCACATGTGCTGTGCTTCACCCAACCAACTTGCTAATGAGAAAAATGGCGGGGTAGTATATGAACACCTTCTTATGTCCTGCCCATCCATGTCCACTTCCACGCCTTGCGTTTTCTGCTCACTTTCTCAAGAGCGAATAATCGACAGCAATGAATTGGCAATGACGATCCGGGACGCTTATCCCATAACGCACAGGACACGTGGTGCCGCTGGACGAAGGATATCGGCGGATTCTTCAGGAACGCTCCCCAACTCCCCCGGATGCGGCGGCGACGGCAGCCTGAGCAGCGCCGTTGCTGTTGCGAAGTGGCTCATCACGAGCCACCACTCGTCGGCGATGCCGGAAAAATAAGCCGACCCGCTTACTCCACCGTCACCGACTTCGCCAGATTCCTCGGCTTATCCACATCAGTACCACGCGCCAGCGCGGTGTGATAAGCCAGCAGCTGCAGCGCCGCCACGTGCAGGATCGGCGACAGGTCGCCATAGTGCTCCGGCAGGCGGATCACGTGCAGGCCGTCGCCCGAGGTGATGCGCGAGTCGACGTCGGCGAACACATACAGCTGGCCGCCTCTAGCGCGCACTTCCTGCATGTTCGACTTCAGCTTTTCCAGCAGCGCATCGTTCGGTGCGATCGTGACCACCGGCATCTCTTCGGTCACCAGCGCCAGCGGGCCGTGTTTCAATTCGCCCGCCGGATAGGCTTCGGCGTGGATGTACGAGATTTCCTTCAGCTTCAGCGCACCTTCCAGGGCGATCGGATAGTGCATGCCGCGGCCCAGGAACAGGGCATTTTCCTTGCGCGCGAATTCTTCGGCCCAGGCCATGATCTGCGGCTCCAGCGCCAGCACCGAACCCAGCGCGACCGGCAGGTGGCGCATCATCTTCAGGTGTTCGGCTTCTTCGGCGTCGGTCAGGCGGCCGTTCACTTGCGCCAGGGTCAGCGTCAGGAGGAACAGCGCGGCCAGCTGGGTGGTAAAGGCCTTGGTCGAGGCCACGCCCACTTCGACGCCGGCGCGGGTGATGTAGGCCAGCTTGCATTCGCGCACCATGGCGCTGGTGGCGACGTTGCAGATGGTCAGCGTGTGCGGCATGCCGAGGCTGCGCGCGTGCTTCAGTGCGGCCAGGGTATCGGCGGTTTCGCCGCTCTGCGAGATGGTCACGACCAGGGTCTGCGGGTGCGGCACGCTGTCGCGGTAGCGGTATTCGCTGGCGATCTCGACGTTGACCGGGAGCTTGGCGATGCATTCGATCCAGTACTTCGCGGTCAGGCCGGCGTAGTAGCTGGTGCCGCAGGCCAGGATCAGCACGCGGTCGATTTCCTTGAACACGCCATAGGCGCCGTCGCCGAACAGTTCCGGCATGATGCCGGTCACGCCTTCCAGGGTGTCGCCGATGACGCGCGGCTGTTCGAAGATTTCCTTCTGCATGTAGTGGCGGTACGGGCCCAGCTCGGCCGCGCCGGTGTGGGCGTGCACGGTCTTGACTTCGCGCTCGACCGGACGTCCTTCGCTATCGACGATCCAGTAGCGCGCCAGCTGCAGGTCGACCACGTCGCCTTCTTCAAGGTAGATGATCTGGCTGGTGGTGCCGGCCAGCGCCATCGCGTCCGAGGCCACGAAGTTCTCGTTCTCGCCCACGCCGACGATCAGGGGCGAACCCTGGCGCGCGGCAACCACGCGGTGCGGCTCTTCGCGCGAGAACACGGCGATGGCATAGGCGCCGTGCAGGCGCTTGACGGCCTGCTGGACGGTGTCGAACAGGTCGCCGTTGTACATGTGGTCGACCAGGTGGGCGATGACTTCGGTGTCGGTCTGGCTGGTGAATTCGTAGCCGAGGCCCTTCAGTTCGGCACGCAGCTCGTCGTGGTTTTCGATGATGCCGTTGTGGACAAGTGCGATGCGGGCATTGGTCTCGCTCGGCGAGAAGTGCGGGTGGGCATTGTGCGAAGCCGGCGCACCGTGGGTGGCCCAGCGGGTGTGGGCGATGCCGGTGAAGCCGTCGAGATGGGCTTCGCGCACCTGCTCTTCGAGCTCGGCCACGCGCGAGGTGCTGCGCGCACGGGTCAGTTTGCCATCGAGGTGCACGGCCACGCCGCAGGAATCATAGCCCCGGTATTCGAGACGCTTCAGGCCCTCGATCAGGACTGGGGTGATATTACGCTTGGCAACTGCACCGACGATACCGCACATGGTTGGACCTCATCTAAAAGATTTGCAATGAAATCTATCGTAGAGCAACACTGTTGAAATAAGCTTTCAGAATTCAGTAGTATTTGATAGATTATTTCATGCTCCTAAAAGCATGAAATTTTCTTTCATTTACGGCTAATTTATTAATTTTTATTTCACTCGATGTCAGAACAACCACTTCTTGACGAGCTAGATCGTCGCATTCTGAATACATTGCAGACTGATGCATCGCATACGAATGCGGAATTGGCGGAACTCGTTCACGTCTCCCCACCAACCTGTTTGCGCCGGGTGAAACAGCTGACCGACAGCGGCGTTATCGAGCGCCAGGTGGCGATCGTGAACCCGGCCAAGGTCGGCGCACGCCTGAGCGCCATCGTCGAGATCACGCTCGACGTGCAGGCGGCCGAGCGCATGGACGAGTTCGAAGCCCTGGTGGCGCAGGACGCCGCGGTCCTGCAGTGCTACCGCGTCAGCCCCGGGCCGGATTTCGTGCTGATCGTGCAGGTGGCCGACATGCCGGCCTACCACGCGCTGGCGCACCGCCTGTTCACGGCGCATGCCAACGTGCGCAACGTGAAAGCCTATTTTTCCACCCATCGCTCCAAGTTCGACACCCGGATCGCCGTGTAAGGCCTGTGGATAACTTTGTGGATTGGCACTAGGAGAAGCACAGGATAAGCATGTGATTAGCCTGTGTTTATCCTGTGTCTTTCCTGTTGTTATCCTGTCGATACCCGGTGGATTACTTCTTCGTTTTCACGGGACGCGACCAGCCTTCCACCGTCAGCTGCTTCGATCGCGAAATGGTCAGCTTGCCTGCCGGCGCATCCTTGGTCAGCGTCGTGCCCGCTCCCAGCGTGGCGCCTTTGCCCACCGTCACCGGCGCCACCAGCTGGCTGTCGCTGCCGATGAAGGCGTCGTCCTCGATCACGGTGCGGAACTTGTTGGCGCCGTCGTAGTTGCAGGTGATGGTGCCGGCGCCGATGTTGACGCGCGAACCGACCGTGGCATCGCCGACGTAGGCCAGGTGGTTGGCCTTGCTGTGCGCGGCGACCTGGCTGTTCTTGATCTCGACGAAGTTACCCACATGGACGTCCTCGCCCAGCTCGGTACCCGGGCGCAGGCGCGCGTAGGGGCCGATCTGCGACTTGTCGCCGACTACGGCATCCTCGATGTGGCAGAAGGGCTTGATCTGGGCGCCGGCGCCGATCTTCGCGTTGACCAGCACGCAGTGCGGGCCGACCGTCACGCCGTCGGCCAGTTCCACGCGGCCTTCGAACACGCAGCCGACGTCGATCACGACATCGCGGCCGCACACCAGTTCACCGCGCACGTCGATGCGGGCCGGATCCATCAGGGTCACGCCCTTTTCCAGCAGCGCGTTGGCGATGTTCAGCTGGTGGCGGCGCTCGAGCTCGGCCAATTGCACTTTGCTGTTGACGCCGGCTACTTCCCATTCCGCGGAAGGGTGGGCCGACACGACCGGCACGCCGTCCGCGACGGCCTGGGCCACGATATCGGTCAGGTAGTATTCGCCCTGGGCATTGTTGTTCGACAGCGCCGCCAGCCAGCGCTTCAGATGGACGGTCGGGATGCACATGATGCCGCTGTTGATTTCGCGGATCGCGCGCTCGGCTTCGCTGGCGTCTTTTTCTTCGACGATGCGCACGATGCTGCCGTTCTCGCGCACGATGCGGCCCAGGCCGAAGGGGTTGGCCTGCTCGACCGTCAGGATGGCGAGCTTGTCCGTACCGGCGGCCTCGACCAGGCGGCCGAGCGATGCGGCCGTCGTCAGCGGCACGTCGCCGTACAGCACCAGGGTCGGTACGTTTTCATCGAGCTCCGGTACGGCCTGCATCACCGCGTGGCCGGTGCCAAGCTGCGGCTGTTGCAGGGCGGTGTCGATGCGGATGCCGGTTTGCTCGGCCAGTTTGCCCACCATCTCGGGCACCGCTGCGCCTCCATGGCCGTAAATGACGCATAATTTACTCGGCGATAAGCTGCCGGCGGTATCGATGACGTGCCGCAACAGCGGTTTCCCCGCCAATGGATGCAGGACTTTCGGCAGCGCAGACTGCATGCGCTTTCCCATGCCGGCGGCAAGGATTACAACGTTCATAAAGCCGTCCTCAAAAAGTTGATAATATGAAAAATTTTATCACGCCGGACTCGGTGTTCCGGCGCACTATTGCGTTATGCCTGATCGCACTGTTCGCCCTCGTCGCGGGCTGCAGCTCCGTGCGTTTTACTTATAACCAGGGTGATACCTTACTGTATTGGTGGTTGGATTCCTACGCCGATCTGGAAGGCCAGCAGGCCGACATTGCCAAGCGCGACATTGACAAGTTGTTCCAGTGGCACCGCCAGACCCAGCTGCGCGACTACGCGGCACTGCTCGGCACCATGCAGAAGGAACTTGCCGGTAACCCGACCCAGGCCGACCTGATCGGCATCTACAAGGAAATTCGTGTCCGCGGCGAGCGGCTGGCCGCCCGCGCCGTGCCGGAAATGACCACTCTCGCACTGTCCATCAAACCGGAGCAGATCGCCGATATCGAACGCAAGTTCATTTCAAAAAACGCGGAGTATCGCAAGAAATTTGTTGAAGGCAGTGTCGAGAAGCGCCAGCGTGCCCGCTACAAGAAGGCCATGAGCCAGCTCGAACTCTGGTTCGGCGGTTTCAACAATGAACAGGAAGCCATCCTGCGCAAGGCATCCGACGCCCGCCCGCTCGACAGCGACATCTGGCTGGAAGAACGCGTCTGGCGCCAGCGCCGCATCCTCTCCTTGCTGCGCAAGTTTCAGCAGGAAAAGCCAAACCGCGAGCAGGCCACGGCCCAGATCACGGCGATGCAGCGCGAATTCTTCGGCCGCACCGAATCGCCCGAGCGCAAGGCTTTTTACGACAATTATCTCGATCAGACCACCAAATTCATGCTGACCGCGATCCGCATCGCCACGCCGGCGCAGAAGAAGCACGCGCACGAGCGCATGCAGGGCTGGATCAATGATTTCCAAGCTTTGGCATCTGGCAAATAGCGCCATGAAACAAGGCCGGGCAGGGCGGGGCGCCAGGGTGCTATAGTGCCGCCCATGCAAAAGAAGTCCTCCAAACCCTCCAAACCAGCCCATGGGGCTCCCCGTCTGGCGCCGCGCCAGGTGCGCATCATCGGCGGCGCCTGGAAGCGCGCCCTGCTGCCGGTGCTCGATGCCGACGGCCTGCGCCCGACGCCGGACCGCGTGCGCGAAACCGTCTTCAACTGGATCAACCACCAGCTCGGCGGCGACTGGGACAGCGCCAGCTTCCTCGACCTGTTCGCCGGCTCCGGGGCCCTCGGTTTCGAAGCGGCCAGCCGCGGCGCGGCCTCGGTCACGATGGTCGACAGCCATGGCGCGGCGGCGCGCCAGCTGGAAGCCAACCGCGACAAACTGAAGGCCGGCAATGTGAAGGTGCTGCGCGCCGACGCGCTGGTGCTGGTCAAGGACCTGGCCGCACGTGGCCAGCGCTTCGACGTGATCTTCCTGGATCCGCCCTATCAGCTGGGACTGCTCACCCAGATCCTGCCGCTGTGCCCGGCCATCCTGAATGAAGGCGGCCTGGTCTTTGCCGAGACGGGAGAAGCCTTGCCGCTGGACGCCGAACTGCCCGACTGGCTGGCCGGCTGGGAGGCGATTCGCGCCGACAAGGCCGGCATGGTCTATTACTACCTGCTGAAATTGAACCAGGCCGATACCTGAGCGTCCCGCGGCGATAAAACCTGCACAAAGATTGGGCAAAAACCGCCCCAGGCTGGGGCGGTTGCCGGATTTTCAGGCATAATGCGCGTTCTAACAGCGAGGGTGTGAAAAACCGGCACGGCAAGGCGCCGAGTCGAAGACAGTACGCTAGTACGGCGAGACGAGGCAACGCCGCCGTGGCGGAATTTTCATACCCTCAGGATGATTCTCCAGGGAGCCGCAATGGTTGTAGCCGTATATCCAGGTACTTTCGATCCGCTCACGCGCGGGCACGAAGATTTAGTGCGCCGCGCATCGGGTTTGTTCGAGCGCCTGGTAGTAGGTGTAGCCGACAGCAAGAACAAGAAACCCTTCTTTTCGCTCGACGAACGTCTGGAAATCGCCAACGAGGTGCTCGGCCATTATCCGAACGTGCAGGTCGAAAGCTTCTCCGGTCTGCTCAAGGATTTCGTGCGCCAGCATGATGCGCGCGTGATCGTGCGCGGCCTGCGCGCGGTGTCGGACTTCGAATACGAATTCCAGATGGCGGGCATGAACCGCTATCTGCTTCCCGATGTCGAAACCTTGTTTTTGACCCCTTCCGACCAATATCAGTTCATCTCGGGCACCATCGTGCGCGAGATCGCCATGCTGGGCGGCGACGTATCGAAATTCGTGTTCCCATCGGTGGACCGCTGGCTGCAGAAGAAAATCGCCTCCATCAAGGCGGCCCCCGCGGCCTGACCTAGCAATAACCCGCAGCAAGGAACGAGCAAGACCATGGCACTGATGATTACCGACGATTGCATCAATTGCGACGTCTGCGAACCCGAATGCCCGAACGACGCCATTTCGATGGGCGCCGAGTTCTACCAGATCGACCCGCACAAGTGCACCGAATGCGTCGGCCATTTCGAACAGCCGACCTGCGCGGAACTGTGCCCGGTCGCCTGCATTCCCCTCAACCCCGAGTGGCGCGAAACGCGCGAGCAGTTGCAGGCGAAATATGAACGCCTGACTGCCACCAAGCTAGAGACCTGATCCCCAAGCCGGCTGTTCCGCCGGCTTTTTTTATGGTTCTTCGCGGGGAATGGGGGAAGACGGGGTTGACGATCTAATCGGGAGGTGGTGGCGGTGGCCTGATGTTGGTAGATTGATAGTCGCCAAACAAATCAGTCTATCAAACCACCGCCATGCTCAATGCTATGTCGTCTGTCCCGTTTTGGGAAGGCCATATTGTCGACACCGTCCAAGAACAAGAAGACGGATCACTGTTAATCGTTCTCGATACCTGCCCGGCAAGGGATGCTGTGTGCGGAGCGTGCCACCAGCCTTGCGCCCTGGTGCATGAGCGCCGAAGGCGTAAGGTGCGCGATCGCGACGTTCTGGACAAGCGCGTCTGGCTCGATGTGCCGGTACGGCGGCTGGACTGCCATCACTGCAATGCACGAGTGGCCGAGCACATTGTTTGGCTCGACCGCCGGGCGCGCATCACGCACCGCGTGCGTCTGTGGGTCGAGGCGCTGGCGCAGTTGCTGCCCATAGCCCATATAGCCCGGTTGACCGGGCTGCACTGGCATACCATCAAAGAGATTGATCATCGGCGACTAAAGCAGCTGCACGGCGACTTCTCGGCGGTGGGCGTACGCCGCTTGGTCATGGACGAATTTGCCCTGCACAAGGGCCATCGCTACGCTACCGTGGCCATGGATGCCGAGCGTATGCGCGTCTTGTGGGTTGGGGAAGGCAACAGCCGGGAAGCGATCCGGCCATTCTTTGAGCTGCTGGGCGAGCAAGGCTGCCAGCGAATCGAGGCGGTGGCCATGGATATGAACACGGCCATGGACCTTGAAGTGCGTCAGCAATGTCCAAACGCGGAGGTGGTCTACGATTTGTTTCATGTCGTGGCCCGCTTCGGCCGCGAAGTCGTCGACCGGGTGCGCGTCGATCAAGCCAATACGTTACGGGCCGAACCAAAAGCGCGCCAGGTCATCAAGCGTAGCCGCTGGCTGTTACTACGCAACCGCGACAACCTCAAGGCCGAACAGGCCGTCAAGCTCGAAGAACTGCTCGCCGCCAATCAGCCGCTGGCAACGGTCTACCTGCTCAAGACCGAATTGAAAGAGATCTGGTATGCGCCATCGGTCCGGGAAGGTGCTCGTCGATGGAAGGCTTGGCTCAAACTCGCCTTGGAAAGCCATATCACACCGCTGATCCAGTTTGCCAAACGGCTGGCCAAGTACCGGCGCGGCATTCTGGCTTCGGCCATCTATCCGATGAACTCATCGATCCTGGAAGGCGTCAACAACCGCATCAAAGTCATCAAGCGCATGGCCTACGGATTTCGGGATGCATCCTACTTCTTCCTGAAAATCAAGGATGCGTTTCCCGGCAAAACGCGATGAACCTTTTTTATTCCCGTGTGGTTTGCGCTCACGTGCGCAGGCGAGCGGCCCGCCGCCGGTGCTATGCTGGTTTCATGGAGACCCCAGACCGCAGCCGGGAAGCCCTCCCTTTCGCCTTCCAGGAACACCTCGGTACGGTGGCGGAATTCTACGCGCGGCATAACCAGGACCTGTCTCCGGCGCAACGGGCGGTGGAAAGAATCAGCTTCTTCCTCGGCAGCCCGGCTTATGTGGTCGGCAACCTCGTCTTTGTCGTGCTCTGGATCGCCTGGAACCTGGCGGCGCCCGAACTGGGCTTCGACCAATGGGACGAGCCGCCATTCTTCTGGCTGCAGGGACTCATTGCCCTGAACGCCTTCGTGATCTCCACCACCGTGCTGATTCGCCAGAATCGCATGTCCACCCTCGCCAGCCAGCACTCCCCACCTCGACCTGCAGATCAACCTGCTGGCGGAAGAAAAGAACAGCAAGATTATCCGCATGCTGTAAGAACTGCGGCGCGACCTGCCCAATGTCCGCGACAAGCCCGATCCCGAGGCCGAAGAACTGTCCAAACCGACCGATACCCAAGCCGTCCTGTCCATCATCGAGGACTCGGCGGAACAGCTCAACTGCACCCGGAAATAATTGACTGCGCAGGCTCCTGAAAACGTCCTGGGGCAGGAAGCGGGGCGCGATCGCGCGCGTGATTACCAATACTCATCCATTCTCTGTGATAGAAGTTGAATTGTGTGGAACCTCCTACATCTATGATCTATATAAGGTCTTCATGCCGCCAATTTCTTTCAAATGTCGATTCCTTACCTTCTCTTCTTCAATGGCGGACTGGAGGCTGAGTTTTATGGTATCTCGCTTCATTTATCAATATCACGCAGCTAAACTCGTCCATTGTTCGCGCTTCTTTCATCTCAGCATCAATCACCTTTTTTCGTGATGTTGACTCTTCGTGAACTTTGTTAAATCAACGGCGTGAGAAAACCCCGGTGACGAAGAGTCACCAGGCGTACTACCCTGAATGGTCGGCTACCGTACGAGAAGAGCCCGGAAGCGGGAGAGGCGGGAAAGACGGACGAAAAAAAACGCGGCGTCCGGATCGGAGGCCGCGTTCAAACGGAGAAAGACAGGATCAGTGGTGCTTGGCCAGGTGGGTTTTCGGCGGGCGCGGACGCACGGTCAACACGGCGGCGCGGCCGATACCGACGAGCAGAGGACGGAAAAACATGGCAACGCCGCCCAGCAGCGCGAGGCCGCTGGCGGCAAGGAGGACCTGGCCGACGGGAACGGCGGCAACGGCGGTCTGGATAAGGGTAAGCGAGGCGGACATGATGTGGTAATTGTTCGGTTGCGCCCAATATAGTGCGATGCAACATATAAATCTAATTCCGTTCACTGATGACGCTTATGCATTCTGTGAATACTTGAGGTACACTGCGAACACCTGTATTGCCATCAACCAGTTCCCATGAGCTTTCTGACGCTTGACCTGAACCTGCTGCGCGTTTTCGACGCAGTAATGACCGAGCAAAACCTCACCCGCGCCGCCGGGCACCTCGCCATGACCCAGCCGGCGGTCTCGAATGCGATCAAGCGGCTGCGTGAAAGCCTTGGGGACGAACTCCTGATCCGCACGGCGTATGGCGTCAAGCCGACGCCGCGTGCGGAAGCGCTGTGGCCGGCGGTACGCCAGGCCCTGGCCGCGCTGGAAGCGGCCGTGATGCCGGAAACCTTCGACGTTTCCAAGGCCCAGGCGACCTTCCGGATGGCGATGGCGGACGCCACTGCCGCCCTGTGGCTGCCCTCGCTGATGCGTTCGATCGAGCGCGAGGCGCCGGGCGTGAACATCCGCATGGTGCCGCTGACCACGCGCGAACCGCGGCCGATGCTGCTGCGCGGCGACATCGACCTGGCGGTGGGCTTCTTCCCCGGCGTGGCGGCCCAGCTGTCGTATGAGACGGGTTCGCCGATCCGCCACGAACGCCTGTATTCGGGCGTCTATGTGTGCGTGATGCGCAAGGACCACCCGCTGGCCAAGGAAAAGCTCGACCTCGACACCTACTGCAAGGCCAACCACTTGTTGGTGAGTTTTTCAGGACGCGCCCACGGCCTGGTTGACGAAGCGCTGGCCCAGATCGGCCGCGAGCGCCGCATCCTCTTGACCGTGAACCAGTTCTTCACGGCGGGGCGGGTAGTGGCGAACTCGGACCTGATCACGGTGCTGCCGAAGCACCTGATGGTCTCGACCGGGATGACCGATGCGCTGGTCTGGCGCGAACTGCCCTTCCAGCTGCCCGCCGTGCACCTGGACATGCTCTGGCACGAGCGCGACGGCCGCAGCCCGGCGCACCGCTGGCTGCGCAATAATCTCGAGAATATGGCGGAGAGCGCGGCGCCGAAGACGGGCGCGCGCAAGGTCGTGTGATTGTCCTACCGTAGGGGTGGTCCAGTTCAGTGAACTGGACTACGCTTCGCCGCCCTCCTACCTGATCGGCAGCTTGGTCGTATTCTTGACCTCTTCCATCACCGCATACGTGTGCGTCTCGCGCACCCCCTTCTGCAGCAAGGTCTTGCCGAGGAATTCCCGGTACGCCGCCATGTCCTTGACGCGCGCCTTGACCAGGTAATCGAAGCCGCCCGCCACCATGTGGCATTCCAGCACTTCCGGAATCATCTGGACGCTTTGTTTGAATGCATCGAACACCTCGGGAGTGGTACGATCGAGCACCACTTCGATGAAAACCAGCAGCGACACATCCAGCAGCTGCGGGTTGAGCTGGGCGGTGTAGCCCATGATATAGCCGGACTCGTGCAGCTTGCGCACGCGCTCTAGGCAGGCGGCAGGAGACAGGTTGACGCGCGCCGCCAGTTCGACGTTGCTGATGCGCCCGTCGTTCTGGAGTTCCGCCAGAATTTTCTTACTGATCTTGTCGAGCATGGTCGGTCTCTTGCCATGTAAATATTATTCGGTCAGATTGTCGCACCAAAAACTATCTTTTGCTAGTCTGTCGTAAAAACAGAATTAATCCAGAAGATTTCCTTCTACAATCGAATCATTCCAAGGTATCGCGCAGTACGCCGGCCGCCATTCTCGCGGCACGGCGTTTTTTGCTGCGTCGCGCCTCTGTTTGATTCCTTTTTTAGAAGACCACCATGCACATTGACGCCGCCCTGGCCTCCACTTTCGTTCCCTTCGATGCGCTCCAGCGCGAGGTCAAGCAGGAGCAGACCCCGTTGCGCGAAGCCATCACCGCCGCCTACCGCCGCGATGAAACCGAGGCGGTGCAGTGGCTGCTGGCCCAGGGTGCCAGCGCCAGCGCCGACGCCACCGCACTGGCGCAGCGCCTGGTCGCGAGCGTGCGCGAAAAGCGCACCCGTTCCTCGGGCGTGGACGCGCTGATGCACGAGTTCTCGCTGTCGTCGGAAGAAGGCGTGGCGCTGATGTGCCTGGCTGAAGCGCTGCTGCGCATCCCGGACAGCGAAACCGCCGACCGCCTGATCGCCGACAAGATCAGCCGCGGCGACTGGAAGAAGCACCTGGGCGAATCGCCTTCGCTGTTCGTCAACGCGGCCACCTGGGGACTGCTCATCACCGGCAAGCTGGTCTCGACCAATAGCGAGAAAAACCTGGGATCGGCGCTCACCCGCCTGATCGCCAAGGGCGGCGAACCCCTGATCCGCAAGGGCGTCGACATGGCCATGCGCATGCTGGGCAACCAGTTCGTCACCGGCCAGACCATCGAGGAAGCCCTCAAGAACAGCCGCGAGAACGAGACGCGCGGCTACCGCTATTCGTATGACATGCTGGGCGAAGCGGCGCTGACGGAAAGCGATGCGAAAAACTACTACGCCTCCTACGAGACCGCCATCCATGCGATCGGCAAGGCCTCGAACGGCCGCGGCATCAAGGACGGTCCGGGCATCTCGATCAAGCTGTCGGCCCTGCACCCGCGCTACAGCCGCGCGCAGTACGCGCGCGTGATGACCGAACTGCTGCCGCGCGTGCGCAGCCTGGTCCTGCTGGCCAAGCAGTACAACATCGGCATCAACATCGACGCGGAAGAAGCCGACCGCCTCGAGATCTCGCTCGACATGCTGGAGTCGCTGGCGTTCGATCCGGAACTGGCGGGCTTCGAAGGCATCGGCCTGGTGGTGCAGGCTTATCAAAAACGCTGCCCCTTCGTGATCGACTTCGTGGTCGACCTGGCCAAGCGCAGCGGCCGCAAGTTCATGGTGCGCCTGGTGAAGGGCGCCTATTGGGACGCCGAGATCAAGCGCGCCCAGGTCGACGGCATGCCGGGCTATCCGGTCTACACCCGCAAGGTCTACACCGACGTCTCCTACCTGACCTGCGCGCGCAAGCTGCTCGCTGCGTCAAGCATCATCTACCCGCAGTTCGCCACCCATAACGCGCACTCGCTGTCGGTGATCTACAGCTGGGCCAAGGCGGACGGGGTCGAGAATTATGAATTCCAGTGCCTGCACGGCATGGGCGAGACCCTGTACGACCAGGTCGTCGGCCCGAACAAGCTGGGCAAGGCCTGCCGCATCTACGCGCCGGTCGGCTCGCACGAAACCCTGCTGGCCTACCTGGTGCGCCGCCTGCTGGAAAACGGCGCCAACTCTTCCTTCGTGAACCAGATCGTGGACGAGAAAGTGGCGATCGACACCCTGCTGGCCGACCCGTTCGAGCAGGCGCGCGCCGCCGGCGGAAAACCGCACCCGGCCATCGCCCTGCCGCTGCAGCTGTTCGGCGCCGAGCGCAAGAATTCAAGTGGCCTCGACCTGGTCAACGAACACATCCTGAGCGCCACCGCCGCAGGCCTGGCCCGGCAGCGCCAGCACAGCGCGGCGCCGCTGATCGCCGGCCCGGTAGCCGCCAGCGACACCGCCAAGGTGGTCAACCCGGCCGTATCGAGCGACATCGTCGGGCAGGTGCAGGAAGCCACGCGTGCCGACGTCGACACCGCATTGGCGGCCGCCGCGGCCTTCGCCGGCGAATGGGAAAGCACCCCGGTCGACACCCGCGCCGCCATTCTCGAGCGCAGCGCCGACCTGTTCGAACAGCATGCGACCGAGCTGATGGCATTGGCCGTGCGCGAAGCCGGCAAATCGCTGCCGAACGCGATCGCCGAACTGCGCGAAGCGGTCGACTTCCTGCGCTACTACGCGGTCGAGATCCGCGCAGCCAAGGCGCAAGGCGCACTGGGACCAGTGACCTGCATCTCGCCCTGGAACTTCCCGCTGGCGATCTTCACCGGCCAGGTGGCAGCGGCGCTCGCCGCCGGCAACGTGGTGCTGGCCAAGCCTGCCGAGCAAACCCCCTTGATCGCGCACCGCGCCGTCGAGCTGTTCCTGGAAGCCGGCTGCCCGCGCGCCGCGCTGCAGCTGCTGCCGGGCCGCGGCGAAACCGTGGGCGCCGCCCTGACCTCGGATTCGCGTGTGAAAGGCGTCATCTTCACCGGTTCCACCGAAGTGGCGCAGCTGATCAACCGTACCCTGGCAAAGCGCGCCGAACAGGAAGGCATCGACATCCCGCTGGTGGCCGAAACCGGCGGCCAGAACGCGCTGATCGTCGATTCCTCGGCGCTGCCGGAGCAGGTGGTGCAGGACGTGCTGTCCTCGGCCTTCGACTCGGCCGGCCAGCGCTGCTCGGCGCTGCGCGTGCTGTTCCTGCAGGAAGACATCGCCGACAAGACCGTCAGGATGCTCAAGGGCGCGATGCTGGAACTGCGCGTCGGCTCGCCGGACCGCCTGGCCACCGACATCGGCCCGGTGATCGATGCCGAAGCCCAGCGCAACCTGCTGGCCCACATCGAGCGCATGCGCGCCACCGCGCGCAGCCATTTCGCGCTCGAGCTGCCCGACAGCGTGAACGGGGCCGGCACCTTCGTGCCGCCGACCGTGCTGGAAATCGGCTCGATGGCCGAACTCAAGCACGAAGTCTTCGGCCCGGTGCTGCACGTGGTGCGCTACCGCCGCGCCGACCTGGCGAAGGTGGTCGACACCATCAACGCCACCGGCTACGGCCTGACCCTGGGCGTGCATTCGCGTATCGACGAGACCATCGACTTCATCGTCGCGCGCGCCCACGTCGGCAACATCTACGTGAACCGCAACATCGTCGGCGCGGTCGTGGGCGTGCAGCCCTTCGGCGGCGAGGGCAAATCGGGCACCGGTCCGAAGGCCGGCGGTCCGCTCTACCTGAAGCGCCTGCAGCGCCATGCGGCGCCGCTGATGGAACACGGCCGCACGTTTGACGCCGGCCTGGACGCGCTGCTCGGCTGGCTGCGCAACAACGGCCATCAGGATGTGGCGACGCTGGCGCAGGGCTATGGCCGCACTTCCCTGAATGGCGTCGAGATCGCCCTGCCGGGTCCGACCGGCGAGCGCAATACCCTGGCCTTCACGCCGCGCGGCACCGTGCTGTGCGCGCCGAAGAGCCTTGCCGGCCTGCTCAACCAGCTGGCCGCCAGCCTCGCCAACGGCAACCGCGCGCTGGTGCTGGCCACGCCGGATTTGATTCCGGCCAATCTGCCCGACCTGGTCAAGGAGCGCGTGCGCTTCATCGGGGAAGACGAGATCGACGCCAGCGAGTTCCAGATCGCGCTGCTGGAAGCCGGCCTGGCCGGTTCGCTGCGCAGCAAGCTGGCGGGGCGGCCCGGGGCCATCGTCGGCATTGTCGACACCAGCGCCAGCGAGCCGGTCGCCCTGTGGCGGCTGGTGGCGGAACGGGCGGTGTGCGTCAACACCACCGCGGCTGGCGGCAACGCAAGCCTGATGACACTGGGAGTGTAATCATCAAGGGAGCGCAAGCTCCCTTTTTTTATGCTGAACCCGTAGGGTGGACGGCTGTGCCGTCCGCGCGTTCAAACAGCGTAGAAATGGACGATGCGCCGCATTTCACCTTGTAGCTGAACGCGCGGACGGCACAGCCGTCCACCCTACAAAATCTTCGAAACAGGAGTAGCGTAGCGAAGCAGCTTCACATTCTTATACATCTTGGAGGTAGACATGCTTGTTGGCGTACCAAAAGAGATCAAGAATCACGAATACCGTGTCGGGATGACGCCACCTTCGGTGCGCGAACTGACGTCGCGCGGTGTCGACGTCATCGTGCAGCAGGGCGCCGGCGAGCAGATCGGGCTGTCGGACGAGCAGTACATGGCGGCCGGTGCAAGCATCGTGGCGAAGGCAGAGGAAATCTTTGCGCGCGCCGACATGATCGTCAAGGTCAAGGAACCGCAGCCTCTAGAGTGCGCGATGCTGCGCGAAGGGCAGGTGCTCTACACCTACCTGCACCTGGCGCCCGATCCGGAACAGACCGCCGCCCTGGTGAAGTCCGGCGCGGTCTGCATCGCCTACGAGACCATCACCGGCCCGGGCGGCGGATTGCCGCTGCTGGCGCCGATGAGCGAAGTGGCCGGCCGCATGGCGATCCAGGCCGGCGCTGCGCACCTGGAAAAATCCCGGGGCGGCATGGGCCTGCTGCTGGGCGGCGTGCCGGGTGTCGCCGCCGGCCACGTGGCGATCATCGGCGCCGGCGTGGTCGGCACCAATGCGCTGCAAATGGCGATCGGCACCGGCGCGCGCGTGACGGTGCTCGACAAGAACGTCGACCGCCTGCGCCAGCTGGACCTGGTCTACGGCAACCGCATCTCCACGCTCTATTCCAACGCCCATGCGATCGAGGAAGCGGTGCTGGACGCCGACCTGGTGATCGGCGGCGTGCTGGTGCCGGGCGCCGCGGCGCCCAAGCTGGTCACCCGCGACATGATCGCGCGCATGAAGAAGGGCGCGGTGGTGGTGGACGTGGCGATCGACCAGGGCGGCTGCTTCGCAAGCTCGCACCCGACCACCCATGCCGACCCGACCTTCGTCGTCGATGGCGTGATTCACTACTGCGTGGCGAACATGCCGGGCGCGGTGGCACGCACCTCCACCTTCGCGCTCAACAACGCGACCATCGGCCATGCGGTGGCGCTGGCCACCAAGGGCTGGCGCCAGGCCTTGTCGGACGACGTCCACCTGCGCAATGGCCTGAACGTCTGCCAGGGCAAGATCACCTACGAAGCCGTCGCGCGCGACCTGAAGTACGACTACGTGCCGGCCGAATCGCTGCTGGGCTAGAGCGGCCTTGCCGCCAGATCCCGGCACACGCGCCGGGTGATGTGAAAAGCATACTGCGCGGCCACCGATGTCACGAATCGCATGAAATCGGTGGCCGCGTTTTCGTTGGCATTGTCGGACACGGTGCGGATCACGGCGCAGGGCACGTCCAGCTCGTAGCACACCTGCGCCACCGCAGCGCCTTCCATTTCGACCGCCACCAGGCCGGGAAGGGCGTCGTTGAGCGCGTTCAGGGCCAGGCGATCGTTCATGAACTGGTCGCCGCTCGCCACCAGGCCGCGGTGCACGCGCGGCTGCGCCAGGCGGAATTCGCGCCGCTCTCCCTCGCTGATCGCGCTGTGCAAGTCCTGCTCGAGGAAGTCATGGGCCGCGCGCGACAGGCGCATCGACAGCTGCGGGTCGGGCTGGAAGTGGGTCAGGCCGGTGAGCGGCACCTCGAAACGGGGAAACAGCGGACTGGCATCCATGTCGTGCTGGACCAGGGCTTCCGCGACCACGATATCGCCGACCTGCACCGTTTTATCCCCGGCGCCGCCCACGCCGGTAAAGAGGATGTGGGTAACTCCGAACTTCTCCACAAGCGTGGTGGCTGTCATCGCCGCCGCAACCTTGCCAATTCGCGACAGAACGCACACAGCGTCGATTTCCCACAGCTTCCCTGCCCAGTACTCACGCTTGCCATGGATGAGCTTGGAGGGCCCTTTCAAGGCTTCCACGAGCCCCAGCTGTTCTTCGTACAGCGCGCTGATGATTCCCAGTCGCATGTTTTCCTTGTTTTTATTGCGTTTTTGTTATGAAAGCAGCTTGCGGAAGTAGACCACGCGCTCGGTTTCCTCGAATCCGAGCGCCCGATGCATGGCATGGCTCGCCGTATTCTCGAGCAAGGCATCCGAGGCCATCTCGGTGCAGCCCTGTTTCCTGACCCACTGTTCCGCGGTTTGCACCAGCATGGCAGCGATTCCCTGCCGGCGGAAGGCCGGATCGACATACAAACCTTCCAGGAAGCCGACAGGAGACGAGTTGGTGCCGTTGACGACATCCCCGCGCAGCGCGACTTCGATCAGTCCCTGGGGCTCTCCAAGGCTTGAATAGGCGAGGAACTGTGCATAACGGCCGGGTTGTGCACACAGTTCCTGCATTTCCCGCAGGTGGTCGGCGCGCTGCGCAGGCCACAGGGCCATGCGCAGCTGCAGCCAGCCGGCTTGTTCAACGCTTGTGCACGGTTTGATCGAGCTCATGAGGCTGCCAGATTTTACGCTTGAGTGTCCATTTTGCTTGTCTTACGAGCGTGAGGCCAGTGAAAACCTGATTTTCCTGGTCTTTTCCGGCTTTTCTGGCAGCGCAGTGCTTCACGCTTTTAGTTAACTAAAGTTTGTATATAAACTGGTAGTAGATAGTAAACGCGGCTTCTTCTGTTGATAAGTCAGGTTTACTCCACAGCATCAATGACTTGCAGACGCGTTTACCGGCTGAACAAAGCCTGTGTGAAGTTTGAACGAAACGTGGACAGTTTTCGCGCGAAGCAGAAATGGTCGCGTTCTGCACATACGATCCTGTGGATATGCCTCGGCTTTTCCACAAGCGCATCGCCAACAATGCCTTGAAGAGCGGTTCGACAGGCGATCTGCAGGCAGATGGTGGTCCAGGGAGGATCCTGGCCGACGATGTTGGAGGAGCAGACGGCACACTGCCTTGGTGATCAACAGGTGGTGGAGCCGGGCGCGGTCGCGACTGGATTCGCGCTGTTGGTTTTGTTGTTGTAGTAAACAAGTTTGTATACAAACTGGTAGTAATAGTAAACGCGCATGTTGCTGTGGATAACAAAGGTTTTCTCCACAACGTCAATGGTTTACGGTCGCGTTAACCGGCTGAACAAGGCTTGTTTTAGAACTGGATGAAACTTGGACTATATTTTGGTGGACCGGGTTAACCGGCTGTTCTACACATTCGATCCTGTGGATATCCCAGAGGTTTTCCACAGATGAGGTCAAAATTTGCTGGTTTGCGCGTTTTCCAGGCCGCAGACTTGCAGGTGCGCGTGAACATGCTGGCAGAATCCGGAGAGCGGCGCTCAGGGTATGGCCGCGATAGTCACGCTGTGGTCGACCCTTGCTACCGTCTGTTGATCGCGAGCCGGTCCGGGTTTGCAGCTGAAGCTGGCAAGCAGGTCGCAGGTGTCGACAGACTGCGACGGCGGCTAAAAAATTTCGAAAAAATTTTCTACAGCTTTACAATCAAAGTTTGTATACAACGGTAGTAGTAGTGGTTAACGGCGGCCCTTTTCTGTGGACAAGGCGGTTAACGGCTGAAAAATCATTGGTTTACGCACCGTATAAGGCAGTGCAACACTGGCGCGTGGAGACTGCCTGAAAACTGGACAAGTTTTTGGGCACCCATTAATTCTCCGGTTCTGCACAAAACAGACCTGTGGATATCAAGAGGCTTATCCACAGAGGGCCCCTAGACTTCCGTTTACGATCTGGTAAGCTTGCCTCAACGAATGACGAACGGAGGCTGTGGTGGATCTCGATGCGCTGTTTCGTAAGCCTTTGCCACGTGAACCGAAGTGCGGCGGTTCGCGTTCGTTCGGCCATGACAGTCGTGGCGACGGCGGCAATGGCAACGGCGTGCGGGAACGCTAGCCTTGGAATCTGCCGGCCAGTACGACTACATCATCGTTGGCGGCGGCACCTCCGGCTGTGTGCTCGCCAACCGGCTGAGCCGTAATCCGAAGATCGAGGTCTTGCTGGTGGAGGCGGGCGGTCGTGACGATTACCTGTGGATCCACATCCCGGTCGGCTACCTGCATTGCATCGGCAATCCGCGCACGGACTGGCTGTTTCGCACCGAGGCCGATCCCGGCCTGCACGGCAGGGCGCTGATCTACCCGCGGGGCAAGGTGCTGGGCGGTAGTTCGTCGATCAACGGCATGATCTACATGCGTGGCCAGCCGGCGGATTATGCGCGCTGGGCGACGCTGACCGGCGACGATTCCTGGTGCTGGGAGCAGGTGCTGCCGCTGTTCAAGCGCAGCGAAGACCACTACCTGGGGGCCAGCGAACTGCATGGCGCCGGCGGCGAATGGCGTGTCGAAAAGCAGCGGCTGTCGTGGCAGATCCTCGACGCGTTTCGTGAAGCGGCAGCCGAAACCGGTATCCCGAAGATCGATGATCTGAACGCCGGCCGAGGTGAAGGTTCCGCTTATTTCGACGTCAACCAGCGGCGCGGCATCCGCCTGAATACGGCGAAAGCTTTCCTGAAACCGGCGGCGAAACGGCCCAATTTAACCATCATGACCGGCAAGCGAAGCTGTGCACCGGCATTCAGTTCAGCGGCGGCGGCCACATGTACAGGGCGACGGCGCAGCGCGAGACCCTGTTGGCGGCCGGGGCGGTGGGTTCGCCGCAGCTCCTGCAGCTGTCCGGCATCGGCGCGGCGGAAGATCTGCAGCGCCACGGCATCGCGTCGGTGATGGACTTGCCCGGCGTCGGCGCCAACCTGCAGGACCACCTGCAGCTGCGCATGATCTTCAAGGTCCAGGGCGTGCGGACCCTGAATACGCGCGCCACCAACTGGTTCGGCAAGACGCTGATCGGACTGGAATATGCGTGTTTCCGCAGCGGACCAATGTCGATGGCGCCATCGCAACTGGGCGCATTTGCCAAGTCCTCGCCGGATCTGGCGGCGGCGAATCTGCAGTACCACGTCCAGCCTCTGTCGCTGGACAAGTTCGGCGATCCGCTGCACCGCTTCCCGGCATTTACCGCGAGCGTCTGCAACCTGCAGCCGACATCAACCGGGCAGGTCGGTATCGTATCCGCCGACAGTTACGCGCCGCCCAGGATCACGCCGAACTACCTGAGTACCGAGGCCGACCGCACAACCGCCGCCGCGGCGCTGGCATTGACGCGCCGGATCGTGGCGGCGCCGGCACTGGCGAAATACCGCCCCGAAGAGTTCATGCCCGGCCCGCAATACCAGAGCGAAGAAGAACTGGCCCATGCGGCAGGTCTGGTCGGCACCACGATTTTCCATCCGGTCGGCACCTGCCGCATGGGACGGGCAGATGATCCGCTGGCCGTGGTCGACAGCCGCCTGCGGGTACGCGGCGTCGAAAAATTGCGCGTGGTCGATGCCTCGATCATGCCCTTTATAACATCCGGGAACACCAATTCCCCGACCATCATGATTGCGGAAAAAGCCGCGCAGGACATCCTCGCGCACCAGGCTTGATTCCGTCCACATGTCATCTCCCTTGAAAGGCAGCGATGAGCACTGCAATCTTCAAACGTGGCGCTGCAAGCCGCATGTGCGCCGTCCTGGCGCTGAACTTGATTGGCATCTCCGCCAGTTATGCCTGCAGGACGCCACCGTCCCAGCAGCTAGTGACGCCTGAACAGCAAATTGCGATGGCGACGGATGTGTCTGTCGCCAGGGTGGTCAAGGCGACGCCTTCTCCACTCCCTGCCAATGGCAGGCGTTCTTCGGTAGAGTACGAGTTCGAGGTGCTGGAGCGCATCGCGGGAGCCGCCGACCCACGTTTCACGCTCGTTGGCGCGACCGGACAGACGCGCACCGGGCCTGACTCGAGCGACCACAGCGATGAGGAATTCTGGGAACGCGGCGGCGGACGCCTCCATAACGACTCGGACTGCATGCTGAGGCCGGACTTCACGCTTGGCGAAACCTACCTGGTTTTCCGCGGCAGTCCGCCGACCTGGCGTAGCTTCAAGCACATCGCATCCGTCGGTGGCAAGCCGCATCCCGACGACCGCTGGCTGGCGTATGTAAAGGCGAAACTGACGGAAGCGCAGAAATAGTCCGCGGTCTTGCGGCAGGGACCAGGCCTTTGAGCCGGTATAAGTACATCATGATATTGTTGGGTAACTCGGTGCGCTGCGCGAGCCCATTGCATGTGGAGCGGACATGAATCTGGAATCCCATTACGTCGACGTACACGGCCTGCGCATGCATTACGTCAGCGCGGGCGAAGGCCCGGCCGTGATCCTGATGCACGGCTTTCCGGACACCCATGCGATCTGGCGTCTCCAGATCCCCGTGCTGGCTAAACAAGGGTTTCGGGTCATCGCGCCCGACATGCGCGGCTACGGCAAGACCGATGCGCCACCGTCCACCGGCGCCTACGCGATCGAGTTCCTGTGCGCCGACATCATCGGTCTCATGGACCGGCTCGGCCTGGAAAAGGCCTCGCTCGTGGGTCACGACTGGGGCGGGCTGGTTGGCTGGCAGCTGTGCATGAATGCCCCGCAGCGCTTCGAGCGTTTCGTCGCCCTGTCCACCGGGCACCCGGCGGCGATCGCCCACGCCGGCGTCACCCAGCAGATGCGCTTCTGGTACATCCTGGGTTTCCTGATGCCGGTGGTGGCCGAACATGCGATCCGCGCCAACGACTGGTTCTTCCTGCGCCAGATGACGCGCCGCCCGGAACAGGTGGCGATCTGGCGCGCGGCGCTGGAGCCGGAAGGGCGCCTGACGGCGGCCCTGAACTACTACCGCGCTAACCTCAAGCTGGGCCGGCCGCATCACTGGCGCCCGGTCGAGGTGCCGGTGATGGGCGTCTGGAGCGACCGCGACCCGGCGCTGGGCGAAAAGCAGATGCTAGACTCGCTCCACCACTGCCGCGCCGGTTTCCGCTATGAGCGTCTGAGCGGGGCAGGGCACTGGATGCAGCTGTCGGCGACCGAGCGCCTGAATGCACTGCTGCTCGACTTCTTGCGACCATCCTAGCGGCGTGCCGGCATGTACTCATTGTTGCGTCGCAACAATGAGCGCGGATCCGCTGTGAACCCGAGCTGGGCAAACGCTTCTCTTCTCCCGGCTGCTTAATGCCTGAAGGATGCGGCTGCCGTACAATGCAGCCTCTGCATTCCTCCCACGTTTTCCCCATGATTGATTTTGCTTGGCTCGGCGTCGCGGCTTTCACCGCCGGCCTGGTCGATGCCGTTGTCGGTGGCGGCGGCCTGATCCAGATTCCCGCGATTTTCTCTGTTCTGCCGAAAGAGGTTCCCGCGACCCTGTTGGGGACGAACAAGTTCGCCAGCATCTTCGGCACCAGTGCCGCAGCCGTGAATTACGCGCGACGCGTGCGGGTAGCCTGGAGCACCGCCGCACCGGCGGCACTGGCGGCTTTCGCACTGTCCTTTGCCGGCGCCTGGACGGTCACGCGGGTGCCGGCCGATTTTGTACGTACGCTGCTGCCGATCATCCTGGTAGCGGTGGCGGTGTACACCTTCAAGAAAAAGGACCTCGGATCGGTGCATGCGCCGGTGCACAGCGGTCTGGCTGAGCGTTACTGGGCGATCGGCATCGGCGCCGCGATCGGATTTTATGATGGTTTCTTCGGCCCGGGCACCGGCAGCTTCCTGATCTTCCTGTTCGTGCGCTTCTTCGGTTTCGATTTCCTGAGCGCCTCGGCGGCGGCGAAGATCGTCAACGTTGCCTGTAACTTCTCGGCCTTGCTCTGGTTCGGCTACAGCGGCCACTTGCTGTGGCAGCTCGGCTTGATGATGGCGGCATGCCAGGTGGCCGGTTCGCTGATCGGCACCAGGCTGGCACTGAAGCATGGCAGTGGTTTCGTACGCAAGCTGTTCCTGGTCGTGGTGTCGGGATTGATCCTCAAGACCGCCTACGATGCCTTCACCAAGATTGGTTGGTGATTGTTCCACGTGAAACAGCACAGCCGGGTTCGCCCGGCTTTTTTATTTTTGTTTCACGTGGAACGTTCTGATGAGCTCGATGTTAAATGTTCCACGTGGAACAAAATCTGTCGTTTTCAGCCCCCTAAAAGCTTCCGAAAGAAAAAAGAATCTATAATCGCGCATTAGACTCCTCGCCTTACTCTCCATCATGCTATTTCCAACTGAATTCGACGTCATCGTCGTCGGCGGCGGCCATGCCGGTACCGAGGCTGCGCTCGCGTCGGCACGCACCGGTCAGAAGACCCTGCTGCTGACCCATAATATCGAAACTCTCGGCGCCATGTCCTGCAATCCATCGATTGGTGGCATCGGCAAAGGCCACCTGGTCAAGGAAGTCGATGCGCTCGGCGGCGCCATGGCGATCGCCACCGACGAGTCGGGCATCCAGTTCCGTATCCTGAATTCGTCCAAGGGCCCGGCCGTACGTGCCACCCGCGCCCAGGCCGACCGCCTCCTGTACAAGCAGGCGATCCGCTCGCGTCTGGAAAACCAGCCGAACCTGTGGCTGTTCCAGCAGGCCGTGGAAGACCTGATGCTGGAAGGCGAGCGCGTGGTGGGCGCCGTCACCCAGGTCGGACTGCAGTTCCGCGCCCGCGCCGTGGTCCTCACCGCCGGCACCTTCCTGGACGGGAAGATCCACGTCGGCCTGCAGAATTATTCGGGCGGCCGCGCCGGCGATCCGCCCGCGGTCTCGCTGTCGAGCCGCCTGAAGGAACTCAAGCTGCCGCAAGGCCGCCTGAAGACCGGCACGCCGCCGCGCATCGACGGCCGCAGCATCGACTTCTCGGTGCTGTCCGAGCAGCCGGGCGACCTCGATCCGGTACCGGTGTTTTCAAGCATGGGCAACGCCGCCATGCACCCGCGCCAGGTGCCGTGCTGGGTTACCCACACCAATGAGAAAACCCACGACATCATCCGCGGCGGCCTGGACCGCAGCCCGATGTACACCGGCGTGATCGAAGGCGTGGGCCCGCGTTACTGCCCCTCGATCGAAGACAAGATCCACCGCTTCGCATCGAAAGCGTCGCACCAGATCTTCCTGGAGCCGGAAGGATTGACCACCAACGAGTTCTACCCGAACGGGATCTCGACCAGCCTGCCGTTCGACGTGCAGCTGGCACTGGTGCGTTCGATGCGCGGCATGGAGAACGCCTTCATCCTGCGCCCCGGCTACGCGATCGAGTACGACTACTACGATCCGCGCGGCCTGAAGGCCTCGCTGGAAACCAAGGCGATCAAGGGCCTGTTCTTCGCCGGCCAGATCAATGGCACCACCGGTTACGAAGAAGCGGCGGCGCAAGGCCTGCTGGCCGGCCTGAACGCCGCGCTGCAGACCCAGGGCAAGGACGCCTGGACCCCGGGCCGCTCGGAAGCCTATCTGGGCGTGCTGGTCGACGACCTCACCACCCAGGGCGTGGCCGAACCCTACCGCATGTTCACCAGCCGCGCCGAATACCGCCTGTCGCTGCGCGAAGACAATGCCGACATGCGCCTGACCGAGATCGGCCGCAAGCTCGGCATCGTCGGCGACGCCCAGTGGGCCGCCTTCGAGCACAAGCGCGAATCGGTGGCCCGCGAACTCGAGCGCCTGCGCTCGACCTGGGTCAATCCGCGCATCCTTGCCGCTGCCGAATCCGAGCGCGTGGTGGGGCAGGCGATCGAGCGCGAGTACAACCTGGCCGACCTGCTGCGCCGCCCGGGCGTTGCCTACGACACCCTGATGACGATGACGGGCGCCGAGGGCCAGCCCCTGGCCGGCCCCGGCGTGGAAGACCCGGCGGTGAAGGAGCAGATCGAGATCCAGCTGAAGTACGCTGGCTACATCGACCGCCAGGCGCGCGAGGTGGAGCGTCACGACCATTACGAGAACCTCAAGCTGCCCGACAACCTGAACTACCTGGAGATCCAGGCCCTGTCGTTCGAGGTGCGCCAGAAGCTCGACAAGCAGCGTCCGGAAACCCTGGGCCAGGCCTCGCGCATCTCGGGCGTCACCCCGGCCGCGATCTCGCTGCTGCTGGTGCACCTGAAAAAGCGCGGCGCCAAGGGCTTTACCAATGCGCCGCTGGAGCAGGCTGAATGAAATATTTTGATCGCGCCGCGCTGGCGCTGGTGCTGGCCGACGGCATCCAGGAGATGCATCTCGACGTAACCCAGGCACAGCAGGACAAGCTGCTCGACTACCTGGCGCTGATGAACAAGTGGAACAGCGTCTACAACCTGACGTCGTTGCGCGACCCGATGCAGATGGTGACCCATCATCTGCTCGACTCTCTCGCGGCGGTGCCGGCCTTTGCCGGAGCACGCAATGTGCTGGACGTCGGGGCAGGGGGCGGATTGCCGGGCGTGGTGCTGGCCATCTGTCGTCCCGACATGAAATTGTCGATGATCGATACGGTCCACAAGAAAACCGCCTTCCTCAAGCAGGTCAAAGCGGAGCTGGACCTGGCCAACGTCACCGTGCACACCATGAAAGTGCAGGAGCTGGAAGTGAGCGACAAATTCGACGTGATCACGTCCCGCGCTTTCGCCGACCTGAGCGACTTCCTGGAGTGGTCCGGGCACCTGCTGGCCGAGGGCGGCAAATTCATCGCCCTGAAAGGCACGGCGCCGGCGCAGGAGCAGGAGCGCATACCGGCGCAATGGAAAATAAGCGGTTTGCAGCCGCTGCAGGTTCCGAGGCTGGGCGCGGAGCGTCACCTCATATTCGTCGAGCGATCGGCATAAACAGAATAAACCGTATAAATAGTTTATATCGTTTATAAAATACGAACCGTTTAAATCGTTTTTACGATATGAACGGTATACCACCTTGGCTTCCACGGACAAGAATAGATGGCGAAGATTTTTTGCGTAGCGAACCAGAAGGGCGGGGTCGGCAAGACCACCACCAGCGTGAACCTGTCGGCAGGCCTGGCCAAGCTGGACCAGCGCGTGCTGCTGGTCGACCTCGACCCGCAGGGCAATGCCACCATGGGGGCGGGCATCAACAAGGCTTCGCTCGAAGGCTCGATCTACCAGGTGCTGCTGGGCGAGCTCGACGTGGCGGCGGCGCGCCAGCGCTCCGAGTCGGGGCGCTTCGACGTGCTGCCGGCCAACCGCGAGCTGGCGGGCGCCGAAGTCGAGATGGTGGCGCTCGAGAACCGCGAACGCCGCCTGAAGGAGGCGCTGGCCGCGGTGGACAAGGACTACGACTTCATCCTGGTCGACTGCCCGCCGGCGCTGTCGCTGCTCACGCTCAACGGCCTGTGCGCGGCGCACGGGGTGATCATCCCGATGCAGTGCGAGTACTACGCGCTCGAGGGCCTGTCCGACCTGGTCAACACCATCAAGAAGGTGCACGCCAACCTGAACACCGACCTGCGCATCATCGGCCTGTTGCGGGTGATGTTCGATCCGCGCATGACGCTGTCGCAGCAGGTGTCGAGCCAGCTCGAGCAGCACTTCGGCGACAAGGTATTCAAGACCATCATCCCGCGCAACGTGCGCCTGGCCGAGGCGCCTTCGTATGGCATGCCGGGCGTGGTGTTCGATCCGTCCTCGAAAGGCGCGCAGGCGTACATCGCCTTCGGCGCCGAGATGGTCGAGCGCATCAAGAGCATGTGATTAAGATATAAGCACCGAAAGCTGACACAGATATGGCAACCAAAAAACTCAAAGGCCTCGGACGCGGCCTCGACGCACTGCTCGGCGGCGACAGCCAGCCGGCCCCGGTGAAAGCGCCCTCGTCGCTGCCGATCACCCAGGTCCAGGCCGGCAAGTACCAGCCGCGTACCCGCATGGACGAAACCTCGCTCAGCGAGCTGGCCGCCTCGATCAAGACCCAGGGCATTATGCAGCCGGTGCTGGTACGTCCGCTGGGGGAGGGGGCCGCCGTCCCGTACGAGATCATCGCCGGCGAGCGCCGCTTCCGCGCCGCCCAGATGGCCGGCCTGGAAGAGATCCCGGTGCTGGTGCGCGAAGTGGACGACCAGTCGGCCGCGGCCATGGCCCTGATCGAGAACATCCAGCGCGAAGACCTGAACCCGCTCGAAGAAGCGCAGGGCATCCAGCGCCTGATCAACGACTTTCAGTTCACCCACGAGCAGGCGGCGGCAAGCGTCGGCCGTTCGCGCAGCGCCGTGTCGAACCTGCTGCGCCTGATCAACCTGGCTCAGCCGGTCCAGACCATGCTGATGGCCGGCGACATCGACATGGGCCATGCCCGCGCCCTGCTGGCGGTCGAGAGCGCCCACCAGATCACGCTGGCCAACCAGGTGATCGCCAAGCGCCTGTCGGTACGCGAGACCGAGAAGCTGGTGGCGCGCGCCCTCGAGGAGCAGTCGAGCCCGGCGACACCGGCGCGTGCCAAGGACAAGCCTGGCGACATCGTGCGCCTGGAAGAGGAACTGTCGGACAAGCTCGCCACCCCGGTGATGTTCAAGATGGGCGCGAAAGGCAAGGGGCAGTTGATCATCGACTTCGCCGACCTCGACATCCTGGACGGCGTGCTGGCGCGCCTGCGCGCCTGAAATTGTGTCTTGGCGCGGGGATGTGGAACTGACGTATGCATGCCACGTTCGCTCAACGCACAGACTGTTTGAACGCGTGGGCGGGGGACCCGCCCACCCTACGGGAGTCAGCAGGGACTCCTTCGTTAAGTGACTGAAAATATGGAGAAAACAGCATCCCCGATGTTGCTCCCGTCACATCTTTACGCCGGAGTTATAAGCGCGGAATCGTTTGACTCGCGTCCGTATAACCACTTATAATCCCGCTGATTCATGTAATTACCACATCGTAACTGTCCGAAGCGCGGCGAGAAACCAGAACAACAATGTTGCGCATCGTCTCCCTGCAATTGATTGCAACAGTAGTCGCAGGCGTGATCGCCGCTCTACTGGGGGGATGGTCTGCGATGTTTTCGGCAGTACTGGGCGGTTTGTGTTGTGTTGTGCCCAACGGGATCATGGCAGTACGGCTGTTCGCCAACGCCCATCGGGCCGGTGGCGCCAGTCCTGCAGCATTCTTCATCTGGGAATTTGTAAAGATTGCACTGACGGTCGCGCTTCTGTTCGCGGTCGCGAAGCTGTACCACGATCTGAACTGGTTCGCCCTGATAGGCGGCTTCATCGTGGCGCTGAAGAGTTACATCATCTTATTATTTAGGCACTGACAATGGCGACTCCAACCGCAGACGGCGTAGCACACGCGCCCACCCCATCAGAATACATCACCCACCACCTGGGCCACTTGTCGAACAAGCACCAGGATTTCGTGGTGGACTTCAGTGTCTTCAACTACGACACCATCTTCTGGTCGATCGCCATGGGCGTCGTCGGCTGCCTGGTGATGTGGATGGCGGCACGCAAGGCCACCTCGGGCGTGCCGGGCCGCTTCCAGGCCGCCGTCGAGATGCTGGTCGAGATGGTCGAAGACCAGTCGAAGTCGATCGTGCACGGCGACCGCAGCTTCATCGCGCCGCTGGCACTGACCGTGTTCGTCTGGGTCGCCCTGATGAACTCGCTGGACTTCCTGCCTGTGGATATGTTCGCCAAAGGCTTCGAACTGGTGGGCCTGGGCCACGTTTTCCCGTACCACCGCGTCGTTCCGACCGCCGACCTGAACGGCACCCTGGGCATCTCCCTCGGCGTGCTGGCGCTGATGCTGTACTACAGCGTCAAGATCAAGGGCCTGGGCGGCTGGATCCACGAACTGTTCGCAGCACCGTTCGGCATCTGGATGGCGCCGTTCAACCTGCTCCTGAACATCATCGAATACGCAGCAAAAACCGTGTCGCTCGGTATGCGACTGTTCGGCAACATGTACGCCGGTGAGCTGCTGTTCCTCTTGATTGCTCTGCTCGGCTCCATGGCCACCGCATTTGGTGTGGTTGGTCACATCATCGCGGGTTCGATCTGGGCGATCTTCCACATCCTGATCGTGTTCCTGCAGGCATTCATCTTCATGATGCTGACGCTGGTGTATATCGGTCAGGCCCATGAAGGCCACTGATCGGCGCCGCAAGCATCGAACAGATAGTGGTTGTAAAGAAGTTGTAGTTTTTAATCTAGTTTTTAAATTAACTTTTGGAGTTACACATGACTGACCTTTCTTTTGTTGCACTGGCTTGCGGTTTGATCATCGGCCTCGGCGCTATCGGTGCTTGCATCGGTATCGCAATCATGGGCGGTAAATACCTGGAAGCTTCTGCACGTCAGCCAGAACTGATGAACACCCTGCAGACCAAGATGTTCCTGCTGGCTGGTCTGATCGACGCGGCATTCCTGATCGGCGTCGGTATCGCCATGCTGTTCGTCTTCGCACGTCCGTTCAGCTAATCAAGCACGACTTGATCTGAAGAGCCGAACCGTCCCTGGTTCGGCATCCGTTTTTGTGAGAAGGAATTTACCGTGAACTTGAACGCAACTTTGTTTGTCCAGTTCGTGGTCTTCTTCATCCTGGCGGGCTTCACGATGAAATTCGTGTGGCCGCCACTGATGAAAGCGCTCGACGAGCGCGCCGAGAGGATCGCGAATGGCCTGGCCGCCGCCGACCGTGGCAAGGCCGACCTGGCCGCTGCCGAAAAGCGTGTGCAGGCAGAAATGGCCGGCGCCCGTGACGAAGTCCAGAAGCGCATCGCCGACGCTGAAAAGCGTGCCGCCCAGATCATCGACGCCGCCAAGGCAACCGCTGCCGAAGAAGCCGCCCGTATCGTCGCTGCCGCCCAGGCCGACGCCGAGCAGCAAGTGACCCGTGCCCGCGAAGAACTGCGTGGCCAGGTGGCCGCACTGGCAGTGCAAGGCGCCGAGCAGATCCTGAAGCGTGAAGTGAACCCAGCGGTCCACGCCGACCTGCTGTCGAAACTGTCGACCGAGCTCTGATCATGGCTGAACTCGCAACCGTCGCCCGCCCTTACGCCGAAGCGCTGTTCCGTGTCGCCCAGTCCGGCGACATGGCCGCCTGGTCGGCCGTTACTTCCGAGCTGGGCCAGATCGGCGCCAACCCGGACGTACAGGCTTTCGCCGCCAACCCGAAGGTCACCGCCGCTCAGCTGGCCGACACGATTGCGTCTATGGTCAAGTCGCCGCTGAACGCTGAAGCGAAGAACTTTATCGCGATGCTGGCCGAAAACGGCCGCGTCACCTTGCTGCCCGAAATCGCCGCCCAGTTCGCGGCACTGAAGAACGCCAACGAAGGCGCCGCCGATGCGGACATCGTCAGCGCCTTCGAGATCTCGGGTGACCAGCTGGCCCAGCTGGTCGCAACGCTGGAAAAGAAATTTGGCCGCAAGCTGAACCCGTCGGTGACCGTGGATCCTTCGCTGATCGGTGGTGTGCGCGTGGTCGTCGGCGACGAAGTGCTCGATACCTCGGTACGCGCCAAGCTGCAACAGATGCATGTTGCGCTGGTGTCGTAATCGATCGATATCTAGCAGCACGCGCCGGCCCTAGCGCCCTTGCCCTACGCATCAAAAACATTTGGAGTTAGCACTCATGCAACTTAATTCTTCTGAAATCAGCGAACTGATCAAGAGCCGCATCCAGGGTCTGGAAGGTTCGGCTGAAGTTCGCAATCAAGGCACGGTGATCTCCGTCGCCGACGGTATCTGCCGCATCCATGGTCTGTCGGACGTGATGCAGGGCGAGATGCTGGAATTCCCTGGCAACACCTTCGGCCTGGCGATGAACCTCGAGCGCGACTCCGTCGGCGCCGTCATCCTGGGCGCCTACGAGCACATCTCGGAAGGCGACACCGTCAAGACCACCGGCCGCATCCTGGAAGTGCCGATCGGTCCGGAACTGCGTGGCCGCGTGGTCAACGCACTGGGCCAGCCGATCGACGGCAAGGGTCCGATCAATACCGCCCTGACCGCACCGATCGAAAAGATCGCTCCGGGCGTCATCGCCCGTGAATCCGTCTCGCAGCCGATGCAGACCGGCATCAAGTCGATCGACGCGATGGTGCCGATCGGCCGTGGCCAGCGTGAGCTGATCATTGGCGACCGCCAGACCGGTAAATCGGCTGTCGCAGTCGACGCGATCATCAACCAGAAGGGCCAGGGCGTCACCTGCGTGTACGTCGCAATCGGCCAGAAGGCATCGACCATCAAGAACATCGTCCGCTCGCTGGAACAGCACGGCGCGATGGAGTACACCATCGTTGTCGCCGCCTCCGCTTCGGAATCGGCTGCGATGCAGTACATTTCGGCCTACTCGGGCTGCGCCATGGGCGAATACTTCCGCGACCGCGGCGAAGACGCGCTGATCGTGTACGACGACCTGTCGAAGCAGGCTGTGGCTTACCGCCAGATCTCGCTGCTGCTGCGCCGTCCGCCGGGCCGTGAAGCCTACCCGGGCGACGTGTTCTACCTGCACAGCCGTCTGCTCGAGCGCGCAGCACGCGTGAACGCCGACTACGTCGAGAAGTTCACCAACGGCGCCGTCACCGGCAAGACCGGTTCGCTGACCGCACTGCCGATCATCGAAACCCAGGCAGGCGACGTCTCGGCATTCGTGCCGACCAACGTGATTTCGATTACCGACGGCCAGATCTTCCTGGAGACCTCGCTGTTCAACGCCGGTATCCGTCCTGCGATCAACGCAGGTATCTCGGTTTCCCGCGTCGGTGGCGCAGCCCAGACCAAGGTCATCAAGGGCCTGTCGGGCGGTATCCGTACCGACCTGGCGCAGTACCGTGAACTGGCTGCGTTCGCGCAGTTCGCATCGGACCTGGACGAGTCGACCCGCAAGCAGCTGGACCGCGGCGCACGCGTGACCGAACTGCTGAAGCAGCCGCAGTTCTCGCCGCTGTCGACCTCGCTGATGGCCGCATCGCTGTTCGCCGTCAACAAAGGCTACCTGGACGACATCGAAGTCAAGAAAGTGCTCCCGTTCGAGCACGGTCTGCACAACTTCCTGAAGTCGAGCCACGCTGCCCTGCTGTCGAAGATCGACGAAACCAAGCAACTGGACAAGGACGGCGAAGCTGCGCTGGCCGCCGCCATTGCTGATTTCAAGAAATCCGGCGCATATTAATCGTCAAGCCGGCGTCGTGTGAGCACGGCGCCGGTGCGCGGAAGGAGTAAGGACTCATGGCAGTAGGCAAAGAGATTCGTGGCAAGATCAAGAGCGTAGAGAATACGAAGAAGATCACCAAGGCGATGGAAATGGTCGCCGCATCGAAAATGCGCAAGGCGCAGGATCGCATGCGCGCCGCCCGTCCCTACAGTGACAAGGTTCGTACCATCACCGCCAATCTGGCCGGCGCAAACCCGGAGTACACGCACCCGTTCATGGCGCAAGCCAAGCACGTGCAGGCGAAGGCCGTGGGTTTCATCGTCGTCACGACCGACAAGGGTCTGTGCGGCGGCATGAACACCAACGTGCTGCGCCAGGTGACCCAGAAAGCGCGCGAGATGGAGCAGGCAGGTAACACCGTCGAGGCGGTTGCCATCGGCAACAAGGGCCTGGGCTTCCTGAACCGCATGGGCATGAAAGTTGTTTCGCAAGCGACCCAGCTCGGCGATACGCCGCACCTGGACAAGCTGATCGGCCCGGTCAAAGTGATGCTGGACGCGTACCAGGAAGGCAAGCTCGACGCTGTCTACCTGTGCTACACCAAGTTCATCAACACGATGAAACAGGAACCGATGGTCGAGCAGCTGCTGCCGCTGCCGGCGAAGCACCTGGAAAAGGACGCCGGCGGGATCAGCTGGGACTACATCTACGAACCGGAAGCGCAAGTCGTCATCGACGAGCTGCTGGTGCGTTACGTGGAAGCGCTGGTGTACCAGGCCGTGGCGGAAAACCTGGCGTCCGAGCAATCGGCACGCATGGTCGCGATGAAGGCCGCGAGCGATAACGCCGGCAGTGTCATCAACGACCTGAAGCTGGTCTATAACAAGACCCGTCAGGCTGCGATTACCAAAGAACTCTCCGAGATCGTGTCCGGCGCAGCAGCCGTTTAAACGATCAAGTAAAAGAATTTAACTATATCTGAAGGAACGAAAATGGCTGATGGCAAAATCGTTCAGTGTATCGGCGCAGTGGTCGACGTGGAATTCCCGCGTAACGCCATGCCGAAAGTGTACGACGCACTGAAAATGGAAGGTTCGGAACTGACCCTGGAAGTCCAGCAGCAGCTGGGCGACGGCGTGGTCCGTACCATTGCACTGGGCAGCTCGGAAGGCCTGCGTCGCGGCATGATCATCCAGAACACCGGCAACCCGATCATGGTCCCGGTCGGCACCCCGACCCTGGGCCGCATCATGGACGTGCTGGGCAACCCGATCGACGAATGCGGTCCGGTCAGCCACGAGCGCATGGCATCGATCCACCGCGATGCGCCGGCCTACGACGAACTGTCGCCGTCGACCGACCTGCTGGAAACCGGCATCAAGGTGATTGACCTGGTCTGCCCGTTCGCCAAAGGCGGTAAAGTCGGCCTGTTCGGCGGCGCCGGCGTCGGCAAGACCGTCAACATGATGGAACTGATCAACAACATCGCAAAAGCGCACTCGGGTCTGTCCGTGTTCGCCGGCGTGGGTGAGCGTACCCGTGAAGGTAACGACTTCTACCACGAGATGGCGGACGCCAAGGTCGTCGACCTGGAAAACCCGACCAACTCGAAAGTGGCGATGGTCTACGGTCAGATGAACGAACCGCCGGGCAACCGTCTGCGCGTCGCGCTGACCGGCCTGACCATGGCGGAAGCCTTCCGTGACGAAGGCAAGGACGTTCTGTTCTTCGTCGACAACATCTACCGTTACACCCTGGCCGGTACCGAAGTGTCGGCACTGCTGGGCCGTATGCCGTCGGCGGTGGGTTACCAGCCGACCCTGGCCGAAGAAATGGGCCGCCTGCAAGAGCGTATTACCTCGACCAAGACCGGCTCGATCACCTCGATCCAGGCCGTGTACGTCCCTGCGGATGACTTGACCGACCCGTCGCCGGCAACCACCTTCGCCCACCTGGACTCGACCGTCGTTCTGTCGCGTGACATCGCTTCGCTGGGTATCTACCCGGCAGTCGATCCGCTGGACTCGACCTCGCGCCAGCTGGACCCGCTGGTCGTCGGTGAAGAGCACTACGCCACCGCGCGCGCCGTGCAGGGCACCCTGCAGCGCTACAAGGAACTGCGTGACATCATCGCGATTCTGGGCATGGACGAACTGGCGCCGGAAGACAAGCTGGTCGTCGCTCGTGCACGTAAGATGCAGCGTTTCCTGTCGCAGCCTTTCCACGTCGCTGAAGTGTTCACCGGCTCGCCGGGCAAGTACGTTTCGCTGAAAGACACGATCAAGGGCTTCAAGATGATCGCATCGGGCGAACTGGACCACCTGCCGGAGCAGGCCTTCTACATGGTCGGCACCATCGAGGAAGCCATCGAGAAAGCCAAGAAACTGGCTGCCTAAGCCAATTTCTTCACCTGAAGGACAGACATGGCAAACACGATTCAAGTGGACGTGGTCTCGGCCGAAGAGCAGATCTTCTCCGGCCAGGCCGAATTCGTCGCGCTGCCGGGTGAAGCGGGTGAGCTGGGTATCTACCCGAAGCACACCCCGCTGATCACGCGCATCAGGCCAGGTGCTGTACGAATCCAGGTAGCCGGCGGCGGCGAAGAGTTCGTCTTCGTCGCAGGCGGTATCCTCGAAGTGCAGCCGAACGGCGTGACCGTGCTGGCCGACACCGCGATCCGCGGTGGCGACCTGGACGAAGCGAAGGCACTGGAAGCAAAGAAGCAGGCCGAAGAGCTGATGCTGAACAAGGAATCGAAGATCGACTACGCGAAAGCCCAGGCCGAAATGGCCGCGGCGATCGCGCAGCTGGCGGCGATCCAGAAGCTGCGTTCGAAAGGACGCTAAGCATCCGCTCCAGCGGAACAAAAAAGGCAGCCTCAGGGCTGCCTTTTTTATTGCAAGAGGCGTCTGACGGGCAGCTTGACCATCCACCTGCGCCGCCCCGCCAATGCCAGCAAGGCCAATCCGGACGTCAGCATGCCCATGCCGGCCGGCTCGGGTACCACGCTGACGACTTGCAAGCGCGCGGTCTCGCTCATGCCGCCCATGGTCCAGTAACTTGGATTGTCGGGGTCGACCGGCAACGCCGACAAGCCCACGATGCCGCGGAATGCCGACGTTCCGCCAGCCTCTTGCGGGGCCAGCGGATCCGCGACCAGGCTATTGTCCGGCCCCATCAGCAAAGTATCGATCGCGATGTAATAGTTCCCGGCGGTGACCGGCAGCTCTTCAGTCAGGTAGGCGATATTGTGTTGAAACGAGGAGCTGCTCGCCCGGATCTCGGCGACGCCGTCGCGAGCAGTGAAGCTGACGGTCTTGCCATCGATCGTGAACGTATAGGAAATGTCTGCTGAAAAATCTTCGCACCGGACCTCGTCGCACGACACGCCGCGGGCATCCGAATCGATGATGCTGTTGACCGTCAGCGCGTACGGCAGGAGCCCACCCGGGTGCTGATAGTAGTCACCGAACCCGAGTTGTCCGAGAATAAAGGGGTTGGGATCCATTTGTCCGGTCATGTGGGTCGTCACACGAACCGGTTCGGCCGCCGACGCCAGGGGCAGGGCAAGCAGGACCGGGCACAGCAGCCTGATGAGGTGCATGATGCGCTCCCGAAGATGTAGCCGAACCAGTATAGGCCGGGTGTTCAGGAAGGGCGCACGCATGCCGCGGCCGTTGCGCAAAAGCCGCAGCGCGGGAGCGGGCGACGCAAGGTTGCATGGCGCACTGATGGCTGGCCGTTTCCAACTTAGGATGATTCATTCCCCGAACTACCAGCGCCGAGCCGACCATGGCCAGTTCTCCACCACAAGACGACGACAGCCCCGCGCCGCAGGAAGATTGCTTCGGCCGCACCCTGTACCGCTTCCTGTTCTTCGACTGGCTGTTCCGCGACGTCAGCAGGGCGCGCAACCTGTATGAGCGGCACGCCGCGCGCGAGCACAACCGGCGCATGAGCCGCTACCTGCCGGTCTACATGCGGCGCTGGTCGGTGCTGGCCACCTTCGACTTCGCACTCGGCTTCCTGTTCGAGCGCGTGCTGTCGGCCACGGTGTTGTCGGCCCTGTTCTTCACTGGTACCTGCGTCACCGTCACCGGCATCCTCGTGATGAGCGTGATCTGGCTGTTGCTCGCCGCCCGCCTGCCTTGAAGCCTGCCGGGGCGCTCCCGTTCGCCCCCGCATAGCCACCACTCGACCCATCCGAACGACCACTAATCGGTTGCCGATTGCGGCAGGCCCGGCATCGTACGTACAGTCACGGCACTCCACAACAACAAGGAATGCCGACCATGTTCATCCGTACCGCGCTTTGCGCCGCCGCGCTGCTCCTGTGCCAGCCGCTTGCCGCTGTCGCCGCCGATCCAAGCCCGGGCAAGCCGCTCACCAAGCGCGCCCTCGAGGACCTGTCCTTCCGCCTGCACGCCACCGTCGCTCCCTATTTCCCTCTCGATGCACCCGGCGGCATCGTCCTGGTCGTGAAGGACGGCCAGACCGTCCTGCGCCGCGCCTACGGCATGGCCGACACCGTCAAAGGCGTGAACATGGCGCCCGAGATGGCCATGCGCATCGGTTCGATGACCAAGCAGTTCACCGCCACCGCCATCCTGCTGCTGGCGGACGAAGGCAAGCTCTCGGTCGAGGACGAGATCGGCAAGTACCTGCCGGACTACCCGACCCAGGGCAAGAAAATCACCATCGAGCACCTGTTGACCCCGCGGCCTTGGACGCGGTGGCGGGCGTGTACAGCCTCGACAAGGATACGCAGCGGGTATTCCGCCGCGACGGCGAGTTCCTGTCCTTGCTGCGCACCGGCCGCGGGCCGCTGGTCTTGAAAGCCATGTCGGCCGACGCATTCTTCGTGCCGGATACGGTGGACTGGTTGGTGTTCCAGCGCGATGGCGGTGGCAAGGTCACGGGCGTGACCTACCACCAGGACGGCAGGGCGCTGGATCACCTGCGCAGCGGCGCGGCGCCGCCGCCGCGGATCGTGGCGAAGATCGCCGACGCCGCTTTTGACGCGCACGCCGGCCGCTACGAGATCCAGCCCGGCATGGTGTTCGAGGTGAGGCGCGAGGGCAGCCGCTACTTCGTGCAGCCGACCGGCCAGCGCCGGCTCGAAATCTTCCCGCTGAGCGAAACCCGCTTCTTCGCGCGCGACGTCGATGCCGAGCTCAGTTTCGACGGCCAGAGCCTGCGCTTCCAGCAGGGCGGCCGCAACTTCACCGGTCGCCGGATTTGACCGCCTGGGCCGACTAAACGGCCGTTTGTCGCCCGGCGTTTGCCGTCCAGGCAAGCCGGGCTTATGCTTTTCACACCACTACAACAGGGAAAGGGACCGACCATGCTGCTTCGTACCGCCATCTGCGCCGCCGTGCTGCTGCTGTGCCATCCACAGGCTGCCTTGGCCCGGGATGCCGTCACCTCCGCGACCGCGGAGCAGGACCTGGCCAGCCGCATCGATGCGTCGATCGCGCCGTATTTCCAGGCCGATGCGCCGGGCGCCACCGTCATCGTGGTCAAGGACGGCAAGCCCGTGCTGCGCCGCGCCTACGGCATGGCCGATACCGCGAAAGGCGTGAAGATGCGCCCGGAGATGGTGCTGCGCCTCGGCTCCATCACCAAGCAGTTCACCGCGACCGCCATCCTGATGCTGGCGGAGGATGGCAAGCTGTCGCTGGACGACGACATCACGAAGCACCTGCCGGACTACCCGGCCAAGGGAAAGAAGATCACGATCGAGCACCTGTTGACGCATACCTCGGGCATCCCCAGCTATACCGGCAAGCCGGGCTACATGCTCAACATGGCGCAGGACATCAGCGTGGCCCGGATGATCGACACGTTCAAGAACGATCCGCTCGAGTTCGAACCGGGCAGCCAGTACCGCTACAACAACTCGGGTTACTTCCTGCTCGGCGCGATCATCGAGAAGATCTCGGGCCAGAGCTACGCCAGCTTCCTGGAACAGCGCCTCTTCAAGCCGCTCGGCATGCGCGACACCTATTACGAAGGCGTCAAGACCAGCAAGGCGCCGGTGGCGGCCGGCCACAGCCGCGCCGAGCAGGGCTATGGCGCCGCCGCGCCGCTCAGCATGACCCAGCCCTATGCGGCCGGCTCGCTGGTGTCCACGGTGGACGACCTGGCGCGCTGGGATGCAGCGATCGCCGCGGGCCGCCTGCTCAAGCCCTCCAGCTGGCAGCGAGCGTTCACTTCGTACCGCCTGAGCGATGGCAAGGCCACCGGCTACGGCTATGGCTGGGAGGTCGGCAAGGTGCAGGGCGAGACCGCGATTGGCCATGGCGGCGGCATCAACGGCTTCTCGACGCATGCGCTGCGCTTCCCGGATCAGAAGGTGTATGTCGCGGTGCTGACCAACAGCGACAGCGGTCCGGCCAATCCGGCCCTGATCGCGCGCAAGGCGGCCGGCATCGCCATCGGCAAGCCTTACCGCGAGTTCAAGGAGGTGGCGCTGGATGGCGCGGCGCTCGACGCGGTCACCGGCACCTATGAGGTCGAGAAGGGCGTGCAGCGTGTGTTCCGCCGCAGCACCGATGGCCTGGTGATGCAGCGCAGCGGCCGGCCGCCGGTAGCGCTGAAGGCCGCGTCGGACAACAGCTTCTTCGTGCCGGGAGGCCTCGACTGGTTCGAATTCCAGCGTGACGCGGGCGGCAAGGTGACGGCAGTGACCTTGCACCAGGATGGCAACGCGCTGGTCAATCAGCGTATCGGCGACGCACCGGCCGGCCGCAAGGCGGTGAAGATCGCCAGCGCGGCCTTCGATGCCCGCGTCGGCCGGTATGAACTGCGTCCGGGCTTCGTGATGGAGCTGAGCCGCGAGGGCGAGCGCTATTTTGCCCAGGCCACCGGGCAGCCGAAGCTGGAAATCTTCCCGATGAGCGAAACCGTGTTCTTCTCGAACGACGTCGATGCCGAAATCAGTTTCGAGCCGGCGGCCGGACAGGGCCTGGTGCTGAAGCAGGGCGGGCGCAGCATCCCGGCGCGCAAACTCTGATTTTCGTAGGGTGTGCGGCTGTGCCGCACGCGCGTTCAAACTTGGACAATGCTGCCTGTACAGCTATTCCAATGCCGGTTGAACGCGCGGACGGCGGAGCCGTCCACCCTACGGTTTCGCAGCTTGCTCACCCGCCAGGCGCAGCGCCACCTTGTGGCGGAACCAATTCTCTTTCACGTAGCGGTACAGGTTCGCACCGGGACACACGGTCTTGCTTGAATAGTCGCGGTGGCTCTTGATATCGTCCAGCGAGACCTTGTACCTGGCCGCCAGCAGCGCCATCAGGTCGACCACGGCCTCCAACTGCTGCTGGTTCGGCTCCACTTCCTCGAAGTTGCCGACCACCTCGATCAGGGCGTGGCCGCTCGGGTCGTATTCGGTATTGGTATCGCCCGCGAAGTCGATGTTGCGCGCCTCGTAGATGCGGCCGTCGAGGTCGATGACGTAGTGGTAGGGGATGTCGAGCCAGCCCTTGCTGCTGCGCGACCACGACTGCAGGCGCCGCAGGTAGGCTTGCGGATCGGTGCCCGGCTTGAAGGGCTCGCCCTGGTGATGCAGGGTGATCTGGCTGATGGTGTGGCGGCGCGCCTTGGCCGCGTCGGCCGGGGTGCCGCCCCAGGCGGCGACGGGGACGATGGCGCGTTCGACCGCAGCCAGCGGTTCGGCCGCGTGGGCGGGCAGCGAGAGAAGCAGGGCGGCGAGCAGGGAAAGGGCGGTAAGGCGCATGTTGGGCATGGAAATCGACAGTGTCCGCATCTTTTCACGTTTGCGCCCGCGACGCCAGCAGCGATGCGAATCTGATAAGCTAGAAGCCGAATCCATACCGAGCCAAGCCACCATGAGAAGCATTGCCCAGATCCTCAACGACAGCAAGACCATCGCCATCATCGGCCTGTCGAACAAACCCGACCGCGCCAGCCACGAGGTGGCGGCCTACCTGCAGGAGCACGGCTACCGCATCGTGCCGGTGAACCCGAGCTATGCCGGCCAGACCATCCTGGGCGAACAGGTAGTCGCCACGCTGCAGGAGGCCGCCGACGCCCTCGCCGGCAGCGGCCAGCGGATCGACATCGTCGACTGCTTCCGCAAGTCCGAGGACATCCCGCCGATCGCGCGCGAAGCGATCGCCGTGCGCGCCGGCTGCCTGTGGATGCAGCTGGACATCGAGAACCAGGCTGCCGCCGATCTGGCGCGCGCCGCCGGCCTCGACGTCGTCATGAACCACTGCATCAAGATCGAACACCGCAGCCTGAACGCGGGCTGAACGGATATCGTCCGGGCGCCGCGGGCGGGCGGCGATCTTTACAGGGGGCGGCTGCGTTACAATCGTGGCATCACCAACCAGGGAACTCCCCGCCATGATCAAGACCACCGCCCTGCTGTTCGCTGCCCTTGCCGCAGCCAGCGTCTCCCTGCCTGCCGCCGCACAGGCCACGTCCGCGCCGGGCGCCCCGGCTGCCGCGCGCATGCCGATGAGCTGCCCGGCCATCCTCAAGCAAAATTTCAAGCGCCTGCAGGACGACGCCCCGCAGGACCTGTGCCAGTACGCCGGCAAGGTGGTGCTGGTGGTGAACACGGCCAGCTACTGCGGCTTCACCAAGCAGTACGAAGGACTGGAGAAGCTGTACGCGAAGTACGGCGGGCGCGGACTGGTGGTCCTGGGCTTCCCTTCGAACGACTTCGGCAAGCAGGAGCCGGGCAATTCCAAGGAGATCGCCGACTTCTGCTTCAATACCTACGGGGTCAAGTTCCCGATGTTCGCCAAGAGCTCGGTCACCGGCCCGGAAGCCAATCCGCTGCACGCCAGCCTTGCCAAGGCCACCGGCCAGGCGCCGAAGTGGAACTTCACCAAGTATCTGATCGGCCGCGACGGCAAGGTCATCGACCACTTCCCGAGCAAGGTGACGCCGGAAGATCCGGCCCTGGTCGGCAAGATCGAGCAAGCGCTCGCCATGTGAGCCGAGAGCCAATAACCACAATATCAATGTGGTTATTTTGATCCAGATCAACGATTTTTTTGCGCTGCATCAATATTCTTCCTTTCGTCACCATGACGAAAGGAAGAAAAAAAATGAATAGCTTGTTGAAGCATCTGCTGGCTATGTCGCTCGCGCTCGCCGGCAGCCAGGCCCTGGCACAGGACAGCAACTGGTTGGTGCGTGCGCGCGCCGTCCACATCGATCCGGCGAATCAATCCGCGCCCCTGGCCGGGACCGGCGCCGCGGACCGCATCCACGTAGCCAGCAAGACCATCCCCGAAGTCGACATCTCCTACTTCTTCACGCCGCACCTGGCGGCCGAGCTGATCCTGACTTATCCACAGAAGCACGCGGTCACCCTGGACAGCGCCCGCATCGGCAGCTTCCGCCACCTGCCGCCGACCCTGACGGCCCAGTACCACTTCGCGCCCCAGGCGACAGTGAGTCCTTACTTAGGCGCCGGCCTCAACTATACGCGCATCTCGCGCGTGAAACTGCTGGGCGGCGCGGGCGACCTTGAACAGGACAGCTGGGGCCTGGCCCTGCAGGCCGGCGTGGACGTCCGCCTCGATGCGCGCTGGTCGCTCAACCTCGACGTGAAGAAAGTGAACATCCGCAGCGACGTGATGGTCGGCGGCGCGAAGGCAAGCGTGGTCAAGGTCGATCCGGTGCTGTTCGGCCTCGGCCTCGGCTACAAGTTCTGATCAGCCCAGCGGGTCGTCCAGCAGGACCGCCCGCAGCGGCCCGCGCAGCGCATTGCAGACGACGATGTCGTCCGCCTCCGCCAGCATCGCGCGCGTGATCACGCGCTCGCTCGCGTTCCAGGCCGGCGCCTGCAACAGGATGCTCCGCATCACGCCCGGCAGCAGGCCGCTCGACACGGGCGGCGTGATCCACTCGCTGCCGACACGCAGGAACACGTTGCTGCGTCCCCCTTCCGTCAGTTCCCCGCGCTCGTTGAAGAACAGGGCGTCAAACGCGCCTTGCGCCTCGGCGGCGCGCCAGGCCGCGTCGTAGCGGCCGCGCACGCTCGTCTTGTGGCGCAGGAAGACGTCGCCCGAATGGGTCGTTTCCTGCGCCAGCAGCAGCGCCACCGGTTCGCCCAGGGGCGCCAGCGGCGCCGCCTGCACGGCCAGCGCGCCGTCGGGGGCCACCGCCAGGCGCAGCCGGTGCAGCTGGCCGTGGGGCAGGGCCAGGCAGGCCTCGTTCAGGGCCGCGCGCGCGGCCCCATAGTCGAACGGATAGCCGAAGTAGCGGCAGGAGGCGGCCAGGCGGTCGAGGTGCTGCTCGACGTGGCGGCAGCCGTCGTCCCAGGAAGCGCGCAGGGTCTCGAAGATCTCGAATTCGTTGGGCAGGCCGGTGAGGAAGCGCGCCTTGAGCCGGCATTCGGCGTACTCGGAGGCGGCATCGCTGTCGTACACGATACCGGCGCCGACGCCCAGTTCGCCCTTGCGGGTGCCGCCCTCCGGTGCGCCCAGCGCCAGGGTGCGGATCGGGACCGACAGGCAGAAGTCGCCAAAGTCCCTGGCGCTACCCGCCGCCGGCGGATCGAACCAGCCGATCGCGCCGGTATAGATGCCGCGCGCGCTCGGCTCCAGTTCATGGATGATCTCCATGCTGCGGCGCTTCGGCGCCCCGGTGATCGAGCCGCAGGGGTAGAGCGCGGCGAATACTTCCTCCAGTGAGGCATCCTCGCGCAGGCGCGCCTGCACGGTCGAGGTCATCTGCAGCACGCTGCCATAGCGGCGCACCTCGAACAGCGCCGGTACCTCGACGCTGCCGGTGACGGCTACCCGTCCCAGGTCGTTGCGCAGCAGGTCGACGATCATCAGGTTCTCGGCGCGGTTCTTGGTGTCCAGAGCGAGGGCCTGGGAGCGCTCCTGGTCGACCGCATCGTCACCGCTGGCCGGCGCGGTGCCTTTCATCGGACGCGCCTGCAGCCTACCGGCCTCGTGGCGCACGAACAGTTCGGGCGAGAAGGACAATACCGCGCCGCCGTCCGGCAGGGCCACCAGGGCGCCGTAGGGTACGCGCTGGCGCGCGCGCAACCGCGCATACAGGTTGACGAGCGCGCCATAGGTCTCGAAGCGCAGGCGGTAGGTGTAATTCACCTGGTAGGTGTCGCCGGCGGCGATGTAGTCGCGGATGCGGCGGATCGCATCGCTGAAGGCGGCTTCGTCGACGTCGGGCGCAATGCCGGCCACGCCCGCCAGTGCGTCGGCAGGCGCGCGGGTGGCGATCCAGGCCTCGACCTGGCTGGCATCCAGGTGCTCGCATTGTTCGAACAACAGCACCTGCGCCAGCGCACCCGGCACCGGGTGCGCCGGCACGCCTTGCAGCTGCGCGCCCAGTTCGTAGGTGAGCAGCGGCACCGCGTACAGGCCGCGTCCGAGCGCCTCCTGCAGCGCGCGCAGCAACTGCGGCCAGCCGGCGGCATCGAGGCAATGCAGGGTGCCGGTGTGGCGGCTGTAGAGGCGCGACCGGGCCTCGCCGACGGCGCCGGCGTCGTCCAGCAGCGCGAATACTTCCTGGGTGTCCATGATGCCTGTGTGGCGCCTTTATGCCGCCAGCAGCAGCGACAGCTGCAGGGACGTGCCTTCGGCCGGGTTCTGCTTGAAGCCGGTCTTGGCGAAGCGGTGCCAGCGTCCGGTCACGTAGCTCACCAAGAGGCTGGCGCGCGCCGCGACGTCGGTCTCCAGGCCGTGGCCTTGGGTGACGGCAACCCGCAAGGCGCCCTTGAACGCCATTTCGATCCGGTCGTAGAAGCCGTTCATGCGCAGCTGCAGGCGTTCGTCCTCGCCCACCAGCGCGTCGCCGATCAGCACCCGGGTCATGCCCGGGTTGTTGGCGGCGAAGGACAGCAGCATCTGCAGGATCGCATGCGCCTGGTGCACCCCGTCTTCCTCGCGTTCGGCGATCTGGTTGATCAGGCCGAAGACGCTCGACTCGATGAACTCGATCAGGCCCTCGTACATCTGCGCCTTGCTGGCGAAGTGGCGGTACAGCGCCGCCTCCGACACCGACAGGCGCGCCGCCAGCGCCGCCGTGGTGATCTTTTCGCCCTTCGGCTGCTCGAGCATCGCGGCCAGGGCCTGGAGGATTTGCAGCTTGCGCTGACCTGGCTTGGTGCTTGCCATGTATTCCCTAGTTTGGTGTTGTTGTAGGTATTAGCGCAACCGGTGCAGACGCGCCGGTAGCTGCCGCACGGATTTTACTTTGACATCGACGTAACCGGGGCGTTTCAGGGTCCTTGGCAGCGGCGCTTTTCCGATCGGATCGCTCATGCGCAGGTATTGCGTCACCCAGACGGTGCGCAGGCCGAGACGGCTGGCGCTTTTCAGGTTGGCCAGCGTGTCCTCGACCAGGATGCAGCGGCGCGCCGCCACGCCGTGCTTGCGCAGCAGGCGGCGCAGCATCAGGCTTGAAGGCTTGGGGCGCAGCTGGCGGTGCACGTGCATGTGCTCGATCGCCACGTGGTGGGCGAAATGGCGGCTCAGGCCCAGGTGGCGCATCACGTCGGTCGAGTAGCGCGTCGGCGCGTTGGTGAGCAGGATCTTGCGGCCCGGCAGGCGGCGCAGCAGCGTGCCCAGTCCCTTCTCCGCCCGCACCAGCTTGTCGAGGGCGCCGAGATCGTGCGTGACGTGCAGGAAGTCGGCCGCCGAAACCCCGTGGTGGCGGATCATGCCGAGCAGGGTGGCGCCGTAGCGCTTCCAGTAGCCCAGGCGCGCCGCATCGACCTGGGCCTGGGTGGCCGGGCTGGTGCCGTCGCCCAGCACGCGCGCGATGTAGGTGTTCATGTTGGCGCTGATGGCCGGGAAGATGGCATGCGAGGCATCGTGCAGGGTATTGTCGAGGTCGAACAGCCAGACGGGGGAGGGGAGGGTATGATTTGCCACAATTTCAGCTTAACAGCGCGAATACAACAAGGAGAAATGAATGCAACGACGTCCGATTATAGTGGTGTTCCTCAGCTTGTTCCTGCTGGCCTTCCAGGCGATGGCGGCGGAAGTGGGCACAGCGCGGGGCGCGCTGTTCAAGGCCACCGACAAGGGCAATACCTTGTACCTGTACGGCACCATGCACGTCGGCCGCGCGGACTTCTATCCCCTCGAGCCGCGCATCCGGGCGGCGATCGCCGCCGCCCCCACGCTGGCGCTGGAAATCGACATGAAGAGCGACCCGGCCGCGATCGCCGCCGCGGTCCAGCAGCACGGCATGTTCCCGCCCGGCAGCCCGGGCTATGCGGCCCTGGCGCCCGAGCGCCGCGCGCGCATCGAGGCCGCGCTGCGCAAGCACGGGCTGGAGCCGGCCGCCGTGGCGCAATTCAAGCCCTGGATGCTGGTGACGATGCTTGCCGTGTTCGAGACCGTCAAGCTGGGCTACGACCCGGCCCTCGGCGTCGACGACCACCTCGCCACGCTGGCGCGCCAGGGCAAGACCCGTATCGCCGAGCTCGAGACCATGCACTACCAGGCCGGTCTGCTGAACCGCTTGTCTGACGAAGAGCAATGGCGCCTGCTGGAAGAAACGCTGGAAGACATGGCCTCGGGCCGCCAGTTGCGCGAGACGCGCGAGCTGCTCGACGCCTACGAGCGTGCCGACCGGCGTGCGCAGGAAGACCTGATGCGGCGCGTGGACAGCGACGACAGCCTGACCGGGAAGTTCACGCGCGACATCCTGCTCCACGAGCGCAACGGACCGATGGCCGACAAGGCGGCTGCCCTGCTGGCGCGCGAAAACAATGCGGTGGTGGCGGTGGGCCTGCTGCACCTGCTGGGACAAGGCGGACTGCCCGAGCTGCTGCGCAAACGCGGCATCAAGGTGGAGCGGATCTACTAAGGGGGGAGTATTGCAGAGGGGAGGTGGTGCCCTTGACGTGGATTGAACACGTGGCCTCTCCCTTACCAAGGGAGTGCTCTACCACTGAGCTACAAGGGCATTCAGGTCATTTCTTGTGGCGGATATTTCCGCCACAAAAAAATTAGTGAGACCGGATCATAGTGCCAAATGCCTGCTCGGTCAAGACTTCCAGCAACAAACTGTGTTCGATGCGTCCGTCGATGATGTGCACGGTATTCACGCCGGACTTGGCGGCGTCCAGTGCCGACGAGATCTTCGGCAGCATGCCGCCGGAAATCGTGCCGTCTTCGAACATCTCGTCGATCTCGCGCGCCGACAGGTCGGTGACCAGGTTGCCTGCCTTGTCCTGCACGCCGGCGATGTTGGTCATCATGATGAGCTTTTCGGCCTTCAGGATCTCGGCGATCTTGCCGGCGACGACGTCGGCATTGATGTTGTAGGCCTGGCCGTCCTGGCCGAAGCCGATCGGCGAGATGATCGGGATGAAGGCATCGTCCTGCAGCGCCTTGACGACGGCAGGGTTGATCGCCTCGATCTCGCCGACGAAACCGATGTCCAGGAATTCGCCCGGCTTTTCCTTGTCGGGCATGCTCATGCGACGAGCGCGGATGAGTCCACCGTCCTTGCCGGTAAGGCCCACGGCCTGGCCGCCGTAGTGGTTGATCAGCATGACGATGTCCTGCTGGACTTCGCCGCCCAGCACCCACTCGACCACTTCCATGGTCTCTTCGTCGGTGATGCGCATGCCCTGCACGAAGGTGCCCTGCTTGCCGATCTTCCTCAGCGCATTGTCGATCTGCGGACCGCCGCCGTGCACCACGACCGGGTTCATGCCCACCAGCTTGAGCAGGATGACGTCGCGCGCGAAGCCGTGCTTCAGGCGCTCGTCGGTCATGGCGTTGCCGCCGTACTTGATGACGATGGTCTTGCCGTGGAAGTTGCGGATATAGGGAAGCGCCTCGGCCAGGATCTGCGCCTTGATCTGCGGCGATACTTTGGTCAGATCGTTAGGCTGGTCGTCGGTGTTCAGGCTGGTCAGAGTAGCGTTCATGGAGGGTCCAAAATAAATGTCGCAAGATTTTAAGGCAACAGGGTAGTACTTGTGCTGATTATATGGCGTCTTGTTGTATTTTATGGGCTCGATCCTCACCGTAAAGAACCATGCGTAGCCTTCCCACCCCGAGTACATGCAGCCGCTGCGGCGCCGAATTCGGCTGCGCGATGCTCCAGGGCAGCCTTGAACCCTGCTGGTGTACCACGCTGCCGCCGGCCGTGCCGGTGCCGCAGGAGGCCGCCGGCTGCTGGTGCCCGGCCTGCCTGCGCGCGCATATCGAAGCCGAGCTCGCGAAGCGCCGGGGGTCGTAGGGTGGTCGGCTCTGCCGACCGCGCGTTCAACTACCAATGAAGTTGCTGCACAGGCAGCAGCACTGTGATTTGAACGCGCGCACGGCCGTGCACCCTACGCATCACCGCCGTGTGCGAAAGAACCGCAGCATCTCCCGGCTCGCATCCGGCCCGCGCCCGTCGGTATAGCTGCCGCGCGCGCGGCCGCCCGACCAGGCATGGCCGGCCCCGTGGATCAGCCAGTGCTCGGCATGCACCGCCCCGTCCTCGCGGTGGTGCAGGGTGCGCGTGTACGCATGGCCGTCCGGCACCCGTCCCGGCTCGGCGGCGCGGCGTGCCGCCTGGCGCGCGACCTGGGCGATCAGTTCATCGGCATTCGCCGGGTGCACGGTGGTGTCCTGGTCGCCATGGAAGACGATGATCGGGAGCGGCCGCCCGGGCAGCTGGGCTTGTGCCTGCGCGTGCCGGAACTCGCCCTTCATGGCCGCCAGCGCCGAGGGCAGGTCGTGCGCCGACGCGAACGGCAGGCCCGAATGCACCCCCACGGCCGCGTACAGGTCCGGATAGAGCGTGCCCATGATGGTCGCCATCGCACCGCCCGCCGACAGGCCCGCCACGTAGACCTGTTCCGGATCGACCGGGTACTGCTCCATGACCGCGCGCGTCATGCCGGCGATGATCGAAGGCTCGCCCTGGCCGCGCTGCTGGTCGACTGCGTTGAACCAGTTCCAGCAGCGCGACGGGTTGGCCGCCTTGCTCTGGGCCGGATACAGCACCAGGCAGGACGCTTCCTCGGCCAGCTCGTTCATGCCGGTGCCGTTGGCGAAATCCTCCGGATCCTGGGTGCAGCCGTGCAGCATCACCAGGAGCGGCAGCGGCTTGCCGGAATCATTGCCGGGGACGTAGAGCTTGTAGTCGCGGGTGCCGGCCGGGGCGGTATGGCTGCCGTCCATGAACCTGCCCGGCAGGCTGACGCCGAGTTCGGCTTCGAAGGGATCGCTTGCCGCCGCGGCGCTCCCCACACCGACGCTGCGCATCCGGCGCTGGGCGTCGCGCTGCAGGGCGCTGGCGTTCTTCAGTGTTTCCTGGATCATGGTGTCGGCCGCCGCCGGTACCGTGTGCAGGAACGAGCGCAGCGTCGAGCGGGTGGCGGCGCGCATCTGCGCCATCAGTTTCTTGTTCAGCTTCATTGGCCCTCCTGTTCGTGCCATTGCTTGCAATCTCCCTGCCCAGGCTTACGTCAGCCTTGCACTCATGTCCGTGCAGCAAGCCAGGCAGCGCGGCATGCGCTAAGCTTCACCCATGCATCCCACTTTCCAGCCCGGCCTTCGCTTCGAATGGCACTACACCGTCCCGGAGCGCGCCAGCGTGCCCCAGCTTTACCACGATACCTTGTTTTGCCGCGATATGCCGGATGTGCTGGCCACCGGTTACCTTGTTGGCATGATGGAACTTGCCTGCCTGCACGGAATGATGCCCTACGTCGACTGGCCGCGGGAGCAGAGCCTGGGGACGATGGTGAACTTCCGCCACCTGGCGCCGACGCCGCCGGGCATGCGCCTGCGAATCGAAGGCGAGGTAGTGGAAGTGGAGGGGCGCCGGGTGCGTTTCCGGGTCGAGGCCTGGGACGAGGTGGAAAAGGTGTGTGAAGGCACACACGAACGTTGTTTGATCGATACAAGCCGCTTCGCCGACAAGCTGGTCCGCAAACAGCTGTCGCATAGCGTCGTTATTGATAGCCAATAAATCAATACCAGAATTACAATTGACCCCTTACCGGCATTTCTGCATAGTGGAAAATGTCGTTCTTCGAATTTCTCCTTGTTGAGTGTGTATGTTGAATTCCCACCAGGCTGAACCAGTGTCTGCCGCCGTGCCGCTGGTCGTCGATCTCGACGGCACCCTCACTCTGACCGATACGCTGGTCGAGTCCGTCGTGCTGCTGGCTCGGCAATCGCCATCGAGCCTGCTGCGCTTGCCTTTCTGGCTGCTGCGCGGCCGTGAAGCGTTGAAATCCGAAATCGCCCGCCGTGTCGAGCTGCCGGCGGCGCAGTTGCCTTACCGCGAAGAGCTGCTCGATTATCTGCGGGCCGAAAAGGCGGCCGGCCGTGAAATCGTGCTGGCCACGGCCGCGCACCGCAAGATTGCCGATGATGTTGCAGCCCACCTCGGCCTGTTCGACCGCGTATTGGCCACCGACGAGACGCGCAACCTGAAGGGATCCAACAAGCTGGCCGCGATTCGCGAAGAAGTCGGGCCGGAGTTTGCGTATGCCGGCGACAGTCCGGCCGACCTCGCGGTATGGAAAGGCGCCCAGGCGGCGCTGCTGGTCGGCGCGTCCGAGTCGCTGGCGCGCCAGGTGCGCAGGGAACATGTGGTCGAGAAGGAGTTTGCGCGTCCCGCCGCCGGGCTACGGGTGTGGCGCAAGGCTTTGCGCGTGCACCAGTGGGCCAAGAACGTCCTGCTGTTCGTGCCGATGCTCACCGCGTTCTCGTTCGCCCCGGCCGACATCGCCACCATGCTGCTGGCCTTCCTGTGTTTCTCGTTGGCGGCTTCGGCGACCTACATCGCCAACGACCTGTGGGACCTCGGCAACGACCGTCAGCATCCGCGCAAGCGCCTGCGCCCCTTCGCCAGTGGCGTGCTGCCGATCACCTCGGGCGTCGCGGCCGCGGCCGGCCTGATGGCGGTCGCGTTCGGGCTTGCCGTCCTTGGGGTCAACGCAGGCTTCGCCGCCATGCTGCTGGCCTACGTCGTCATGACCACCACTTACAGCTGGAGCCTGAAGGAATACGTGCTGGTGGACGTCATGGCGCTGTCGATCCTCTATACCATGCGCATCGTGACTGGCTCGGTGGCGGTGGGCATCGAAACCAGCTCCTGGCTGCTGGCCTTCTCGCTGTTCGTCTTCCTCAGCCTGGCGCTAGTCAAGCGCTGTTCCGAGCTCAAGGCCCTGCAGGGCAGCGGCGGCAACAGTACCCGCGGGCGCGATTACCGCGTCAGCGACCTGGCCGTGCTGTGGCCGATGGGCCTGGCCTCGGCAATGTCGGCGGTGGTGGTGTTCGGCCTCTACATCCACGCACCTGAAACCCAGGCGCGCTACGCCACCCCTACGCTGCTGTGGGCTGCCGTGGCGCTGCTGATCTACTGGCTCGGACGCTTGTGGATCAAGACCGGGCGTGATGAAATGGACGACGACCCGGTCCTGTATGCACTCAAGGACCGCGGCAGCCGGCTGGTCGTGATCGCGATGGGCGTGGTCATGGGCTGTGCCTACTTCTTCGACTTGGCTGCGATCTTCTGATGTCCCTGCCGCAAAAACCGCCGGTGCCGAGCGCACCGGAACTGCACAGCCCCGTCCCCTCTCCCTGCATCAACGTATGCCAGATGGAGCCCGCCACTGGCCTGTGCCGGGGCTGCCTGCGCACGATCGAGGAGATCGTCGCCTGGGGCAGCGCCAGCGACGAGGACAAGCGCGCCGTGTGGGCCGAGATCCGGCGCCGCCAAGCCGAGATCGACTGGGGCTGAGGTGGAAGCGCGCCTGCCGCCGTCGATCCACGTCTTCGAGCGCGGCTGGCTCTCGTCCAACAACATCCTGTTCACCGGCGCCGAGGACACGGCGCTGGTCGACAGCGGCTACGTGACGCATGCGGCGCAGACCCTGGCGCTGGTGCGCCAGGTGCTCGGTTCCCGCCCGCTCGAACGCCTGCTCAACACCCACCTGCACTCCGACCACTGCGGCGGCAACGCCCTGCTGGCGCAGGCCTATGGCTGCCGGATCGCGATCCCGGCGCTGGACGCCGCCAAGGTGGCCGCGTGGGACGAAGAGGCGCTCAGCTACCGCGCCACCGGCCAGCAGTGCGCGCGTTTTCATTTCGATGTCACCCTGGCCCCGGGCGATATCCTGATGCTCGGTGATCTGCGCTGGCAGGTCCTGGCGGCGCCCGGCCACGACCCGCATGCGCTGCTGTTCTTCTGCGCAAGCGAAGGCATCCTGATTTCCGGCGACGCGCTGTGGGAGAACGGTTTCGGGGTGGTGTTCCCGGAACTGGCCGGCGAGCCGGGCTTCGACGAGGTCGGCGCCACCCTCGAGCTGATCGCCAGCCTGGATGCGCGCGTGGTCATTCCCGGCCATGGGGCGCTGTTCGGCGACGTGCCGGGGGCGCTGGCGCGGGCGCGGACGCGCCTGGATTACCTGAGTGCGGACCCGGTGCGCAACGCACAGAACGCGGTCAAGGTGCTGTTGAAATTCCTGCTGCTGGAGCGGCGCGCGCTGGCGCTGGAGGCGCTGCCCGGCCTGCTGGCCTCGATCCCGCTGGTGGAACGGGTGCGCACCGGGGTGCTGGCCATGGACGAGGACGCGCTGGCGCAATGGGCCTGCGCGGCACTGGTGCGCGCCGGCGCCGCCCGCATCGATGGCGGCGCCCTGGCTGACGTTTAGAGTCCAGAATCTAGCACGATCGTTCTTTTTTCACGGCATAATGCCCTGGATACGTTTGATCAACCGACAACCGAGAGCTTCCCATGACGCTGCCACCCGTGCTGCAAGACCTGTCCCTCCCCGTCATCGCTTCGCCGATGTTTATCGCCAGCGGTCCCGCGCTGGTGGCGGCCCAGTGCAAGGCCGGCATCGTCGGTTCCTTCCCCGCCCTGAACGCGCGGCCGGCCGAACTGCTGGACACCTGGCTGACCGACCTGCAGCGCGAGCTGGCCGAGTACCAGGACGCCAACCCGGGCGCGAAGGTGGGCCCGATCGCGGTGAACCAGATCGTGCACGCCTCGAACGACCGCCTGGCGCACGACGTCGAGGTCTGCGTGAAGCACCAGGTGCCGATCATCATCTCCTCGCTGCGCGCGCCGCCGAAGGAGATGCTCGATGCGGTGCACGCCTACGGCGGCATCGTGATGCACGACGTGGTCTCGATCCGCCACGCGCAGAAGGCGCTGGAAGCCGGCGTGGACGGCCTGATCCTGGTGGCGGCCGGCGCCGGCGGCCATGCGGGCGCGCTGTCGCCCTTCGCGCTGGTGGGCGAGGTGCGCAAGTTCTTCAAGGGGCCGATCGCCCTGTCCGGCGCGATCGCCACCGGCGACGCGATCCTCGCGGCCCAGGCCATGGGCGCCGACTTCGCCTACATCGGCTCGCGCTGGCTGGCGACCCGGGAATCGAACGTCAGCGACGCCTACCGCGACGCGATCGTGGAATCGTCGGCGGCCGACGTGGTGTACACCAACCTGTTCACCGGCGTGCACGGCAACTACCTGAAGAAATCGATCGTCGCCGCCGGGCTCGATCCGGACAACCTGCCGGAATCGGACAAGAGCAAGATGAGCTTCGGTGCGGGCAGCGCCAAGGCCTGGCGCGACATCTGGGGCGCCGGCCAGGGCGTGGGCCTGATGGACGACGTGCCGAGCGTGGCCGAGATGGTCGAGCGCCTGAAGGCGGAATACGCGGCGGCGCGCGCGCGCCTGGCGCTGTAGGGTGGTCGGCTCTGCCGACCGCGCGTTCAAATCCGGCTTGAGCAGACGCTGCGGTTATTTTTCAGCTGGTTGAACGCGCGGACGGCGAAGCCGTCCACCCTACATTAATCCAGGCGCTTGGCGTCGGGCGTCGGGAAGGGCGGCGGCGGTTCCGCCGCGCTCAGGTCGTCCTGGTTGATCGACCACAGCCCCGGCAGGTTGCGCCAGTAGTTGTACACGTCCATGCCGAAGCCGACCACGAATTCGTTCGGCAGGCTCAAGCCGACCAGGTCGGCCTTGATCGGCTTGGCGCGCTTGAGGTCCTTGTCGGCGAACACCGCGACGACCACTTCGGCCGCGCCCATGTCGAGCAGGCGCTGCTTCACGTGGGCGAGGGTCTCGCCTTCGTCGAGGATGTCGTCGACCACGACGATGGTGCGGCCCGCCACGTCCTGGCGCGGGATGACCTTCCACACGATCTGGCCGCCGCGGTCGGCGTCGCCGTAGCGGCTCACGTGGATGTAGTCGAATTCGAGCGGGAAGTCGAGCTGCGGCAGCAGGTGGCCGGTGAACACGACGGCGCCGCCCATCACGCCCAGCACCAGCGGGAAGGACTTCTCGTCGGGATTGCCGAAGCGCTTGTTCAGCTCAGTGGCGACACGCGCCACCGCGGCCTGGACTTCTTCGGGCGTGACGATCTGGGTGGCGTTGGCGAGCAGCGCGCGGGCGCGGTCATGGTGGTAGTCTTGCATGGTCGGTCTGTCTCTGGTGTCGGGATGGCGCTGCGATTATGCGCCAATCAGGTAGGCGGGCGCGTTCCTGTTGGAATCAGGCGCCCTGGATCTCACGCTGCAGCTTGCGGGTGAGCTTGGCGAAAACGAGCTCATACGAGCGGCGCAGCAGGGCTGCGAACTCCTCGTCGTCGAGCCGGGCCTCCGGCGTCACGAAGACCCACTTGGCGCGCGCCAGGTAGGGGGCAGGGAGGATGCCGGGGCGGTCGGTCAGTTCAAGAAAGCGCTCGTCGTCGGCCTTCAGGCTAAAGCCGGTCGAGGGGCCGTCCTTGTTGGTGACGGCAAACATCTTGGCGCCGACCGAAAAGACGGTGTCGTGGTCCCACTTGGTGTCTTCAGTGCAGCCGGGGAAGCTGCGGCAGAGTGTCTTTGCCGCTTCAAAATCCATTCTGTCTCCTGTGCCGGCGTGCGCGCCGGTCGTTTGTTCGTCTCGGACAACATTGTAACGCGCCGTTCGGCGTATCATACGTGGCTAGGATAACAACCCAAGACCCAAGCCATGTCCACTGAATTTGAACAAGCCCGCAGCAAGCGCCTGGCCCAGCTGCGCAGCGCAATGGCGCGTGCCGGCATCGACGCCTTTGTCGTGCCGTCGAGCGACCCGCACCTGTCGGAATACCTGCCCGGGCACTGGAAGGGCAGGGAGTGGGTGTCGGGCTTCACCGGCTCGGTCGGCACCTTCATCGCCACCGCGGACTTTGCCGGCGTGTGGACCGACGGCCGCTACTGGACCCAGGCCGAGACCGAGCTGGCCGGCAGCGAGATCGCCCTGATGAAGATCCCGGGTGCGGCGAGCCAGATGCACGTGGACTGGCTGGCGGCCAACCTGGCGCCCGGCCAGACCGTCGCGGTGGATGCGCGCGTGCTCGGCCTGGCCGGCGCACGCCTGTTGACGGACGCCCTGTCGGCCAAGGGCATCCGGCTGCGTACCGACATCGACCTGCTCGACGAAGTCTGGCAGGACCGTCCGGCATTGCCGGCCGACCCGGTGTTCGAGCACCTGCCGCCCTACGCGACCACCAGCCGCGCGGACAAGCTGGCCGCTACCCGCGCCGCGATGGAGCAGCATGGGGCCGGCTTCCATGTCATCTCGACGCTGGACGACATCGCCTACCTGTTCAACCTGCGCGGCGCCGACGTCAGTTTTAACCCGGTGTTCCTGGCGCATGCGCTGATCGGCCGCGCCGATGCCACCCTGTTCGTCGGCGAGGGCAAGGTGCCGCCGGAAGTCCGGGCGCGCCTCGAGTCCGACGGCGTGCACCTCGCGCCGTACGCGAACGCCGCCACCGCGCTCGGTGCGCTGCCGGACGGCGCCACCCTGCTGCTCGACCCGCGCCGGGTGACCGCCGGCATGCGCGCCGCGGTAGCGCAAGGCGTGCACGTGGTCGAAGCGATCAACCCGACCACCTTCGCCAAGTCGCGCAAGCTCGATAGCGAAGCGGTCAACGTGCGCGCCGCCATGGAGCAGGACGGCGCCGCGCTGTGCGAATTCTTCTCCTGGCTGGAGGCCGAACTGGCCAACAGCGCCCGTATGCCGCTGGATGAAGTCGCGATCGACACCCATATCACGGCAAGCCGTGCGCGCCGTCCCAACTTCATCAGCCCGAGCTTCTCGACCATCGCCGGCTTCAACAGCAACGGCGCGATCATGCACTACCGCGCCGCGCAAGCAACCTGCGCGACGATCGAAGGCGACGGCCTGCTGCTGATCGACTCGGGCGGCCAGTACCTGGGCGGCACCACCGACATCACGCGCGTGATCCCGGTCGGCACCCCGAGCGAAGCGCAGAAGCGCGACTACACCCTGGTGCTGAAGGGCCTGATCAACCTGTCGGCGACGCGCTTCCCGCGCGGCACCCGTTCGCCGATGCTGGACGCGATCGCGCGCGCGCCGATCTGGGCCGCCGGCATCGACTACGGCCACGGCACCGGCCACGGCGTCGGCTATTTCCTGAACGTGCACGAAGGCCCGCAGACCATCTCCCCTAGTGTGCCGCCGGATCCGCACACCGCGATGGAGCCGGGCATGATCACCTCGATCGAGCCGGGCATCTACCGTCCGGGCCGCTGGGGCATCCGCATCGAGAACCTGGTGCTGAACCGTGTGGTGGACAGCACCGAGTTCGGCGAATACCTGGGCTTCGAGACGCTCACCCTGTGCCCGATCGATACCCGTCCCCTGGTGCGCTCCCTGCTGCGCGAAGACGAGATCGCGTGGCTGAACGCCTACCACGCCACCGTGCGTGCGCGCCTCGAGCCTATGGTCGCCGGCGCGGCGCGCGACTGGCTCATCGAACGGACGGAGGCGATCTGATGGCGAGCTCCCGTTCCACCCGCGCCAGCGCGGCGGTCGAACGCCTCAAGAAGCGCACCGGGAACGCCGCGTATTCGATGGCGCGCACCGGCGACGGGCTGTTCTACCTGTCCGAGGCCCCGGGCGCGCCCGCGCTCAATGCGCCGCTCGAGCTGGACGACTTCGTCGCCTTCGTGAACGGCCTCGGCCCGCAGGAGGTCAAGCGGATCAGCAAGCACGACGAAGCCTTCGAAAAGCAGCTGGTGCGCAAGAAACCGGGAGCGTGACGACCCGCCATGCCCTCCCATGCCCTGCTGGCCAATTACTGGTCCGAATCCAGCATCTACACCAACGGCCTGATCCTGCTGCACCTGGCCGGCGCGCTGGCGCTCGGCCTGCTGGTCGGCTATGAACGCGCCTACCACGGCCGCGCCGCCGGCATGCGCACCTATGGGCTGGTGTGCATGGCCTCGGCCGCGCTGACCATCCTGGCCGGCTACCCGGACTTCTGGTACGGCGGCCATGGCGGCGTGCTGGCGCCGGTCGACCCGACCCGCATCATCCAGGGCGTGGTGACCGGCATCGGCTTCCTCGGCGCCGGCGTGATCATGCGCGAAGGCTTCAACATCAGCGGCCTGACCACGGCCGCCTCGATCTGGGCCTCGTCCGCGATCGGCATCCTGGTCGGCGTCGGCTTCTACCTGGCGGCGATGGGCCTGGCCTTCTTCTCGGGCATGATCATGATCTACCTGAACCGCCTGGAGACCATCCTGCCTTCGCGCCATGCAGTGGCGGTGCGCATGCGTTTCAAGCCCCAGGTGCTGCCGCGCGAAGAGGTCCTGCGCCAGGCCGCGCTCGAGCGCGGCTACGAGATCGCGGGCAGCTCGCTCACCATCAGCAGCGACGAAGGCCGCCAGGAATGGCGCTTCGTGGCGCTGGCGCTGTCGAACCACAGCGGCGCGCCCTTGTCGGAACTGGCGCAGGAGCTGGCCGCCTTCGAAGGACTGGAAGCCTTCCAGCTGTCGCACGCCCGTAATTAAGAAAAATCCAACAACAATAAATCGGTTTATTCAGAACTGGGGGTCATCAATGCAAGCACAAGACGTTCTCGATTTCTGGTTCCTGCCGGAAGGCAGCGAAGGCCATGGCAAACAGCGCATCGAATGGTTCCGCAAGGACGAAGCCTTCGATGCGGCGCTGCGCGAGCGCTTCGGCGCCCTCATCCACCAGGCGGTGGCGGGCGGGCTGCGCGAATGGGACGAGCTCGGACCGCGCGGCGCGCTGGCGCGCATCCTGGTGCTCGACCAGTTCACCCGCAACGCCTTCCGCGGCAAGCCGGAATCCTTCGCCGGCGACACGCTGGCGCTGGCCAGCGCGCAGCAGCTGGTGGATTCGGGCGAGCATCTGACGCTCTCTCCGGTTGAGCGCCAGTTCGTCTACATGCCCTTCGAGCACGCGGAGGACGCGCGCATGCAGGAGCAGGCCGTGACCCTGTTCACCGAGCTGGCCAGCCAGCATGAGGGTTTCGCAGAGGCCCTGGATTATGCGCACCGCCACCGCGGCGTGATCGCCCGCTTCGGCCGTTTCCCGCACCGTAACCCTATCCTCGGCCGCGCCTCCTCGCCGGAAGAGCTGGCCTACCTCGCGCTGCCCGGTTCCGGTTTCTGACGTGGCGACGCTGAACCTGGTCGGCGCCGGCCACGTCGGCCGCGCGCTCGGGCGCCTGTTCGCCTCCAGCGGCGCTTTTGTCGTGCAGGACGTCCTGACCCGCAACGCGGCCAGCGCCCGCGAGGCGGTGGACTTCATCGGCGCCGGCCACGCCTGCGCCACGCTGGCGCAGATGCGCCCGGCCCAGGTGTGGATGCTGGCGGTGGGCGACGACGCCATCGTGCCGGCCTGCAAAGCCCTGGCGGCAAGCGGACCGCTGGCGGGGGCGGTGGTGTTCCACTGCAGCGGCGCCAAGGCTTCCGGCGAATTGCAGGCGGCGCGCGCGGCCGGCGCCCATGTCGCCAGCGTGCACCCGGTGCGCAGCTTCGCCGACCCCCAAGCCGTGGCCGCGGATTTCGCCGGCACCTTTTGCGGGATCGAGGGCGACGACGCGGCGCTGGGGCTGCTGGAGCCGGCCTTCGCGGCGATCGGGGCACGCCTGGTGCGCATCGACCCGGCCGCCAAGACGGTCTACCACGCGGCCGCCGTGTTCGCGTCGAACTACCTGGTGACGGTGCTCGACGCCGCCCTGCGCGCGTACGAGGCGGCCGGGGTGCCGGCGGAAGTGGCGCGCGAACTGGCGCGGCCGCTCGCGAGTGAAGCCTTGGCCAACGTATTCCGCCTCGGCCCGGAAGCGGCGCTCAGCGGACCGGTCGCGCGCGGCGACTTCGCCACCGTGGCACGCCAGCAGGATGCCGTGACGCGCTGGGATGCCGCCACCGGCCGCCTGTACGAAGCGCTGGTGCCGCCGACCGCCGAGCTGGCACGCCGCAAACGTGGGGCAGCCTGAACTTATCCAGGGCTTGTCCAGCGCTTTTCCAAGGCTTATCCCTCCCCTTATCCCAAGCTTATCCAAGCACTTTTCCCGGGTTTTTCCAAGGCCTTTCCATGTTCTTATCCAAAGCATTATCCACAGGAGTTCCCATGTTCTTCACCGCCTGGGCCACCCTGGCCGTACTTGGCGTCTACTTCTGGACCGGTGTGAATGCCGGCCGCGCCCGCATCCGCCACGCGGTGCCGGCGCCCCTGATGGAAGGACCGGAAGAATTCCTGCGCTGCCAGCGCGTACAGGCCAATACCCTCGAACAGCTGCCCCTGGTCCTGGCGCCGCTGTGGCTGTGCGCCTTCTACCTGGGCGACCTGTGGGCGGCGGCGGGCGGCCTGCTGTGGTGTCTGGGCCGCATCGCCTATGCGCTCGGCTATTACCGCGATCCGGCCAAGCGCGAACTCGGGTTTATTACGGGAATGCTGGCCTGCGCGTTGTTAATTGGCGGCACCGTTTGGGGCCTGTTACTGCGCTAACGCCAAAAAAAGTGCAGTCAGTGATCGACAAAGTTCCTGTAGGGCAATAAGCTAGGACGCTGAGACCAATCAGCGATCCGCCCGCCACCCATGGCCGCGCGGGCAACAGGAGAAGGAGAACCCATGCTGTTCCTGAAGAGCACCAGCGCCACCAAGGCCCCGGGCATCTATGAAGTCGACGTCGCCGCCAAACCGCCGGGCAAGACCTTCGGTGTCTTCCTGGCGACCGATCCGGACAATCCGCCCCAGACCGTGCTGGCGGGCCTGGCCGAACTCGGCTTCAAGAACACCCACCAGCAAAGCTATGTCCACAAGGACAAGGGCAAGGTGCTGGACCTGCACTTCCAGAAAGACGGCACCGACCTGTTCAACGGCTGGAAGGCCGAGGAATGCAAGACCAACCTGGCGGCGATCGAAGCCTTGTTCGGCAACGTCGGCATCGCCATCACGCCGCGCGTCATGAGTTTGGCCGAAGCCTACGCCTGATCCGCTAACACGTCGATGTGATACAGCGCCCAGGGGCAGGCGCCAAAACGCTCCTTGACCGGCCGCGCCGCCATCTCCGGCACGCGGTCGGCGTCGTACACCGCCCACAAGGGCCCCAGCCCGCCCAGCGCCATCGGCTGTCCGTCGAGATGGGTCGCGACGATGAATTTCCAGGCGCGCAGCTGGCCCATCGGGACGGCGGCGGCATAGCCGTCCACCGCACGCAACAGCAGCTGGCTGGCGTCGGCGGGACGCGTGCCGGCCAGGGCCAGGACGTCCGCCAGCAGGGGCCCGCGCAGCGTATGCGGTTTGCCGTCGTATTCCAGCGTGGGCCGGATGGTCTGGGCCGGCAAGGCCGCGATCGCCGCGAAGTCCAGCGCGAAAGCCCGCTTGAATGCCAGCTTGTGCTTGAACATCATCTGGTCGCGCACCGGGTCGAGGCCGCCGCGGTTGCTGCGCGTGACGGCGCCGGTGATGGTGAGCAGGGCAGGGCCGCCCGTTGGAACCACGGCTGGCGCAGCGATGGCGGGCAGGGTGCCGGAGGCGAGTGCCGCGCCCAGGAAGTGACGTTTGTCCATGCGAAAATGCGGTGGTGGGGAAAACCCTCATCGTAGCCATAGATATTGCACAATGGACTTGTTTACCTCGGCCAGCACGCTTGCCCCGATTCCGATTCGCGACGGCGAACTGGCTTTTCTTCCCCAGCTGCCGCTGCCCTGGCCCAACGCGGTGGTGCTGGCGCGCCTGATCGCGGAAACCGCCTGGCGCGAGGAAACCGTCGTCGTCTACGGCAAGCGCCACCTGCAGCCGCGCCTGAGCGCCTGGCATGGCGAGAAGGCGTACCGCTATTCCGGCCTGAGCCTGGCGCCGCTGCCGTTCACGCCGCTGCTCGACACCATCCGCGCGGCAGCCGAGGCGGCCACCGGCCGGCACTACAACAGCGTACTCCTGAACTATTATCGCGACGGCCGCGACAGCATGGGCATGCACAGCGACGACGAGCCGGAGTTGGGCCCGCAGCCAGCCATCGCCTCGGTCAGTTTCGGCGCAACCCGGCCCTTCATCCTGCGCCACAAGGGCACGAAAGAGACCCTGACACTGCCGTTGACCGACGGCAGCCTGTTGTTCATGGCCGGTCCGATCCAGGCCAACTGGATGCATGGAATCAACAAAACGGCCAAGCCGATCGGGCCGCGAATCAACCTAACTTTCCGCAACATCGCCTAACGAGCGCGCTATTTTCTGTATCTTTTTGGAGAATTAACTTACGCTTGAGTCAGTAATTTACAACTGCTTACAGTTTTTACGGCCTGGGGACTTTAATAAAACGAAACCGATGCTACCTTGGCAGTATCGCGATTCAATGGGAATCGCGAATCAGCCAAATAAAAAGGATTCGCATGAAAAAGCTCATCGTTGCACTGATCGCATCCGTCGCCGCCATGTCGGCGGCCCAGGCTCAGACCACCGCACCACGCGCCTATGTCGGCGCCGGCGTGGCTAGCGCCGATCATGATTTCAAGATGTCCGGCGCGACCAATGTCGATACCGACGGCTACAAGGCTTCCGGCAAGATCTTCGGCGGGTATGAGTTCGACCAGAACTGGGCTGTCGAAGCGGGCTATACCGACTTCCGTAAGGCGGACGTCAACTACTCGATCGGCGGCGTGAACAACCGCGGCGAGACCGATGGCCACGCCTACTACCTGGCGGCCAAGGCGACCCTGCCGGTCAATGAACAGTTCTCGGTCTACGGCAAGCTGGGCGCGGCGCGCACCAAGAGCGAGCTGGAACTGATCAATGCCTCGCAGAACATGAGCCGTAGTAAGACCGAAGCCTATGGCGCGCTCGGCGCGGAGTACAAGCTGAACCAGAACGTGTCGCTGATCGGCGAATACGAGCGCTATGGCAAGAGCAAGGACTTCGGCGCCAAGGCCGACGTCTGGACCATCGGCGCCAAGTACGCTTTCTAAGCACCCATCGCTCCAACAACAAAAGGCCCTGCGGGGCCTTTTGTTTTGCCTACAGGCGCGCGTAGCCGTGCGGCTGCGGCCGGTGCACCCAGGGCGGTACGATGAGTTCCGGCACCGGCATCGCATGGCCGCTACTCAAGAAGCGGTGCAGCGACGACCAGGGCCACTCGCGCGGATGGCTGCAAAAGCCATGCCGTACCGCGTCGAGGTGGGTGTAGTCGACCAGCGCCGCGTACTCGTCGTCGTCGCCAACCCGGTAGTGCTGGTAGTGGCGTTCCCAGATCGTGCCGTCGGCCTCCGGCACGGTGGACTTGCGCAGCGCCTTGGAGAAGGCGATCTTGACCGCGCGCCAGCGGCTCGCGCAGTCGTGGTCGCCCGGCGGCAGCGTCCACATCGCATGCGCATGGTCCGGCAAGACCACCCAGGCATCGACATGGAAGGGTTTGCGCACGCGCGCCAGGCGCATGGCTTCACCAAAGGCGGAAATATGGTCTGTCAACAAGGTGCTGCCCCGTTCGAGCAGGCGCACCGTGAAAAAAAACGTCCCGCCCGGGACGCGGTTGTCGCGGTAATCAATCATAGGCTGTGTCAACGCGTGCCTTGCAAAGGCCACGGACATGCGGGCCATTCGGCCCAACGCCAAGGATTCTACACACGGCGCTTCGTTGGCCGCGTTCGTTTCCGGGTATAAAAAAGCCCCGCGATCGCGGGGCTTTCCTTTACGAAATAAACACTTACTGCTGAGCTCAGGTCGTCAGCGGCTTGTAGCGGATACGCTTCGGCTTGGCGCCTTCCTCACCCAGGCGCTTCTTCTTGTCGGCTTCGTATTCCTGATAGTTACCGTCGAAGAAGGTAACCTGCGAATTGCCTTCGAAGGCCAAGATGTGGGTCGCGATGCGGTCCAGGAACCAGCGATCGTGCGAGATCACCATCACGCTGCCGGCGAACTCGAGCAGGGCGTCTTCCAGCGCGCGCAGGGTTTCCACGTCGAGGTCGTTCGACGGTTCGTCCAGCAGCAGCACGTTGCCGCCTTGCAGCAGGGTCTTGGCCAGGTGCAGGCGGCCGCGTTCGCCGCCCGACAGGTTGCCGACTATCTTCTGCTGATCGGAGCCCTTGAAGTTGAAGCGGCCCAGGTAGGCGCGCGACGGCATTTCGAAGCGGCCCACGCTCAGCATGTCGGCGCCGCCGGTGACGTCCTCGAACACGGTCTTGTTGTTGGCCAGCTCGTCACGGCTCTGGTCCACCAGCGAGACCTTGGCGGTCTTGCCGATCACGACTTCGCCGCTGTCCGGCTGCTCTTTGCCCGCGATCATCTTGAACAGGGTCGACTTACCGGCGCCGTTGGGGCCGATGATGCCGACGATCGCGCCCGGCGGCACGGTGAAGGACAAGTTGTCGATCAGGAGGCGGTCGCCGAAAGCCTTGGAGACGTTCTTGAACTCGATGACTTCGTTGCCCAGGCGCTCGGCCACGGGGATGAAGATCTCCTGGGTCTCGTTGCGCTTCTGGTATTCGTATTCGCTCAGTTCGTTGAAGCGGGCCAGGCGTGCCTTGGACTTGGCCTGGCGTGCCTTCGGGTTCTGGCGCGCCCATTCCAGTTCCTTGGCCAGCGCCTTCTGGCGCGCCGATTCGGTCGCTTCTTCCTGCTTCAGGCGCGCCTGTTTCTGGTCCAGCCAGGACGAGTAATTGCCCTTCCAGGGGATGCCCGAACCGCGGTCCAGTTCCAGGATCCATTCGGCGGCGTTGTCGAGGAAGTAGCGGTCGTGGGTGATGCCGACCACGGTGCCCGGGAAGCGCAGCAGGAACTGCTCCAGCCACTCGACCGATTCGGCGTCCAGGTGGTTGGTCGGTTCGTCCAGCAGCAGCATGTCTGGTTTACTCAGCAGCAGCTTGCACAGCGCCACGCGGCGCTTTTCGCCGCCCGACAGCACGCCGATTTTCTGGTCCCAGGGCGGCAGGCGCAGCGCGTCGGCGGCCATTTCCATCTGCAGGTTCAGGTTGCCGCCGTCGGCCGCGGCGATGATCGACTCCAGGCGCTCCTGTTCCTTGGCGAGGGCGTCGAAGTCCGCGTCTTCTTCCGCATAGGCGGCGTACACGGCTTCCAGCTTGGCTTGCGCTTCAAACGCTTCGCCCAGGCCGCTTTCCACTTCCTGGCGCACGGTCTTTTCCGGATCGAGCTGCGGTTCCTGCGGCAGGTAGCCGATGTTCAGGCCCGGCATCGGACGCGCTTCGCCCTGGATGTCGGTGTCGATGCCGGCCATGATCTTCAGCAGGGTCGACTTGCCCGAGCCGTTCAGGCCGAGCACGCCGATCTTCGCACCTGGGAAGAAGGACAGCGAAATATCTTTCAGGATTTGACGTTTTGGCGGGACAATTTTGCCCACGCGATTCATGGTATAGACGTAGTTGGCCATGCTTTAACTCTGGTGTTGTTTAAGGTGCACAGGATACGACAGAACCGCGCCGGACACAGGACTTTATGCGCCGGCGCGGAAGGGGTCAGCTTGTCTTCGCGGTGCGGCTGCGCAGCAGGCCTTCGCCCGCGAACAGCGCCAGCGCCGCCCAGATCATCAGGAAGCCGACCAGGCGCTCGCTGCTGAAGGCTTCGTGGAACAGCCACACGCCCAGCAGGAACTGGATGGTGGGCGACAGGTACTGCAGCAGGCCCAGGATCGACAAGGGGATCTTGCGCGCGCCGGTGGCGAACAGCAGCAGCGGGATCGCCGTGATCGGGCCGGCCAGGATCAGGAGGATGCGGGTCGCATCCAGCGGCGCATTGACGAAGGCATTGTCGCCGGTCACGCTCAGCCAGCCGACATAGGCGGCCGCGAACGGGAACAGCACCATGGTCTCGAAGGACAGGCCCTCGAGGGCGCCGAGCGCCGCGGTCTTGCGCAGCAGACCGTAGGCGCCGAAGGTGGCGGCCAGCACCAGCGCGATCCAGGGCACCGAGCCCGACTGCCAGGTCAGCCAGCCCACGCCCAGCGCGGCGATCGCGATCGCGCCCCATTGCGCAGGGCGCATGCGTTCCTTCAGCAGCAGATAGCCGAACATGATGTTTACCAGCGGATTGATGAAGTAGCCGAGGCTGGCCTCGATCACGTGCCCGTTTTTCACTGCCCAGATGTACACCAGCCAGTTGGCCGACAACAGCAGAGCCGAGGCGGCGAAGCTCCAGAAGACGCGCGGCTGGCGTACCAGAGATAACCATTTCCATTGGCGCCGCAAGGCCAGCACGACCAGCAGGAAGCCGAGTGACCACAGCACCCGATGCGCCAGGATCTGCACCGGCGGAACGTCGCCCAACGCATGGAAATAAATAGGGAACAGGCCCCAGCACAGAAAGGCGAGGGCGGCGGACAGGATACCGGAGCGCATGGGGGACAAGGAGGGCGATTGCTGAGATGCCATTATCCCTGATGCGCAATTTCTCTGCAGGCGCAAGCGGTTTTCGAGAGGGTGTATTATAAATACGAAATCTTCTTGCAATTTTCTTGCTGTTATTTTATGGTGCGCTGCACCAAGAACAGAACAATGGTGCAAACTTGAGTACCGAAAACAAGAAGAGCAGCGTCGCGGCGCTGACGCTGGCCGCCATCGGCATCGTCTACGGCGATATCGGCACCAGCCCGCTCTACACCCTGCGCGCGATCTTCCACCACGAGCACGGCCTCCCCCTCAACACCCCCAACATCCTCGGCATCATTTCCCTGATTTTCTGGAGCCTGACGATCATCGTCTCGCTCAAGTACGTCACGCTGGTGCTGCGCGCCGACAACCGTGGCGAAGGCGGCATCATGGCCTTGATGGCGCTGGCCACCAATTCGGTCACCAAGGCCTCGCGCTGGCATTTCCCGCTGCTGGTCATCGGCGTGCTGGGCGCCACCATGTTCTATGGCGACAGCGTGATCACGCCGGCGATCTCAGTGCTGGGCGCGATCGAGGGCCTGGAAGTGGCGGCGCCCGGCATGTCGCACTACGTGGTGCCGCTGGCGGTGGTGGTGCTGGTGCTTCTCTACAGCGTGCAGCGCCACGGCACCGCCGGCATCGGCCGCTTCTTCGGGCCGGTCATGCTGGTCTGGTTCATCACGCTGGCGACCATGGGCGTCATCAACATCATCGCCTCGCCGGTGATCCTGAACGCGCTCAATCCGTACCATGCGCTGCACTTCATGCTCGAGAACAGGCTGCTCGCATTCGTGGCGCTGGGCGCGGTGGTGCTGGCGATCACCGGGGCCGAGGCCCTGTACGCCGACATGGGCCACTTCGGGCGCAAGCCGATCCGCCTGGCCTGGTTCGCGATCGCCTACCCGGCCCTGGTGCTGAACTACCTCGGCCAGGGCGGCCTCCTGATCAATGACCCGGGCGCGGTCGAGAATCCCTTCTTCCACCAGCTCGGCACCTGGAGCGTGATCCCCCTGGTGATCCTGTCGACCATGGCGGCCGTGATCGCCTCGCAGGCGACCATCTCCGGCACCTATTCGATGACCAAGCAGGCCATCGCGCTGGGCCTGCTGCCGCGCATGCGCATCCTGCACACCTCGGAAAGCGAGATCGGCCAGATCTACATCCCGGCCGTCAACTGGCTGCAGCTGGCCATCGTCCTGATCGCCGTGATCGGCTTCGGTTCCTCGGACGGGCTGGCCGGCGCCTACGGCATCGCCGTGACCGCGACCATGATGGCGACCACCATCCTGACCTTCTTCGTCACCCGCTACCGCTGGCACCTGCCGCTGGTGGTGTGCGTGGGCGCGACCGGCTTCTTCCTGGTCATCGACGTGCTGCTGTTCTCGTCGACCACGCTCAAGCTGCTGCACGGCGGCTGGTTCCCGCTGTTGCTCGGCACCATTCTGCTGACCCTGATGCTGACCTGGAAGCGTGGCCGCGAGCTGGTGTTCGAGAACCTGGAAAAGCATGCGATCCCGCTCGACGCCTTCATGGAGTCGCTGTTCGTGGCGCCGCCGGCGCGCGTGCCCGGCACCGCGCTGTTCCTGCGCGGCGAGAGCGACGGCGTGCCGCATGCGCTGCTGCACAATCTGTCGCACAACAAGGTCCTGCACGAGCGGGTCGTGTTCCTCACGGTGCACATGCGCGAAGTGCCCTGGGTGCCGGCGGATGAGCAGGTCGAGGTGGCGGAGCTCGGCCACAACTGCTTCCAGCTCGACGTCCAGTACGGCTTCAAGGACGAGCCGGACATCCCCGGCATCCTGCGCCAGTGCGGCGGACTGGGCTTGAGCTTCGAGATGATGGAAACCTCCTTCTTCATCGCGCGCCAGACCGTGATCTCGGCCCCGGGCGGCGGCATGGCGCCATGGCGCGAGCACCTGTTCGTGATGTTGTCCCGCAATGCGCGGGCCGCGGCCGACTATTACCAGATCCCGCCCAACCGGGTGATCGAGCTCGGCACGCAGGTGGAAATCTAGTACGCATTACAGAAAAATACAAAAGGCGGACAGTCCGGGGATAGACGCCCATGGAGGGCTCGGGTATGGTTCAGGGTTTCGCTGCATAAACTTTTTCGCCTCTTTCGCCGCCCAAGGACCCGCCCCATGAAATTGAAGTTTCCCCTGATCGCCGCCTTTGTCGCCCTCCTGAGCCTGACCGCCTGCGGCGGTGGCGGCGGCGATTCCAATTCGACGATCGTCAACCCGAACAACCCGGCCGCACTGGTCAAGACCGACAACGTCCTGGGCACCGGCGCCGAAGCCGTCAATGGCAAGACCGCCACCGTCACCTATACCCTGTGGCTGTACAACACCGTGCTGGCCGACCACAAGGGCACCCAGCTCGAGTCGAACAGCTTCTCCTTCCTGCTGGGCTCGACGAGCGTCATCCCCGGCTTCCAGCAGGGCGTGCTCGGCATGAAGGTGGGCGGCAAGCGCACCATCGAAGTGCCGGCAAGCCTGGGCTATGGCGATAAAGGCTCCAACGGCATTCCGGGCGGTAATGGCCTGGTCTTCGAGATCACCCTGACCAAGATCGAGTAAACGTCTTGCTGGCCAGGACCGGGGCGCTGCCCCGGTTTTTTTTGCGCGCACGTCTGCGCTGGCGCACAGGCCGGGTCCGCTTCATGCCTGAAGCTGCTGATCCCGACCAGCCTCCTGTGCGCCATGCGTATCCTTCTTTTCCTCCCCGTTTTTCTCTTGAGTTCCTTGCCCGCCGGCGCGGCGGCGCCCAGCGTGCCCCCGGCATGCCTGCCGCTGCCCGCAGTGCACACCGAGCCGGACGGCTGGTTGCTGCTGGCGGGGCTGGTCGTGTGCATGGCGGGGCGGCTGGCGGCGCAGCGGCACTGATGAGTCGCTATTACGCTACTCAGCCAGGACCGGATTACGCTCTGAAGAAATGAGATTTTGGACATTGATCTATCTCAAACCTGCTGGCTCGGCTATTCGAGATGCTGAAAGTCCTCTTCACTCAAGCATCAAAGGAAAGTCATGCGTCATTCCCTGCTCGCCCTCGTCCTGTCCTCCTCGCTTGCCGCTCCGCTCGCCGCGCACAGCCAGCCTTACTACACAATGACTTTCCTCCCGCCCGACACCACGCCCCACGCCATCGACGCCAGCGGGCGCATCGTCGGCGTCGGGGCCGACGGCCGCGGCTTCCTGTGGGCGCGCGGCGTCATCACGCGCCTGGGCACGCTCGGCGGCAACGGGAGCGCGGCCGCAGCCATCGGCGCGAACGCCCAGGTCGCCGGTTCCTCGGAGGCGAAGAACGGGGTGTCCCACGCCTTCGTGTACCAAGGCGGCGTGCTGCGCGACCTCGGCATGCTGAACGGCCGGCCGAGCTTTGGCACGGCCATCAATGCCAGCGGCCAGGTGGCCGGCTATGCACTCGATCGCAACGGCAACGACCGTGGCTTCGTGGTCTCAGGCGGCAAGATGAGCGCCATCGGCAGCCTCGGCAGCGGCGTCGCGCGCGCCACCGGGATCAACGACGCCCGCCAGATCGCCGCCCATGCCTGCACCGTGTACGGCGAGTGCCGCGCGGTGCTGCTCGAACCGGCGACCGACTAGCGCAGCATGTCGATGTGCATGATGCCGTCCTCGTCGTACGGCGCGGACACGGTGTCGAAGCCGAAGCCCTGGTAGAACTTTTCCAGGTATTGCTGGGCGCCGATGCGGATGCGGTGGCCCGGATACAGCGCTTCGGCGCGCGCGATGCCCTCGAGCAGCAGGGCGCGCCCGGCGCCGCTGCCGCGTGCCGCCTTGGTTGTGATGACGCGGCCGAGCGACATCTCGGGGTACTTCACCCCGGGGCCCAGCACGCGCAGGTAGGCGGCCAGGCGGCGCTCGCCGTCGACCGTGCGCCAGCCCAGCAGGTGGTGCGCCACCGGGTCGAGCCCGTCGATGTCGGGGTAGAGACAGGTCTGCTCGAGGATGAACACGTCCTGGCGCTGGGCCAGCACCTGGTACAGCGCGGCGGGAGTGAGGTCGTTGAAATGGGAGAACTGCCAGTCGATCATGGGATAAGTCGGGAGGGATGAGCCGCGCGGCGATGCTCACGCGGCGGTTTCGAAACCTTCGAGGATGCTGACGGCGCCGCTGCCCTGGCCGGCGCCGCCTTCGAACACGAAGGCGGCGGGCAGGCCGAGGTGGGCGATGCGCTCGCCGATGCGCAGGTAGTCGCCGCCCTGCAGGCCGAAGCCGGGGGCGAAGCCGCCCAGCGAGACCACCAGGGCCTTGGGCCGGAACATGGCCAGCTTGACGCAGGCCGTTTCCAGCGCCGCGAACCAGGGGCCGCTGCCGCAATCCGGCAGCAGGGGCAGGTTCATGTTGGCGCCCAGTCCCGCGCCCGTGCCCTGTTCGCCGGCATGGCCGGCATAGAAGGGGTAGGCGTGGCGCGGGTCGAGGTGGATCGACACGAACAGCACCTCGCCGCGCGCATAGAAGATGTCCTGGGTGCCGTGGCCGTGGTGGCGCGCGATGTCGAGGATCGCCACGCGCTCCAGGCCGTCGTCCAGCAGGTGCTGGGCCGCCAGCGCGGCATTGTTCAGGAAGCAGCCGCCGCCATAGCCCTCGGCGCGCGCATGCTGGCCCGCCGGCCGCGTCAGCGCGAAGCTGGCGCGCTCGCCCAGGCGCAGCGCGTGCGCGGCATTGATGGCGCAGTCGGCCCCCAGCCTGGCCGCGGTCCAGGTGCCGCCCGTGATGGGCGTGCGGCTGTCGGAGGCGAACAGGCCGAGGCGGGCGAACAAGTCGTCCGGCTCGGGCTCGCCCGCCGCGCCGCGCGCAGGCCACAGGACCGGCAGCAGCGGCTGGCCGGCATGCGCCGCATCCAGGGCGTTCCACATGCTCCATGCCGTGCGCAGGAAGTGCAGGTAGCGCGGCGTGTGCACGCGCTCGAGCGAGACCAGCGGCACGCCGTGCGGGGTGACGATGCGTCCCAGGCCGCGCCGCTCGAATTCCGCCAGCGTCAGCGCGACCGCGTCAGGCTGCTCGTCCCACGGCGCCGTCTCGCCGCTGGCGGCTTGCAGGGCGTGGTGTTCGTTGTAGAACGTGAGCATGCGCGGGGAAAGCGGACTTGCTTACTGGTTACTGCACAGCTTGCTGCTGTTGTAGGCGGCGACGAAATCGTCGAAGCTGCCGCTGTCCTGGGCTTCGATCGCGGCCTGCTCGTCCAGCGACTTGCGGGCCAGTTCGTCGAACAGGGCTTCCTCGGCCGGCATCAGGGGGCTGTCGCGGAAGCTCGCCGCGTGCAGCTCGCTCTGGCGCAGGCCGAAGGCGGCGGCCGAGCCGAGGCTGCGGATTTCTTCCAGCACCCGCGCCGACGGGGTCAGCGCCGGGTTGATGATCTTGGCCTTCTGCAGGTTGAGCGAGGACTCGTGCACGTTGCCGTCGTTGTGCTGGTCGTCGAGCAGCTGTGCCACCGGGCGGATGCGTTCGATCAGTTCCAGCGCCCAGTCCTTGAGCGGTACTTCCATGCCGTCGCGGGTGAGCGTCAAGGCCGGGTCACGGCCTTCCTTGACGGTGCGGGCGAAGTTGCGCGCATGGACCTGGCCTTCGTGGGCGCTGATCAGGGGGCTTTCCTCGAAGGCGCAGAACAGCAGGAAGGCGTCGAGGAAGCGGCCGGTTTCCAGGCTGATGCCGACCGGCTCGAACGGATCGACGTCGAGGCAGCGCACCTCGATGTACTGCACCCCGCGGTTGCACAGGGCCTGCACCGGACGCTCGCCGGTGCGGATCACGCGCTTTGGGCGGATCGTCGAGTAGTACTCGTTCTCGATCTGCAGCACGTTGGTCGACAGCTGGATCCACTCGCCATCGCGCTTGGTGCCGAGCGCCGCATACGGCTCGTAGGGCGTGTTGACCGCGGCCATCAGGCTGGTGACGTAGCTTTCCAGGCTGTTCTCGTGCGGGCGCAGGCCGGATTGGGCGTCGTTCTGGTAACCGAGGTCGCTCATGCGCAGGCTGGTCGCGTAGGGCAGGTAGAGCGTGTCGCTCGAGAGCGTTTCGAGCTTGTGCGGGCGGCCGCGCAGGAAGCTGGTTGTCAGGGCAGGGGTGGCGCCGAACAGGTACATCAGGAGCCAGCTGTAGCGCCGGAAGTTGCGGATCATCGCGATGTAGCTCTCGGACTGGAAGTCGCGCAGCGCATGGCGGCGTTCTTCCGCGATGCCTTCGCTGGCGGCCACCAGCTGCCACAGCTTTTCCGGCAACGAGTAGTTGTAGTGGATGCCCGCGATGCACTGCATCGCCTTCCCGTAGCGCAGCGCCAGGCCGCGGCGGTAGACGTGCTTGAGCATGCCGATGTTCGACTTGCCGTACCAGGCGATCTCGATGTCTTCCTCGGGCGGCAGCTCGCCCGGCATCGAGACGCTCCACAGCATCTCGTCTTTCAGGCGCGAGTGCGCGAAACGGTGGATGGCGTCCAGGTGGTGCAGCACCACGGAGATGTCGTGCTCGGCCGGGGTGATGAATTCCAGCAGGGCTTCGGCGTAGTCGGTGGTGATCTGCGGATGGGTCAGTGCCGAACCGAGCTCGACCGGATGCGGGGTGCGCGCCAGCTGGCCCTTGCCGTCGACGCGCAGGGTTTCGCGTTCGATGCCGCGCAGGCCCTGGCCGAGCAGGGCGCGGTGCGCATCGTCGTCGAGCAGGGCCAGGCGGCGCTGTAGTTGGTTCGACTCTGGTTGGATACCCACAGGTGTTTCCTTTCTTATACTGCCAATTCGGTTGGAGCAGAGATTAACCGAAAAATGCGGAGTGCGTCGGCGACCGCCTCATTCTTTCGGGGCACCGGGGGCAGGGGTGGGCGGCGCCTGTTCGGCCGCCATCCAGCGCTCGATCTGGCGCTGCAGCTCGTCCAGCGGCAGGGCGCCGTTCTCCAGCACCGCATCGTGGAAGCGGCGCTGGTCGAAGCGCCGGCCCAGCACGGTGGCGGCGCGCTCGCGCAGCGCCGCGATGCGCAGCTGGCCGATCTTGTAGCCGAGCGCCTGGGCCGGCTGGGCGATGATGCGGTCGACTTCCGCCTCGTTGTCCAGCGGCGGGTTGGCGGTGTTCGCGTTCAGGTAGTCGATCGCACGCTTGCGCGACCAGCCGAGCAGGTGGATGCCGGTGTCCACTACCAGCCGCGCCGCGCGCAGCATCTCTTCGTTCAGGTGGCCGAAGCGCGAGAACGGATCGCCGAAGAAGCCCAGCTCCGGACCGAGGCCCTCGGCATAGGTGGCCCAGCCTTCGCCGAAGGCCTGGTACCAGGCGTGGCGGCGGAAGGCCGGCAGCGCGAGTTCCTGGGCGCGCGCCACCTGCAGGTGGTGCCCCGGCAGCGCTTCGTGCAGGGCTACGCTGTCGACCTGCCAGGCCGGCCGCTGATCGAGATTCGATACGTTGACCACCAGCGCGGCGCTGCGGCCTTCGCTGCCGCCTTCGTAATAGGCAAGCGGCTGGCCGGCGCCTTCCGCCGACATCGGCTTGACCGCGATGCCGGCTTCCGGCACTGTCGCCACCACCCGGGGCAGCTTCGCGCTGGCGCGCGCCACGGCCTTGCGGTAGCGGGCCAGCAAGGCTTCCTGGTCCGGGAAGAACAGGCGCCGGTCGGTACGCGCGAAGGTCAGGAACTGCGCCAGGTTGCCGCGAAAACCGGTGCGTGCCGCCTGCATGGCCATCTCGGCGCGCAGGCGGGTAACTTCGCGCAGGCCGATCTCGTGCACCTGTTCCGGGGTCAGGCGCGTCGTGGTGGCGTGGCGCACCAGGAAGGCATACCAGTCGGCGCCGCCGGGCAGGCTGGACGCGCCGATGCTCTGGCGCGCCGCCGGCAGGTACTCGTTGCGCACGAATTCCTCCAGCCGGTGCAGGGCATGGGCGCCATGCGCCAGCGCCGAGATGCCCTCCACCAGCAGCTTTTCCCTTGTCTCCGGCTCGATCGTGGCGGGGATGCGCAGGAAAGGCGCGAACAGCGGGCCGGTGGCGATCTGCTCGTGCAACGCGTGCAGGGCCGGCGGGACCGGCGCCATCACGGCTGCCGGCTGGGTCCAGCCGGCGGCCATGCCGGCGCGCAGCTGCTCGACCAGGCCGTCCACGTGCGCGGGCAGGGCGGCCAGGCGGCCCAGGTAGTTGCGGTAGTCGAGTTCGCTCGTGAAAGGCATCGCGGCGACCAGCCGCGGCAGGCGCACCTGCAGGCCGTCGACGCTATTGAGCGGCTGCGGATCGAAGGCCGTGAAGGCGTCGGCCGCCAGGGTGCGCTCGCGCTGGGCGATGAACAGGTCGTAGGAAATCCGGTCCTGGCCCTCGAGTTCCGCGCGCTCGAGCTGGCGTATTTCGGCGAGGACCTGGCGCGTGTGTTCGGCGGCGGCGGCGCGTGCGGCCAGGCTGGTGTCGGCCAGGCTGGCATCGAAGCGGTGCTCGCCGATGGTGGTCGCATACTCGGGCTGCTGGCGCAGCTGCCACTGCCATTCGCGCTCGAACAGCCGGCGTGCGGCATCCGTCGTCGTGTCGGCGGCGCCGCAGACGAAGGGAGCAAGCAGGACGATTGAGACGAACAGTGTGCGCATGCCGGACCCAAGAAGTGGTCTGGTCATTTTAGCAAGGCCGATCCCGGCGGCGCGCCCGTCAGGATAGGCGCCCGCCGCTGACACGCTCGATGTCGGCCAGGTCGCGCCAGCTTTGTACGTCAAGAAAACCGCGCGCCGCCAAGAGGGCGCGCACGGACTCGGCCTGGTCGTAACCATGCTCGAGCAGCAGCCAGCCGCCCGCTTCCAGGTGTTCGGGAGCGCCGTCGACGATGCTGCGCAGGGCCGACAGGCCGTCGGCATGGTCGGTGAGCGCGCCCACGGGTTCGAAGCGCAGGTCGCCCTGCGACAGATGGGCGTCGCCGGCGGCGATATAGGGTGGATTGGACGCGATCAGTTCGAAGCGTTCTTCGCCAACGGCGGCGAACCAGTCGCTGCGCAGGAAGCGCACCTGCACGCCGTTGGCCGCGGCGTTGGCGCGCGCGATGGCCAGGGCGTCTTCGCTGAGGTCGAGCGCGGTCACGCTGGCATCGCGGCGGGCGTGGGCGCAGGCCACGGCGATGGCGCCGCTGCCGGTGCCCATGTCGAGCAGGCGGCCGCGCGGCGGCAGGCGTTCGAGGCTGAGTTCGACGATCAGTTCGGTGTCGGGGCGCGGAATCAGGACGCCCGGGCCGACCCGGAAGGGCAGGCCGAAGAATTCGCGCTCGCCGACGATGTAGGCGATCGGTTCGCCGGCCAGGCGCCGCGCGACCAGCGCCTGCATGCGCGCGGCTTCGCCGCTGTCGAGCGCGCGTTCGGACTGGGTGATCAGGGCCACGCGCGAGATCCCCAGCGCGTGGCACAGCAGGATGCGGTTTTCCAGCGGATCGAGCGGCAGGGCGGCCAGCAGTTGCCGGATGGTGGCCCCGGCCTGGATCGCTTGCGTCATGTGCGTTTCTTGCGCAGCAGGACGAAGGCCAGCAGCACGGTCAGCACCACGAACCAGACCGCCGACCATTGCGGGATCGCCAGGCCCAGGATGCCGTCGGTGGCGCCTTCGCACAGGCCGTCGGCGCGGAACAGCCAGGGCAGGTATTCGGCGGTGGGGATCTTGTTGAGGAAGGTCTCCATCGGGTCGATGCCGCAGCTGAAGCCCGGGTTGGCAATCACGTACAGGTGCTTGCCGACCGTGACCAGGCCGCCCAGCGCCGCCAGCAGGGCCAGCACCGTGCCTGCGCGCACCTTGCCGCTGATGGCCGCGACCAGGCTGGCCACGCCGATCCCCAGGAACATGTAGCGCTGGATGACGCACAGCGGGCAGGGCAGCATGTCGTGGACGTGCTGCAGGTACAGGGCCACGCCGATCAGGGCGAAGCAGATCGAGGAGATGGCGAACAGGATCTGGCGGTTGGAAGGCAGCATCATGGTTCTTGTAGGTGTTGTTCGTTCGGGACGAGGCATTCTCGCATGAAGGCCTCAAGGCTACTTTATCTTTTGCTTAACGTAGGGTGGACGGCTTTGCCGTCCGCGCGCTCAAATCCGGCATGAGCAGACGCATCGGCTGTTCGGCATGTAGTTGAACGCGCGGGCGGAAGACCCGCCCACCCTACAAAATCAATCGCCCAGCGCGGCCAGCAGCTCGGCCTGGTGCTCGGCCGACAGCGCATTGGTCAGTTCAAGCAGGTCGCCATCCATGATGAAATCCAGCTTGTACAAGGTCAGGTTGATGCGGTGGTCGGTCAGGCGGCCCTGCGGGAAGTTGTAGGTGCGGATCCGCTCGCTGCGGTCGCCCGAGCCGATCAGGCTCTTGCGGGTGGCCGCCTCCTTCGATTGCTGCTCGCGCAGCTGCACGTCCTTGATGCGCGCCGCCAGCACCTTGAGCGCCTGCGCCTTGTTCTTGTGCTGGCTGCGGTCGTCCTGGCACTCGACCACGATACCGGTCGGCAGGTGGGTGATGCGCACCGCGGAGTCGGTCTTGTTGATGTGCTGGCCGCCGGCGCCCGAGGCGCGGTAGGTGTCGATGCGCAGGTCGGCCGGGTTGATGTTGACGTCCTCGACCTCGTCGGCTTCCGGCATCACCGCGACCGTGCAGGCCGAGGTGTGGATGCGGCCTTGCGTCTCGGTGGCGGGCACGCGCTGCACGCGGTGGCCGCCCGATTCGAATTTCAGTTTCGAGTACACGCCGTTGCCGATGATGCGCACGATGACCTCGCGGTAGCCGCCCAGGTCCGAGGGCGATTCCGACACCAGTTCGACCTGCCAGCGGTTGCGCTCGGCGAAGCGGGTGTACATGCGCAGCAGGTCGCCCGCGAACAGGGCCGATTCATCGCCGCCGGTGCCGGCGCGGATCTCGAGGAAGATGTTGCGCTCGTCGTTCTCGTCCTTCGGCAGCAGCATTTTCTGGAGCTCGAGGTCGAGCTCGGCCAGGCGCGCTTTCGCGGCCTCGATTTCGTCCTGGGCGAACTCCTTCATCTCCGGATCCTGCGCCATCTCCTGGGCGGCATCGATGTCTTCCTGCGCCTTGCCGTACTGGCGGTACAGGGCCACCAGCGGCGAAAGCTCGGCGTGCTCGCGGGTCATCTTGCGGTAGCTGTCCATGTTGGCGGTGGCGCCTTCGGACATCAGGAGTTCGTCCAGTTCGACGAGTCGGTTGGCCAGTTGGTCCAGCTTGGCCAGCATGGATGGTTTCATGGGATTCGATAGAGTCTAGATCGCCGCGGGGCGGCCGGGATGCGCTTGCAGCGAAGCGCACGACGAAAGAAAAGGGACAGGGCCGCTAACGGCGGCCGCGGAACAGCTGGGGCAGCAGGCTGGCGAGGCGGGCGCGCTCGTCGCCCTGGGCATGGTGCAGCGCCTGCTGCGGGCCGTGCAGGAACTTGGCGGCCAGGCCTTTCGACAGCGCTTCCAGCACCGCTTCGGGGTCGTCGCCGCGCGCCAGCAGCTTGCGTGCGCGTTCGAGTTCGGCCAGGCGCAGCGCCTCGCTCGACTCGTGCAGGTCGCGGATGACCGGCACCATGGCGCGGTCGCCGATCCAGTGCATGAAGGACTGCACGCGCGTCTCGATGATGGCTTCGGCCTGGGCCACGGCGGCCTGGCGGCTCTCGAGGCCGGTCTGGACCACCTGGGACAGGTCGTCCACGGTGTACAGGAACACGTCGTCCAGGCGCGCGACTTCGGGTTCGATGTCGCGCGGCACCGCCAGGTCGACCATGAACACCGGACGGTGGCGGCGCGCCTTGATCGCGCGCTCGACCAGCCCCAGGCCGATCAGGGGCAGGGTCGAGGCGGTGCAGGAGACCACGATGTCGAAGCCGTGCAGGCGCTCGGGCAGGTCGGCCAGGCGGATCGCCTCGCCGCCGTAGCGGGCGGCCAAGGCCTGGCCGCGCTCCATGCTGCGGTTGGCGATGGTGACGGACTTCGGCTTGTGCGCGGCGAAGTGGGCGGCGCACAGTTCGATCATTTCGCCGGCGCCGATGAACAGCACGTGCTGGTCGGCGATGCTGTCGAAGATGCGCTGCGACAGGCGCACCGCGGCCGCCGCCATCGACACGCTGTGGGCGCCGATCTCGGTGGTGCTGCGCACTTCCTTGGCCACGGCGAAGCTGCGCTGGAACAGCTGGTGCAGGTAGGTGCCCAGGCCGCCGGCTTGCTCGGCGGTGCGCACCGCGTCCTTCATCTGGCCGAGGATCTGCGGCTCGCCCAACACCATGGAGTCGAGCCCGGAGGCGACGCGGAAGGCGTGGCGCACCGCGCTGTCCTGCGGCAGCATGTAGAGGTGCGGGCGCAGCTCGGCGAAATTGAGCGCGTGGTAGTGGGCCAGGAACTGGGCCGAGGCGTCGAGCGGATTGGCGATGTCGCTGGCCGCATACATCTCGGTGCGGTTGCAGGTCGAGAGAATGGCTGCCTCGTTGCCTGACGCGCTATGCGCGTCCTGGCGCGCGAACCAGCCGCGCGCCGCCTGCACCGCCCGGCCGAGCTGGTCAGGCGCGAGCGCCAGCTGCTCGCGCAGCGAGACCGGTGCGGTCGTATGGTTCAGGCCAACGGCAAGCAGTTGCATGGTGGGACAGGGTCGAGGGGTATGCACCCATTATACCCTTGTGCGAGCAGGGTTTCAGCGGGCGGCCGCGGCGGCCGGCCCGTGTTGACGCAATGATCAGGCGCCCAGTTTTTCCAGGCGGTAGCCGTAGCTGTAGACCGGTACCAGGCGGAATCCGTTCTCCGGACGCAGGCTGAGCTTGTTGCGCACGCGCGAAACGTGGGTGTCCATGGTGCGCGAAGGCACGTCGGTATCGCGTACCCATACCGATTCATGAATATAGGCGCGCGACAGCGGACGGCCGATGTTACGGAAGAACAGCAGCGCCAGCGAGAATTCCTTCTGGGTCACGTCGATGATCGAACCGTCCTTGAGCAGGCGTCCCGGGCGGGTCTCGAAGGTGAACGGACCGAACTGCAACTGCTCGGCGCTGTTCTGCGACGGGTAGGCGCGGCGCAGCAGGGCCGAGACGCGCGCCACCAGCTCGCCGCGGCGCAGCGGCTTGACCAGGTAGTCGTCGGCGCCCGCGGTCACGCCGGCAATGATGTCGTCCTCGGCGTTGTTGCCGACCAGGAAAATGACGGGCGCGTTGGCCGCCATTTTTTCCTTGGCGCGGCGCAGCACCTCGGTGCCCTCCATGTCGGGGACGTTCCAGTCCATGACCAGCAGGTCGGCATTTTCCTTGCGCAATTGCGCAATGCATTCCTTGGCGCTGTCATACGGCTGGCAGCTGTGGCCGGCGGCTGTCAGCACCTGGCAAATGAGCTCAGCCTGGCTGCGGTCTTGTTCAAGAACGGCGATCTTCATAGGACATCTACTGTTAAGGTTAGTCCTGTAGGAAGACTCCTACAAGGGTTAAACCGAATATAGCAGACTTTTACAAAATAGCGCTACAGCAAAATGGGGAATTTTCTTTTAGAAATGAAGTTCTGTTGTGTTCAGGCGAACACGGGCCCCGCGCTACACTTGTCAGTACGAAGTCACCGGGAGACGATATGTTGTTTCGACGCAAAAAGAAGGATGTCGTCGCGGCCGCGGCACCGGCCACGCCGGTCAGCGGCGCCGAGATCGAGGTGGTGCGCGAGCGCTGCCGCGAGATGGTACGCAAGCGGGCCCTGGTGTCGGCCGGGGTGGCCGCGGTGCCCTTGCCGGGCGTGGACGTGCTGTCGGACCTGAGCACCTTCACCCTGCTGGTGGAAGAGGTCAACAAGGAGTTCGGCCTGAGCCAGCAGCAGATCGAGCGCCTGCAGCCGCGCCTGCGGGTGCTGGCCTACCAGGCGGCGGCCTCGGTCGGCGGCATGCTGGTCGGGAAACTGGTGACCAAGCGGCTGGTGCTGGTGCTGTTCAAGCGCGCCGGCGTGAAGATCGCGGCCAAGACGGTGGCCAAGGTGGTACCGCTCGCGGGGCAGGTGGCCTCGGCGGCGATCGGCTTCGCCTTGTTCCGCAAGATGGGCTACCAGCATGTGGAGGCCTGCGCCAAGGTGGCGCGCGAGCTGCAGAAGCTGCAGCTGAGCGATGCGGCGGCGCAGCTGGATAAACAAATGCCCGCTTGAGCGGGCATTTGTTTATCGGAACACGGATCGTTCAGGCGTCCGGCAGCACCACGTTCACGTCGAGCACTTCCAGGTTGCCCTGGCGGTCGAGCGAGATCTTGATGTCGTCCGCGCTGACCTTGGTGTATTTCGAGATGACCTCGATCAGCTCGCGGTGCAGGGCCGGCAGGAAGTCCGGACCGGTCACGCTGCTGCGCTCGCGGGCGATGATGATCTGCAGGCGTTCCTTGGCGGCTGAAGCGCTCTTCTCTTTTTTCGGAAAGAGGAAATTGAGCAGTGCCATATCACTTGGCTCCAAAAATGCGCTGGAACAAGCCCGGCTTTTCGTAGTTGGTGAAGCGCAGCGGACGCTCTTCGCCCAGGAAGCGGGCGATCACGTCCTCGTAGGCCTCGGCCACGTCGGTTCCCTTGAAATGGATCGCCGGGTTGCCCTGGTTCGAGGCGTGCAGCACCGATTCCGATTCGGGGATGATGCCGATCAGCGGGATGCGCAGGATTTCCTGCACGTCCTGGTAGGACAGCATTTCGTCGGCTTCCACGCGCTTCGGCGAGTAGCGGGTGATCAGGAGGTGTTCCTTGACCGGCTCCGAACCGCTCTGGGCGCGGCGCGACTTGGCTTGCAGGATGCCGAGGATGCGGTCCGAGTCGCGCACCGAGGACACTTCCGGATTGGTGACGATGATCGCCTCGTCCGCGAAGGTCAGCGCCATCAGCGCGCCGTGCTCGATGCCGGCCGGCGAATCGCAGATGATGAACTCGAAGCCCATCTTGACCAGCTCGTTGAGCACGCGCTCGACGCCGTCTTCGCTCAGCGCTTCCTTGTCGCGCGTCTGCGAGGCCGGCAGGATGAACAGGTTGTCGGTGTGCTTGTCCTTGATCAGCGCCTGGTTCAGGGTCGCCTCGCCGTTGATCACATTGATCAGGTCATAGACCACGCGGCGTTCGCAGCCCATGATCAGGTCGAGGTTGCGCAGGCCGACGTCGAAGTCGATGACCGCGGTCTTGTGGCCGCGCAGGGCCAGGCCGCTGGAAAAGCTTGCGCTCGAAGTGGTTTTGCCCACACCGCCCTTGCCGGACGTCACAACAATAATTCTTGCCACAAAAAGGTCCTTTACAGTTCTAGCAGTATCTGCGGTCGAAGGGTTTATGCGCGGGATGCCGGCGCCAGCGACGAAATCGCCAGCCGGTCGCCGACCAGCTTGATCTGCGCCGGCTGGCGCGTCAGGTCATTCGGGAAGCCGTCGTCGAAGGTGCGGTACACGCCTGCGATCGACACCAGTTCCGGCTGCATCGACAGGGCAAAGATGCGCGCTTCCGGGTTGCCGGAAGCGCCCGCCAGTGCCCGGCCGTTCAGGGGCGCGTACACGTGGATGCTGCCGTCGGCGATGATTTCCGCGCCATTGTTGACGACCGCGGTGATGATCAGGTCGGTGCCGCGCGCATAGATGCGCTGGCCGGCACGCACCGGGGTGTCGATGATCATGGCCGCCGCCGGCGCGGGCGCCGGGGCTGGTTCGGGCGCTGGGGTGGGCGCGATCGTGGGTGCCGGGGCCGGCGCGGCCGCGGCTGGCACTTCCTTCGCTTCGGGAGCGCGCACGCCGCTCGAACCGTCGTCCAGCGACAGGCCGTGGGCGCGGATCGCATCCGCCATGTCCGGACCGGCGCCGCGCACGGCCACCGCATTGAGCCGGTATTTCTTCAGCAGCGCCACCAGGGCCGGCCAGTCGATGGCCGGGCTTTCATGGGCGATGGCGGCGATGTCGATCACCGCGAATTCGTCCTCGAAGAAGTCCGAGACCCCGCCGGTCATCTGGTTCAGCGCCGCGTCGATCGTGGCCGGGTCGGCCGAATGCAGGATCGTCGAAATGGCGACGACCGTCGAGATCTTGATTTCGATGGGCAGTGAGGATGGGGTCTTCAGCATAAAACGGTCTGGTTGGCGTTGCGCTCGTGCATTCTACTGTGAAATTTGACCGAAAGGACATTTACGTACGCATGATTCCTAGTAGAAATGAATGTTGCCACTACCAGGCGTTGACCGTTCAAAAATATGTGCGCAAGACGGTGACAGCCTGTCATGGCGCGGTTGTAATCGGTGGATAAGCTGATAAGATTGATTTCGATTAAACATGGGCTTTGCGCAAACCGTAAGATGCATGCTTTTC